>NZ_CP088297.1:4355175-4656067 GCF_024666615.1 Aquabacterium sp. J223 | reverse complement strand
GGCCAGCAGGCTGGCCGCGCCGACCGCCAGCGACAAAGCGTGCGCAGCGGCCCCGAGAACCAGCCCAGGCCGATCAGCACCGGCACCGCACCGGCGAGGATGCCCTTCTTCGTAGCCGTCCATCGCGGCGCCGTAGCGCGCGAAGGGAGAACCGGCGCCGACCACCACCAGCAGCGCGTAGAGCCAGTCGTAGCGTGTGTGGCCGGCGAGCGGGCCGCCGGGCGCAGCGGCAGCGTCCGGCCGTCGGTCGGCGTGGGGGAGGGGTGGAGAGCAGGGTCATCGGGGGCCTCGTCAGGCGGCCGGCGCGGGCGTCGGCGTGGCGGCGGTGCCCAGCACCGTTCGCTGCAGCCGCTCGAACTCGCGGTCGGTGTCCCCGGTGCGGCGGGGGCTCGACAGCGTTACTGGTGGCGCGCGGTTGCCGCCGCCATGACCGTCTTCGAGCCAGACCCACAGCCGGCGTTCCCGCACATACAGCATCGCGAAGACGCCGATGATGAGCAGCACCGCGCCCAGGTAGACCAGGGTCTTGGCCCGCGCGCGCGCGACCTGGAAGACGCTGGCCCGCACCTGGTCGAAGCCGGTCAGCGACAGCAGCAGCGGCGCTGGGTAGTGGAAGCCGTCGGACAGCGAGATCACTGACTGCGTCATGAAGGCCCGCGGCCCTGTCGGCGGGCAGCGGCGGCAGGCCAGCGTCGGTCGCGCGACAGTTGCGCCAGTTCGAGCAGGTTGCCTGCTGAGCACCCGCAGCAGCATTCCTCGGAGATGCGGCTGCGTTCGGCCTCGGGCACGGTGCTTTGAGGAAGTCGGCCAGCGCCTGCAGCCCCCCACGCGGCTGGGTCGCCCCGTCGCCGGTCGGCACGGCGCTGGCGAACAGCGCCAGCGCGCCGTCGGCGGTGGCGC
The DNA here is from genome assembly GCF_024666615.1 of Aquabacterium sp. J223. Taxonomy (NCBI): domain Bacteria; kingdom Pseudomonadati; phylum Pseudomonadota; class Betaproteobacteria; order Burkholderiales; family Sphaerotilaceae; genus Aquabacterium; species Aquabacterium sp. J223. The sequence continues at coordinate 4,655,167 of NZ_CP088297.1, read as the reverse complement.
GCAGCTGCTCGGCCATCTCCGGCCGGTCGGCGGGCGCCGCACGGCGCACGTAGCGCTGCACCGCCTGGTCGCGCAGGGCGCCGTCGGCCAGGGCAGTGGCGCAGCCGCCGTCAGCCGTCCGAGCGCGCCGGTGTCGCAAAAATCGGCCGGGATGCGCAGGTAGCGGAAGCTCTGGTCGGGGCTGTCGCGCACGCCGGCGAAGAGGGCGCGCTGGCCGTCCACCTCCACCGGCAGCATGAAGTTGTGGAATTCGCGCGCCTGGCCGGCGGCGTCGCGCAGCTTGTAGTTCACCGACGGGCCGACGTTGCGCAGCGTCTTCGGCTTGTTCGACTTGGCGCCCGAGCCGAGGTGATCGCCCAGCGCGCTGGCCAGAGTCGACCCGGCGCACGTCGGTCGAGCCCGGGGCGCCGGCGCCGCTGCCGCCGAGGTTCTCCACGTTGATGACACGCAGGCCGCTGAATTCGAGCGTCAGCGTCTGGTCGGCGCCCGCCTTCCGGCTCGGTGCTGCCGCCCACGGTGCCCTTGACCTCGAACGGCGCGCCGGCGCCGTTCAGCGGCAGCGCCCGCAGGGTGACGCTGGAGCCGCCGTCGTCGAAGCTGCTCTGGTAGATGGCGATGCCGCGGTGGAAGGCCGGCTCGTTGACCTTCACGGTGGCCGCCTTGCGCTCGCCGGTCTCGCGGTCGTGGATGACGACCTGGCTGGCGAACAGCTTGGGCATGCCCGTGTCGTGAGTACTCGACGATGAACTTCGTCAGCTCGATGTCGAAGGGCAGCTCCTGCAGCACCACCCCGCGCGGCTGGTTGATCACCGCCACCCCGGCACGCGCGCCCTCGGGCACCAGCAGGTTGGCGCGGAAGGTCGGGTTGTCGGCGCCCAGGCGGTGCTGGGCCGGCACGTCGCGCAGCAGGCCACCGCCGGTGAAGACGCTCTTGTCCTGCCACCACATCTGCGCGCGCACCACCAGGTCGCCATCGACCAGGCCGCCCAGGCAGATCAGCACGATGGCCGAATGGGCGGCGAGGTAGCCCACCTTGTTGGCCGCGCCCTTGCGCGCCGCGATCATCACGCCGTGCGGGCGCTGATGCACCCTGGGGCGCCAGCCGGCGGACTGCAGCAGCGTGCTCACGCGCTGGAAGGCGCTGTCGCGGTCTTCGGCCAGCCGGCCCTGCGCCTTGTGGTGGAAGGCCTGCAGCGCCTGCTCGCGCAGGCGTTCCTTGGTCGAGCGCAGGTCGGCGGCGATCTTCGGCGCGTTGCGCGCGATGCACAGGCTGGTCGAGGCGACCAGGAAGGCCAGGATCAGCAGGAACCACCAGGTGCTGTAGACGGTGTACAGCCCGACCCGGCCGAACAGCTCGGCCCAGAAGGGACCGAACTGGTTGACGTAGTTGGCGGTGGGCTGCTGCTGCTGCACCACGGTGCCGATCACCGAGGCGATGCAGATGACGGTGAGCAGCGCGATGGCGAAGCGCATCGACGCCAGCAGTTCGAGCGCGTCGCGCCAGGCGCGCGCACGGCGGGCGTCGGCAGGGCGGCTCAGGAGGCTGGCGGACATCGCAGGATTATCCGGGCCGGACCAAGCCGGACCCTGCGGCGGGCCTATCGCAGCCCGGCGATGTAGTCGGAGACCGCCTGGATCTCCTTGTCGCTCAGTCGGGCGGCGATCTGCTGCATCGGCAGGTTGTTGGCGCGCGCGCCGCTGCGGAAGGCGGTGAGCTGGGCCTGCGTGTAGTCGCCGTGCTGGCCGCCGATGCGCGGGTACTGCACCGGGATGCCGGCGCCGGTGGGGCTGTGGCAGCCGGCGCAGGCGGGCACCGCCTTCTCGGCGACGCCGCCGCGGTAGATCTTCTCGCCCAGGGCCACCAGTTCCTTGTTCTTGGCGAAGCCGGGCTTGGCCGACTTGCTGGCGTAGAAGGCGGCGACGTTGCGCATGTCCTCCTCGGACAGCGCCGAGGCGAAGCCCTTCATGATCGGGTTCTTGCGCTTGTCGGTCTTGTACTCGACGAGTTGCTTGACCAGGTAGTCGGCGTGCTGGCCGGCGATGATGGGCTGGGCCGGCGAGCCGCGGCCACCGTCGAAGGCATGGCAGGACGCGCAGACCTGCGTGGCGATGGCCTGGCCGCGGGCCAGGTCGATCTTGGGTGCGGGAGCGTTCTCCGCGGCCATGGCAGGGGAGGGCAAGGCAGAAGGCCAGGGCCACCGCGTGAAGGTTCGCGAGGCGGATCGGGGAAGCCGTCATGGGGTGAGGTGCCGCGAGAGGGAAAACCCACCGATTTTACAATGGCCCATGAGCACCGACGCCCGCGACCCTTCGGTCGCCCCCGCAGACCCTTCCGCCCCGGTGCCCAGCGTCGATGCCAGGACCGCCCTCGGCTGGACCCACACCGCCCGTTTCCTCACCACCGCCAGCCGGCTGGACCAGCTGCCGCCCACCGAGCTGCCGGAGATCGCCTTCGTCGGCCGCTCCAACGCCGGCAAGTCCACCGCCATCAACACGCTGGCGCAGCAGAGGCGGCTGGCCTTCGCGTCGAAGACACCGGGCCGCACGCAGCACATCAACCTCTTCGAACTCGGCCCCAAGGACGCCGCCGACGCGCTGTTCGCCGACCTGCCGGGTTACGGCTACGCCGCGGTGGAGCGCAGCGCCAAGCTGCGCTGGCAGGAGGTGATGGCGCGCTACCTGGAGATCCGTCGCAGCCTGTCGGGCGTGGTGCTGATGGTCGATTCGCGCCTGGGCTTCACCGACCTCGACGACCAGCTGCTGGACTTCGTCGCGCCGCGGGCGGGCACCGGCGAGGTCAAGCTGCTGGTGCTGCTGACCAAGGCCGACAAGCTGAACCGGCGCGAGGCCGATGCCGCCTTGCGCACCGCCGGCGACCGGCTGGGGGCGCTGGCCGGCGGGCAGGCCGACATCGGCGTCACGCTGTTCTCGGCGTTGAAGCGGCAGGGCGTCGACGACGCCGCGGTGCTGCTGCACGGCTGGGCCCATGCCCAGCCCCGGGCCTGAGGCCGGACGGCCCTATTCGGCCAGCGGTGCCAGGTCCTTGAGCACCCGGCGGGCGGCGCGTTCGAGCAGCGAGCGCGGCAGCAGCGCCTTCGCCAGCCCTTCGGCGCGCAGCCGCTGCAGCGCGCCGCGGCGCAGGCACCACGGCCGGCCGTCGTCGCCGGCGTAGAGCCACAGTTCGCCGCGCGGACCGCTGCCGATGGCCTGCAGCGCGCGCCACTCGCCCTGCAGGAAGAAGCGGCACCAGTCGCCCGGGCGCTGCGCTTGCAGCCAGCGCTCGGCCTCGGTGGCGTCGCCGTGCGCGCCGGGGGTGTCGAGCAGGTCGGCCGGCACCGTGAGCAGGTTGCCGACGTCGAGCGTGGTCGGCACCGCGTCGCGAGGCGGGGCGAGGCCGGCTTCGGTGCGTTCGAGCTCGGCCAGCGACGGCGCGAACTGCTGCCGGCGCTGCTCGAACTGGTGGCGCTCGAGTGCGGTCAGCCGCTCCAGCGCCCATTGGTAGCGCCGCTCATCCTGCCGCGGCTCGGCGACCAAGTTGTCGACCAGCGAGGTGAGGTGCGCCTGCGCCGCCGGCGACCGGTCGAGCAGGAAGGCCGCACGGTCGAGGAACTGCCACAGCGGGTGGTGGTAGCCGTCGAGCAGCGTCGGTTCGTTCAGCAGCAGGCGCAACGCGGCCGACTGCAGTCGGGAGACCAGCCATTGCACCGGTTGCCGCAGCTTCCCGTCGCGCAGCAGGCTGTCGAAGAGGCGGCCGAGCAGTTCGATCTGGCGGGGGTCGGCGGCCGGGGGCACTGGCCGGCGCGGCGCTGGCCGCTGGGGCGGGCGCCGGGTCCAGCGGCATCGGCAGGCTGTCGCGCAGCACCTGCAGGTTGGTGTTGGGCCGCAGACCGGCGTCCCAGCGGGTGCGGGTGCCGGCGTTCAGCACGATGGTGCGGTAGGCGCCGGGCTCCACGCCCGCGGCTTCCAGCCGGCTGGTGGCCGCGGCATAGGCGCGACGCAGCGCCTGCGCCAGCGGGAAGGCGGCCTGACGCATGAGCAGCAGCCGATGCGCCGGCGACAGCGGCAGCGCGTTGGCCAGCGCCTGCAGCGCCCGTGCATGGGCGTCCGGCCGGAAGGGGTTCGTCTCCTGCGCCACGTCGACGTCGCCGACCAGCGCGGCGGTGTAGGTGCGCAGCTCGCGCACCTCGTACTCGGCGACGCTGGCGATGGCCTCGACGGTGCGCGACAGCTGCACTTCGGCCGCCACCGCGTCCTCGTCGACCAGCTCGAGCGTCGCCGCCCGGGGCGCGCCCTGCGCCGGCGTCGACTCGCAGCCGGCCGCCCGCAGCGCCTGCTCGCGCAGCGCCTCGACGTAGCGCCCGACCAGCGCGGCGCCGTGGCGGCGCAGCGCTTCGGTCAGCTCCATCGACTGCTGGCGTTCGCCCGGCGTCTGCCGGGCCAGCGCGGCCGGGATGGCGTCCGCCGTGCGCCTCAGCATGTCCTCCACCATGGGCGGTGTCTGCTGCAGTTCCGCCTCGATGAAGGCGAGGAGGGCGGGGTGTGGCGTTTCGCTGGGCATGAACCGGGAATTTTCCTGTCGGGCCGACGCCCCGATCCCCTGAAAAGGCCCCCGGTCCTGCCGACAAATGCGCAGAAGAAAAGGCAAAGAAAAAGGGCCGCATCGCTGCGGCCCTTTCGGAGGCTGGGCACGAGGCCCGGCCACGGACGATCACATGTCCATGCCCATGCCGCCCATGCCACCCATGCCGCCGCCGCCCGGCATGGCCGGGGCGTCTTCCTTCGGCGCCTCGGCGACCATGGCCTCGGTCGTCAGGATGAGCGAGGCCACCGACGCGGCGTTCTGCAGCGCGGTGCGGGTCACCTTGGTCGGGTCCAGGATGCCCATCTCGATCATGTCGCCGTAGGTGTCGTTGGCCGCGTTGAAGCCGTAGTTGCCCTTGCCGGCCAGCACCGCGTTGACGACCACCGAGGCTTCGCCGCCGGCGTTGTAGACGATCTCGCGCAGGGGCGCTTCGATGGCCTTCAGCACCAGGCGGATGCCCGCGTCCTGGTCGGCGTTGTCGCCCTTGATCTCGCCCACGGCCTGCTTGGCACGCAGCAGCGCGACACCACCGCCGGCGACGATGCCTTCTTCCACCGCGGCACGCGTGGCGTGCAGGGCGTCTTCGACACGCGCCTTCTTTTCCTTCATCTCGACTTCGGTGGCGGCACCGACCTTGATCACCGCCACGCCGCCGGCCAGCTTGGCCACGCGCTCCTGCAGCTTCTCGCGGTCGTAGTCGCTGGTGGCTTCCTCGATCTGCACGCGGATCTGCTTGACCCGCGCTTCGATGTCGGCGGCGGCACCGGCGCCGTCGATGATGGTGGTGTTCTCCTTGCCCACCTCGACGCGCTTGGCCTGGCCCAGGTCGGACAGCTGCACCTTCTCCAGCGTCAGGCCGACCTCCTCGGCGATGACCTTGCCGCCGGTCAGGATGGCGATGTCCTCGAGCATGGCCTTGCGGCGGTCACCGAAGCCCGGGGCCTTGACGGCGACGACCTTCAGGATGCCGCGGATGGTGTTGACCACCAGGGTGGCCAGCGCCTCGCCTTCGACTTCCTCGGCGATGATCAGCAGCGGCCGGCCGGCCTTGGCCACCTGCTCCAGCGTGGGCAGCAGGTCGCGGATGTTGCTGATTTTCTTGTCGAACAGCAGGACAAACGGGTTGTCCAGGATGGCCGACTGCTTGTCCGGGTTGTTGATGAAGTACGGAGACAGGTAGCCGCGGTCGAACTGCATGCCCTCGACGACGTCGAGCTCGTTGTTCAGGCTCTTGCCGTCCTCAACGGTGATCACGCCTTCCTTGCCGACCTTGTCCATCGCCTCGGCGATGATCTGGCCGATGGAGTCGTCGCTGTTGGCCGAGATGGTGCCGACCTGCGCGATCTCCTTGGAGGTGGTGGTGGGCTTGCTCTGGGCCTTCAGCTGCTCGACCAGCGCCACGACGGCCTTGTCGATGCCGCGCTTCAGGTCCATCGGGTTCAGGCCGGCGGCCACGTACTTGAAGCCCTCGCGCACGATGGCCTGGGCCAGCACGGTGGCGGTGGTGGTGCCGTCACCGGCGTTGTCGCTGGTCCGGGAAGCGACTTCCTTGACCATCTGCGCGCCCATGTTCTGCAGCTTGTCCTTGAGCTCGATCTCCTTGGCGACCGAGACACCGTCCTTGGTGACGGTGGGGGCGCCGAACGAGCGCTCCAGCACCACGTTGCGGCCCTTGGGGCCCAGCGTGACCTTGACCGCGTTGGCCAGGATGTTCACGCCTTCGACGAGGCGGGCGCGGGCGTCACCGCCGAATACGACTTCTTTAGCTGCCATGTGAGTTCTCCGGGGATTCGAGTTCTGTTGCGATTACTTCTCGACGACGGCGAAGAGGTCTTCCTCGCGCATCACGAGCAGTTCGTCGCCATCGACCTTGACGGTCTGGCCGCTGTACTTGCCGAACAGGACGCGGTCACCGACCTTGATGTTCAGGGCGATGAAGTCGCCCTTTTCGCTGCGCTTGCCCGGGCCGACGGCCAGCACTTCGCCCTGGTCCGGCTTCTCGGCGGCGTTGTCGGGGATCACGATGCCCGAGGCGGTCTTGGTTTCCTGTTCCAGGCGCTTGACGATCACGCGATCGTGCAACGGACGAAGTTTCATCGCATCTCCTTGCGGGTTGGCTCGTGGGGTGCGCCCGGCCGAGGCGGCTGGGCGAAATGCTTCAGCACCTGGACCCGGCGCTGCCGGTCCGGCACTGTTAGCACTCGCCGTAGCTGAGTGCTAGCAAGCGGATTATAGGGGACCCGGGCGCCGGTTCAAGAGGGGCGCCTGTCGTCGGGTTCACCCTTGCGCCTGTGGCGCAAGGCGAGTCCGAGAAGGCCTGCAGGACCAGGCGAGGCCCTCCGGCTCATCGAGCAGCGCCAGGACAGTGCTGCCAGCGAGCGCATCGCGCCGACGGCATCGCCAATGTCGGGGATGAAGTCCAGTCCGGGTCGGGTCAAAAAGCGCCGTGACTTACGCGGGAGGGGGAACGGCTCCGCTAAAACACCAGCGTGGTCATGCCCACGGCCGTCAAGTCGCCCGGAGGTGTGCCGTCCAGGCCTACAAAGCTCGCGACCAAGGTCCAGGTGCCATCGCTGGCTCCGGCCACCTCGACCACGCAGGCGCAGTCCTCGTCGCTCTGCGTTCTGGTTGTGTAGGACAAGCGGGGGCCGGAGCCGGGCTCGCTACCGGGCGCTGGTCGCAAGGACGCCTGAATCGCTCCTCGCGGTGTGCCCATACTGGGCAAGGGCGCGTTGAGCGCCGACGCGACGACGCTGACCACGGACATCGAATGCCCCGCATCTGCCAGGGTGCCCTGTGCCACATGAGACAGGTGCGGGTTGCCGGCCAGCAGCACCAAGCGGGGCACCTTCGCCTTCAGCAGAAGCGAGAAGAACTCGGCAAGGCTGTCGGGGTAGGCGCTCCAACCATCGCCGCGCCCCAGATCCTCTGCCGAGCCTGCCCCGTCGTTGAACGGAAACACCGGAATGGAACCGGCCACGAACAATGGTCGTCCTTCCTTGATGTGGTCCGCGGACGCAGCGAGCCAGCTCTGGAACCAGTCGCGCTGCGTCCGCGACCAGATGCGGCCTCCCGGCGGCATGCGCTCGGTCCTCAGGTCGAGGACGGCGAAGCGGAAACCCGAGGTCTCGAACGAGTACCAGAACCGGTCGGCGGCGACGCCGCCGCCCAGGCCAGCCATCAGGCAGCCGAAGGCGGCTTCTCGGCGCAGGGTGTCGTTCGCGGAATCGTCACGCCCGTTGCGCAGTCCATTGAACCAGTCGTCGCGGATCTCGTGGTCGTCCACGCACAGCCAGGTCGGCACCCGGCTGGCGAGGGCGCCTGCGGAGCCGCACCACAGGTCGGCGTATTGGGCGCGCAGCCGGGCGGCGGTGGGGGGTGTCCATCAGGCCGTAGGTGGCATCGGCGTAGACCAAGTCGCCCAGCAGCAAGGCGGCATCAAGGCCGTCCAACAACGTGGCGTTCTGCGCGTCCGGCGCCTGGAGGACGATGCGCGCCAGCACCCGGTCAGCGTGCTGCTGCTCGAAGCCGCTGGCTTGGTAACGGCAGGAACCGATGAGCAGCCGCACGTCGTTCTGCCGTGACAGCTGTCGGAATGCCCGCGCGTTAAGGCGGACGCTGCCGACGGGATGATGGTGCCGGCTTTGGAAGGCCCGCAGGTAGTCGGGATGGAGTCCGCCGCGGGTGCCGGAAGAGCTGGTTCTAACCTCTGCATCGAAGAACCTCGGCAGAGTTCTCGGTCCCAGGATCTTGTTGAAGGTGCTGCCGACGTTGCCGAACTTGGGTAAGCGGTGTTGACCAGCCCCGGCCACGCCCAAATGCGGCCCCTGGTCCTTGGCGAGATGCGGGCCCATAGTGGGACTGGTCGGATCGAGGCAGTCCCACCAGACGGCGTGTCCAGTACCTTTTTCGATGTCGTTGGTTCCAGGAAACAAGGCCGCGGCCGATTCCCGGCAGACGACGCAGATCCACCAGTGTTGTAGGCGAGCCGGCAGCTGGACTTCCAATGTGCCCGCTCCGTAGAGCAGGTCGATGTTCGTCCAGTCCTTCAGCACTTCGAACTGGACGCTCGGGTGGACGGCCGCGCCGCTGACGCCGACCGCAACCACCTGGCACCAGGCTCCGCCGTGTTCCGCGAACGGCCAGGCGAACGACAAGCGCAGGAGCCCGTGCTGTGCGTCTTGACCGGGCTGCCACCTGCCGATGCGCAGCCATGAGGGCAGTCGCCTTTGTTGCTTTGACGGCGGCGCAGCGGTGCCGAGGGCAGGCGTTCCCGTCGGCGCCCGGAGAAACTGGACCAAGGCGTCGAAGAACTGCGGGGCGTCCTCGCTCACCCACAGGTCGAAATGCCCCCCACGGGCGTGGCGGCGTTATGCCCCGGGTCCCGCGGCGCTGTCGGAGCACCAGCCGGCAATGGGGATACGCCGGCTGTAGCCGATCGAGGCGGATCTTCGATCGCCGTGTGGTGCCCTGCGCGAACGTCGTGGCGAACGGACCATGGACGAACAGCACGGGGAAGTCGTAGTGGGCGGCGATCTTGTCGTCGTGGACATAGACGTCCTCGCCATGGAAATTGACCAGCCGTCCGGCGCGTTCCATTCGCATGAGATGGCGAATCGCCCGCATGCTGGCATGGCGAAACAGCTCCGGCAAGTGACGCCGGACATCGTCGCCGACGTTGTCCCAGGACAGGATGCGGCCGTAGAGGGCGCTGATGCGGCGCATGCCAGGCACCTCGTCCTGTCGGGGCAGGTTGAGCCGGTTGTCGCGCATGCGCATGGCGTCGACATCGTTGACCGGCCAGCTCCATAGCAGCCGGTCGACCACCGCGGCACCTCGGCGCCGGGCGGTCAAGGTGCGGGTGTCGGCCACCACGTCGACCTGCTCCACCCCCAGTGCCCATTCCATGGCGTGAAGGAGTGTCGATTTGAGGTGGTTCGGATAGCTGGGGACGATGTCCATGGACACCTGTACCTGCACCGAAGAGGCCACCATCGATTTCCCGCCACTGTCGCGCAGATGGCCGCCCAGCACCGCCATGTTGAAGACGGCCGACCCCATGCACTGCGCCACGACGTGGATGGGGCGATTGCCGCTTGCCTCGAAGACATGGCGCACCGCAGCGGGCACGTCCTCCCGGCCCAGCACATCGAAGTCCCAGTCCTGGTGACTGGAGGGCAGCGCCACGCTCGTGCGCAGGTCGACGACCCAAATGTCGAAGCCCGCCGCCGTCAGCGCCTGCACGGCGTTGGTCGGCGCTCTGGGCGTAGCGAACATGTACCCCGAGGTGACGAAGGCATGGATGAGCAGGACGGCTGACCGAGGCATCGACGCAGGCACTGCCTGTGGCTCAAAGCGCGTCAGCGCGATCTTGACCGGCCTGTCCTTGACCATGGGCACGAACGTCCGGGTGATTCGCACGCCGGGCCAGTCGGCCTCTACATAGCGGCCTGTGACCGTGTCGAGCGTCTGCCCTGGCAGCGGACCCAGCGTCTGGTCGGCCCCCAGCGTGTAGTCGTTGGGCAGGGGGTTGGGCGCGCTGGGTAGCGGCGTCGGGTAGTGAGGCAGCCGCAGTCGCCAGAAAGACGATTGGAGGAAGCAGCGCGCGACGAAGGCCGCCAGCGACGCGGTGTCCACCCATGCATCGGCCAGCGTGGCATGGTCCCTGAGCTGCGGCATGTCGGTGGTGAGCAGCGGCAGGTTGTTCACCGTCCACGTGCCGCGACCGAGCACACGCCAGTCCTGGCGCCTGATGTCCGCCGGCCACTGATCCACCGGCCAGTCGTCGGCCGAGATGGCCTCGCCCTGCGAACCCTCGGCGATCACCAGCACGTGCAACTCGTGCAGCGCCCGCCAGAAGTGGGTAGGCACGCGCGGGGGCAGCCACGGATCGAGCGCGCCCGTGCTGGGGCGCTGGCGGTAGCCAGGACCATCACCGTAGTGCACCCGCTTGGCCGTAAGGATGCGCACGGGCCCGGAGAATGGCCACGCCACGCCTGCCGGCGGTGCCACCGTTCCGAGGTCATAGCGCAGTACCCGGGCCTCGCCATGGTGGCTCGCCACCTTCAACAGGCCGACCAGGGTTTTCTGAAGCGACCGGCCCAGGAAAGGCGGCAGCGGCAGCTTCTCCACAGCGAAAAGTATGGACTGTCGAGCGCTGCGGCTTTCCAGGCTAAGCATCCATAGGAGAAGGCGCAGCGCTCGGCGCCTCAGGCCCTGCTGAACGATCCAGTCGTGAAGCTCCGCGCGCCCTCGGCTGTGCAGCCAGTGCCGCATGGCGCGCCATACCCTTTCCTCCCGGTTTGATGGCAGTGGCTCCAGCAAGGTCACGCTCACCGTCGGGATGGCCACTTTGACCCGGGCCGTCTCACGTCGTTGCGCATCCGGTGTCGGCAAGGAGGCGGTGAACCACAGCAGATCGAGTTCGGCCGTGGCACGGCTGACTGCGTGCCGAGGGTCTCGCAGCAAGTCCTCCAGGTCGTCAACCTCGGCGCTGACGGTGAGGGTGGCCCGCACGTCTCGGCGAACGTTTGCGGAGGGGGCGTCCGTCCAAGCCGGCACGGGGTCCACCGTGAGTTGCAGTCCACCGGTCATCGATTCACGGAAACGAACCGCGGTGGGCACCCGCCGCCAAGGCAACGGTGCGACCGGCGGCGGCAACTGGGGAGGCGGCTTCGCGGGCGGATTGGCCTGTTGCGTGAGGCCCCAGGTCTGCGCCAATGCATCGCAGGCTCGATCGGCCAGTGCCGCAATGGTCAGCAAGGGGTTGATGCCCAGCGAGGTCGGCACGATGGAGCCGTCCAGCACGACGAGGCTGTCGTGCACGTCCGTGCCGACCGCGGAGGAGAAGACTTGTCCGATCGAGTTGACGACGCCACGTTCTGCGGAATCGGCCATGCGGCACCCGCCCAGTGGATGGACGGTGACCGAACGCTCGGCGAGCACCGGCGCCACAGCCTTCTCGCCTGACGGCAGCTGTTGACTGGACTTGGTGGCATCCAGCAGGTCGGCGGGCGCCGGCGACCACAGGGGATTGGGTACATACCGTCCACCGAAGCGCCCACGGGCCAACGCGCTCACCACTTTGTCGACATCGGCCTGGCGGCAGCGTTCGGTCTTGAAGCTTGGCTCTTCTTGGCGGGGCGCCAGGCTGACGCGGGTCAGGGCAACGGTGTGCCTCCCATCGCCGGCCCGCGTGGCCGAAGAGGTGAACTGCATGTGCCAGCCTGCGTCATCGTGGCCCATCAGCAGCAGGAACTGGGTGCGTTGCTGCTTGTGTGAGTTCAATGCCAGCGGGTCGTCGATCGCGGCATCCGTTTCGCCCCGCATGTTCCAATCGGCGGTGGCATGCGCCGCGGAGAAGGTCGTCACGGCCTCCTCGAACAGGCGGGCGAACGGGTACGGCACGGCGCCGTCCTGGATGATGAAGCGGTCCCTCAGGCTTCGCCGGTCGCTCAGGCTCCGCCGGGTGCGCAGGTCGATCATGCCGGTCGCGGTCGGACCAACTGTGGCGCGACCCGATCCCGACCGCAAGGGATCCGTGCCCTGGCTGCCGACTTCCATCTCACGGGCCTGGGCGTGAATGGCCGCGATGCCGTCGCCATTGCAGGACACGCCCTTGCCGAGTTGCCCGCCGCTGCCCGGATCGAGGTGCCCCAAGGCGCGTCGACCGGCCTCTGTGGACAGTGACTGGTGAAGGATCTGGGGCGTGCCGAAGGTGCCGGCGCACAGCACCACGCGGCGGGCCGTCAACCGGTGCACGCTGCCGGGGACATCGCGCTCGCGCCGGTCATGCGTTCGGCGCAGAGTGACCACCCACCCGGGCTCGTCTGTCGACGAAGGCTCGACCGCCAGCACCGTGGCGCCGGTGTACAGCTCTGCCCCCTGCTGCCAGGCAAGGGCGAGGTAGTTCATGGGCAGGGTGTTCTTGGCGGCGAAGTTGCAACCGGTGATGCAGTTGCCGCACCGCGTGCAAGGCGCCTGCCGGACGCCCGCCGAGTTAGGCAGTGTGAGCGGCACCGGTGCAGGCTGAGGCGTGCCTTGCGTGACGGCAACGTTCGGTGGGCGAACGCGTGGCGTTGCACCGGCGGCCCGGGACAACGGGTCAAGGTCATCGACCAATGCGCTGGACTTGGCAGGCGTCGGCACGAAGGGCCCGGCACCCAGCATGCGCTCCACCGAGGCGAACGCCCCGTCCAAGGCCGTCGCATCGCCGGCGCGAGCGGGAGTACGCAAAGCGGTCGGCCAGAGGTCACGGTCGAAAACGGCTGCCTCTGGACGCTCCACAACGCCGGCATTGATCAACGACCCACCGCCCAGGCCGTTGCCAACGATGGCTGTGACCTCATCGCTCAGGCGAATGTCGAACAAGGCGTGATCAAGGCCCTGCTGCGCCTCATCAATGGCCTGCCCCTGCTTCAACGGCCGCTCAATGCGAGTCTGGGGGATCAGTTGCTCGAACCGGTCGGGGAAGGCGCCCGGCAAAAACTCATCGCCACGCTCGAGCACCACCACGCGCAGCCGTTGCGTCGTGTCCGCCGCCGCCATGGCAGATAAACGCGCCGCCGCGACCGATCCGCCGTAACCGCTACCGACGATCAGCACGTCGATTGGCCGGGTCAGGTCGAGGTGTCTGCTGTCGTCAAGCAGAACCTCCACGCCTCGAGAGAGCCAGTGAGCGGGGACGTGTCGCGTGGAGGTCATGTCAGGCCTTCATGGCTGCGAGGACCGTGGGTGATCCTCGCGCTCCACGCCGATGGTGGCGCGCACCAGCGCCACGAGGCGGGACGGGCTCACCGGCTTGTGCAGCACAAGGAACCGGCCATCGTCGGCGCCTTGCTCCAACTGCGGCGTGGTGTCGCCTGTCAGCAGGATCGCCGGCACCTCGTCCAGCCGCTGCCGGAGCCTGTCGAGCACTTCCAGCCCCGTCTCTTCGGTCAAACGGTGGTCAAGCAGGAGGATCTCGGGCCTAAAGCCGGCCTCGACATGGGCGACGGCGTCGGTCCCGTCGATGGCGGATCGCACGTCGCAGCCGAGGTCGTTAAGCAGCCCGGAAAGGGAACGGAGCAACATGGGATCGTCGTCAACCACCAGGACTCGCGCATCCAAGGCGTCGGCTGCGACCCCTTCAGCCGTCGTCGGCGGGAGCTGCAGTTCACTGGGGGGTTGCGTGGCGACTGGCAACAACACACGGAAGGTTGTCCCCGCGCCCACGGTGCTTTGGACCGACACCGTGCCCTCCATGCGATGCACCAGTCGTCGCACGATGGAAAGGCCAAGCCCCAGGCCTTGATGGCGGTCCCGCGCCTGGTTGCCGACCTGGTAGAACTCTTCAAAGATGCGCGGCAGTTCCTCGTCAGCAATCCCCGGCCCGGTGTCTTCGACGCTGAAGACGATGCGGGGCGCCGCGTCACCGACGTCACCGGCAGCGGGCGCCTCGGACAGCTCGACGTGCCCCATTTCAAGCCCTGCCCGGACCCGCACCTGTCCGGCGGTGGTGAACTTCAATGCGTTGCCGACCAGGTTGCCGAGAATCCGCAGCAGGTGATCCCGATCGGCGTTCACCCACAGCGTGGCGCGCTTCTCGTCAGCGGACGTTGTCTCGACCCAGGTCTCAAGATCCAGCCCTGCCGCAACCGCCTGCGCCGCGAACTGCATGCGGACGGCCTCGACGACGGAGGCAACGTCCAGCGATCGGAGCCGAACCGGCACCGATCCCGCATCCAGGCGCGAGATGTCGAGCAGTCCCTCCAGCAATTTCTCGCTGTCGTCCAACGACTGCGCCAACGTCTCACCAAGATCTACCACCTTCGGGTTCACCGGCGGGCTGCGCGCCCACCGTTGAAGCTGCGCCACCTGGTATCGGAGGGCTTGAAGCGGCTGTCGCAGGTCGTGATTGGCCGCAGCGAAGAAACGGGTCTTGGCGCGGCTGGCCTCTTCCGCCCGATCCCGCTCATGGCGCAGCGATTCGGCGATGGATTCCATCTGCCGGCGCAGCGACAGGACCTTGTGCATGGTGCCGGCACCCTCCCTGACCACCGCGACCAGCGCCGCCATCAGCAAGACCATCAGCAAGCCGATGGGGACGGTTTGGGAGGTGCCCTGCAGCAGCCAACCGATGATCGTCGGCACGCTCATCGCGGCCGCCCATAAGGCGAAACCTCGGGTCAGTCCCACCATGGAGCCGGTGGCGCCTGCCATCTGCCCGACCAGCACAGTGGTGCAGATGTAGTGGGTGATGCCGACAGGTTGCAGGAAGAGAGGAACCGCGATCAACCCGCGCACCACGCCGGTCAGCGATGTCACCACCTCCAGGTGTCGCTCGGTCTGAAGGGCGGAGCCTCCACGTGCGAGGTAGCGGCGGGGAATGCTCCAGCGCCACATGTGCATGGCCTGGTGCAAGGCCACCATCACGGCGGCGATCCAGCCCTGTCCGATATCCGCCATCAGCCACACGATGTACAGGTCCAGCAGCAGGATGGACCACCGGACCCTTCGGGCCTGGTCGACGATCAGCCGCAGCTTCTCGTGAGCAACCTGTTCCTCTAGGGCGGAAATGTCGCCGCCCAGGTCTGGGCCGGGTGCGTTTGCGGAATGGAGCCATTGATCGAACAATGTTCTTAGACCTCGGTCAAGCCACACGAAAGCCCTCCCGGGAAGCGAGCAACACGGCCTGCGTCCGGTTGGACACGTTGAGGCTGGCGAACACAGCCGACAAATGCGTTTTGACGGTCGACTCTGCAATGCCCAGTTCACGGGCGATCAGCTTGTTGCTGAGTCCGCGCATCGCTGCCCGGAATACAGCCAATTGGCGTCCGGTCAGCGATGGAAACCGCGCGTCCAGCTCGACCAACGCGGCCGCAGCAGGTTCGGTGGCACTGGCGCCGCGTTTCGCAGACGCGTGCTGCGGATCTGCTTGCTTCAAGGGATTAGCGATCGGGTCGCCGATGGCGCGGGCATCTGTGGCCGCGGGCAGCCTGCCGGCATGCCCCAGCACTTCTGGCGGAAGGAATACGCCGCCGTGAATCACGACGCCGAGCGCTGCCGCCAGCAAAGCCATGTCGTAGGTCTTCGGTATGAAGCCGGCCGCTCCTGCCTGGAGCGCCAGAAGTATTCTTTCGGTGGAGGCATCACCCGAAAGGATCACTACCCTTGCGGTGCAACCCGAGTCATGAAGTTGGCGAACGGTATCGACGCCCTTGCCATCGGGCAGATGCCAATCGAGGATCACCAGCTCGTAGGTCTTTTCGCCGACCGCCTGCAGTGCCTTCCCAAAACTCGACGCCATGTCGATTTCCAGGCCAGGAGCCGACTCCAGAAGCGAGGACCTGATTGCCTGCAGGATCATGACGTGGTCGTCCACCATCAGCACTCGTTGGAGTTTCGAGCCCCAGTCGACCAGGTTTGACATCGTCAGACATCCTCCATTGGTAGCGGAATCGTCTTAGCGCCAACGGTGGAGGCGCGGCCGTGCGCATCGGGATAAGGTGCATTTCGCCCGTTCACTTCGGCGAACGCTGTGATCGACGACATGCACATAACCTTTGAACGCAACGTCCATGCCGGTACCCGTTCGGCGCCGGCATGGGCCGATCGGCAGCCTGAATCTTCGGCGGACGATCTACGTCAACGTCCATCGATCCAACTGCTGGAAGCGATGCTCGATGAAGTCGACTTGCCGATGCTACTGGTGAACGTGAAAGGTGTTGTTGTTCACATGAACCGGGTGGCTCGGCTCAGCTTGGACGCAGGGCCCATCTGCCTGGACCGGGACAACGGGGTGCATGTTCTGCGTGTGAAGAGTGCGCAGCCGGGCCTTGGTCGTCGACTCGCGGCGGCGTTGGCAAGCTCGTACCGGCAAGTGGTATGTGCCGAGGAGGGCGATCGATCGGTGATTGCCAGTGTGGTGCCCATCAATCAGGAATTCGGTGCCGACGACCGGTTGGCGCTGTTAATCCTCGGCCGTCGCCGACCCGTTCAGCCGCTGGCCGTCGACTGGTTTGCACGGTGCAATGGCCTAACGCCGTCAGAGACCCGCGTGCTGACGATGCTGTGCTCTGGCTTATCGCCTCACGACATTGCGAAGCAGAACGGCGTCGCGGTGTCGACCATCAGGACGCAGGTGGCCAGCATTCGGACGAAAACCGCGACCCGCAGCATGCGCGATCTCGTCGCCAAAGTGGCCGCACTGCCGCCGATGGTCGGGCTTACCAGAACGGTGTCTTGACGCTCAGCTCACCCTGTGGAACCAGAGCAGCGACAGCCCGGCCGACAGCACCAGCAGCACGGCGGCGGCGGCCGCCAGCAGCGCGGACACCTCGGTCTCGCGCGTCTCCAGCGACAGCTTGGAGTGCAGCGTCTGGTAGACCTTCTGCAGGTCGGGCGCGGTGCCGGCGTAGTAGTACTCGCCGCCGGTGGTGTTGGCGATCTGCTTGAGCGAGGCCTCGTCCAGGCGCACCCGCATCGACCAGCCGTCGCCGGTCAGCGTCTCGCCGTTGTCGGTGCCGACGCCGACGGTGTAGACGCGCACGCCGCGTTCGGCGGCCATGCGCGCGGCCTCGATGGGGTTGGGGCCGGTGGTGGTCTGGCCGTCGGTCAGCAGCACGATGACCGCCGAGCCGTAGGAGCCCGGCGGCACGGGCGGGGGCGGCGGCTTGGTGCCGCTGCCCGGGTTGAGGTCGATCGGCCGGCCGCCGCCGGAACTGGCCGAGCGCCGCGGGTCGCTGCGCAGCAGCTCGAAGTCCATGTCCGGGAAGATGGTCTGCAGCGAGACCAGGATGCCGCTGCCCACCGCCGTGCCGCGCTGGAAGTTGAAGCGGTCGATGGCCGCCATCAGGTCGTCCTTGGTGAACGTCGGCGGCTGCACCAGCGCCGCGGTGCCGGCGAAGGTGACGATGCCGATGCGGGTGGACGCCGGCTGCGCCTGCACGAATTCGCGCGCCGCCGCCTGCATCGCCAACATGCGGTTGGGCTTGACGTCGGTGGCGCGCATGCTGCCCGAGACGTCCATCGACAGGATCACCATGCGCTGCTGCGACGGCAGGGTCAGCTTGACGCTGGGCCGCGCGGTGGCCAGCAGCAGGGCGGCCAGCGCCAGCAGCAGCAGCAGCGGCGGCAGATGCCGGCGCCAGGCGCCGCCGCGGCCCTGCGCCTCCCGCACCAGCGCCAGGCCGGAGTAGCGCACCGCGGCCTTCTTGCGCCGCGACAGCAACCACAGGTACAGCGCCACCAGCAGCGGCAGCGCCGCCAGGGTCCACAGCAGTTCGGGCCAGAGGAAGGTCATCGTGGCGCCCTCGGTCTGTCGGTCGGGAAATGGGCGGTGGGCATCAGGCGGCGCATCAGGCGGTGCGCATGGCGCCGGCACGACGCTGGCGCAGCCGGCGCAGCGCCATGAAGCGCCGCAGCGCGAGCAGCAGGTCGTCGTCGGTGGCCAGCTCGAAGGCGTCGACGCCAGCGTCGGCGAAGGCCAGCTGCAGTTCGGCCTCGCGCCGTGCCACCGCGTCCTCGAAGCGGCGGCGGAAGCGCTTGTCGGCGGTGTCGACCAGCGTCTGCTCGCCGGTCTCCGCGTCCTGCAGCAGCACCAGGCCGAGCGAGGGCAGCGAGCGCTCCAGCGGGTCGGACAGCCGCACCGCCAGCACCTCGTGCCGCTGCGCCAGCCGGCCGAGCGGCTCGGTCCAGCCGGGGCCGCTCTGGAAGTCGGACACCAGGAAGACCAGCGAGCGCCGCTGCAGCAGGCCGCCCGCGCGCAGCAACAGCGGGGCGAGGTCGGTGCCGCGGGGCGGCGGCTCGCCACGGCGTCGCCGGGCCGGCGGCGGGCGCTCCGGCCGGTTCATCAGCAGGTGCAGCAGCTGCAGCACCTGGGCGCGGCCGCTCTTGGGCGGCAGCACCGCCTCGATGTCGCGGTCGTAGACCACCAGGCCGACGCGGTTGCCGTGACCGGCGAGCAGCCGGGCGACCACCGCGATGAAGCCGAGCAGCACGTCCTGCTTGCGCTGCGCGCCGCTGCCGAAGTCGATCGACGCGCTGACGTCGACCAGGAACCAGGCCGCCAGCTCGCGGTCCTGCTGGAACTGGC
Source organism: Aquabacterium sp. J223 (assembly GCF_024666615.1). Lineage (NCBI taxonomy): Bacteria > Pseudomonadati > Pseudomonadota > Betaproteobacteria > Burkholderiales > Sphaerotilaceae > Aquabacterium > Aquabacterium sp. J223. The sequence continues at coordinate 4,636,511 of NZ_CP088297.1, read as the reverse complement.
GCACGTGCGGCTGCTGCAGCCGGGCGGTGACGTTCCAGTCGATGTGGCGCACGTCGTCGTGCAGCTGGTACTCGCGCAGGTCCGCGAGGTCCAGGCCGTTGCCACGGAAGAGGGTGCGGTACTCGCCCTCCAGCAGGCCGGACAGGCGCTTGAGCACCGTCCACTCCAGCCGGCCGAGCAGTTGCTCTGCCTGCGCAGCCGCCGGCAGGGCCGAGGCCGGTGCGGGCTCAGGCCGCCGTTTCGACCTGAACATGGGTTTGCAGCGGCTTGTCGGGCGCGGGCACTTTTTCCAGCACCTTGCGCACGACGTGGTCGGCGGACAGGTTCTCGGCCAGCGCCTCGTACGACAGCACCAGCCGGTGGCGCAGCACGTCGGCGGCGAGGTCGGTCACGTCCTCGGGCAGCACGTAGGGCCGGCCGCGCAGCAGCGCCAGCGCCCGCCCCCCTTCGATCAGGTTGATGGTGGCGCGCGGGCTGGCGCCGTAGCTGATGTAGCGGGCCAGGTCCGGCAGGCCGTAGCGCGCCGGCTCCCGGGTGGCCGCCACCAGCTTGACGGCGTAGGTCATCAGCGAGGGGTCGACGTAGGCCTTGCGCACCTGCCGCTGCAGCACGGCCAGGTCGTCCATGTCGATCACCCGCGCCACGTCCACCGGCGCGCCGGCGACGCGGTCGACGATGACGAACTCCTCCTCCTCGGTGGGGTAGCCGACGACGATCTTCATCATGAAGCGGTCGACCTGGGCCTCGGGCAGCGGGTAGGTGCCCTCGGTCTCGATCGGGTTCTGCGTGGCCATGACGAGGAAGGGCCGCGGCACCGGGTGGGTCTCGCCGGCGATGGTGACCTGGTACTCCTGCATCACCTCCAGCAGCGCGCTCTGCACCTTGGCCGGCGCGCGGTTGATCTCGTCGGCCAGCAGCAGGTGGGTGAACACCGGGCCCAGCGAGGTGCTGAAGTCGCCGCTCTTCTGGTTGTAGAGCCGGGTGCCGATGAGGTCGGCCGGCACCAGGTCGGGCGTGAACTGGATGCGCTTGAACTGGCCCGACAGCACCCGCGACAGCGTCTTCACCGTCAGCGTCTTGGCCAGGCCGGGCACGCCCTCGACCAGCAGGTGGCCCTGCGCCAGCAGCGCCACCAGCACCCGCTCGAGGAAGTGGTCCTGTCCGACCACCACCCGCTTGACCTCGTAGAGCACGCGCTGCATGCGCTCGGCCACTTCCTCATGCCGCATTTCCGTCATCTCAGGTCCTTCAGAAGGGAGACAGGCCGACCGCGCCGGCGGCGTTCTCGATCGGCACCGCGAAGCCGATGCCGACGAAGACACCCTGCTTGCTCGGGTTGAGGATGGCGGTGACGATGCCCACCACCTCGCCGTCCTCGGTGACCAGGGGGCCGCCGGAGCTGCCCGGGTTGGCCGCGGCGTCGAACTGGATCAGGTTGGTCAATACCTTCTCGCCCGCCGGCGAGCGGAACTCGCGCTTGAGGCCGGAGACGACGCCGGCGCTGACGCTGGGGCCGATGCCGAAGGGGAAGCCGGTGGCCACCACCATGTCGCCGGGCTGCAGGTCTGCGGTGGAGCGCATCGTCGCCGGCTTCAGGTCGTCGGGCAGGCTGCTGGCGCGGATGACGGCGAGGTCGTTCTCCGGCTGGCTGCCGGTCATGCGCGCGTCGGAGACATGGCCGTCGTGGAACACCACCTTGAGCCGCGGCGCCTGGGCGGCGACGTGCAGGTTGGTCAGGATGGTGCCGTCCTCGACCAGCACCACGCCGGAGCCGGTGCCCAGTTCCTCCTGCTGCCCCTTCGCGTCGGGTTCGCCCAGCGCGATCACGCGCACCACGGACGGGGCGATCGCCGCGGCCGCCTTCGCTTCCTTCGACGGCAGGCGTTTGGTGTTGAGGGTGTGCAGGACGGCCGCGTCGATGTCCTCCTGCGTCAGCGAGCGCGCGACCGGCGGTGCGGCGGCCAACCAGACGGCGGTGGCCAGCAGGGCGCCGAACAGCGTCCCCGACACCAGCGGGCCGCGCCGGGGATGCCGCCAGAGCCGGCGCAGGCGGCCGGGTGGCCGGGCTGACGAGCCGCCGTTCGCCGGGTCGGGCGCCGAGCTCCGGCGCGCCGGACCGTCGTCGCGGGTCGGCGCCTTCGGCGCCACGGGCACCGCCGGCCGCTGTGCCGACGGGCTGCTGTAGAGCACGGTCCTTCTCATCGCGCCTCCGATGCTGCGGTGTCCACGCCGGCCGCGGGCACCCGCCAGCTCGATCAGCAGACGGCCCGTGGGCACCCAGCGTAGCGGATTGCCGCCGATCGTGCGACCGGCGCCCGCGCGAACCCAGGGGCCGCTCGGGCTTACCCCGCCGACCCGCTTGCTAGCAGGATCGGCGCCCGCCTTCAGGCCCTGCACGCCGCTTGCCGCGGCCGGGCCACCTGCCTCGGCTCCCTCGCCCATGACCTCCCCTTTCAACCCGCCCGCCAGCCCGTCCCACCGGTCGCTGCTGCGTGCGGCGGCCTTGCTCGGGGTCGCGTTCGGCGGTTTCTTCGACGGCATCCTGCTGCACCAGGTGCTGCAGTGGCACCACCTGCTGTCGGCGGTGCAGGGCGGCCGTTTCGCCGACCTGCGGCTGCAGTTGCTGGCCGACGGCCTGTTCCACCTGGCGATGTACGGCCTGGCGGCCATCGCGCTGGCCGGGCTGTGGCGGCACCGCGCGGCGCTCGCCCAGCGGCTGCCGCTGGGGCCGGCGTTTCTCATCGGCTTCGGCGCCTGGCACGTCGCCGATGCGCTGCTGTCGCACTGGTGGCTGGGCCTGCACCGGGTGCGCATGGACAGTCCCCGGCCGCTGGCCTGGGACCTGGCGTGGCTGGCGATGTTCGGCCTGCTGCCGATGGCCATCGGGCTGGCCAAGCGCCGGCGGGCGCGGCCGGGCGCGGGCGCCACCGCGTGGGCCCTGGCCCTGGTGACGTCGCTGGCGGCGTTGCTGGCGGCGCGGCCGCCGGCCGAGGGCGGACCGCTCACGGTGGTGCTGCGGCCCGGCGCCGCGCCGCTCGTGTTGCTGGCGGCGCTCGAAGGGTCGGACACCCGGGTGCTGTGGGCAGACCGAGCCGGGGCGGTGTGGCTGCTGCAGCCCGGCACGGCGCTGCTCACCGCCGACCTGTACCGGCACGGCGCGCTGCTCGTCGCCGGCGGGTCGGTGCCCGCCGGCTGCGCGGCATGGTGGTCGAACGGTGCACGGCGCACCGTGGCAGGGCGGCCGCCGGCCTGAGCGGCCTGGCGCCCGCGGCGTCAGTGGCTGCGTTCGGGCGGTTCGTCGTGGCGCCCGGACTCCGTCGGGTCGGGCGGCGAGGCGGGGACGCGGTAGCTCTCGCTGGCCCAGGCGCCGAGGTCGATGCTGCGGCAGCGCTCGCTGCAGAAGGGGCGCCAGCGGTTGTCCGGCGCGAAGCGGCTGGGCTGACCGCATTGCGGGCAGGGCACCACCGGCGCCGGCTTGGTCGGCGCCATGGTCAGCTGCACAGCGTCAGCTCGAAGCTGACGTCCTCGGCCGCCGGCTTCAGCCGCCCGTCCGCGTCCTGTCGCATGAAGCGGATGGCGACCATCAGGCGATGGCCGCTGATCTCCGGCACCAGCTCGGTGTCGGCCGGCACCCGCACGCGCAGCAGCTGGTAGCTGCGGCCGGCCGGCAGCGACTGCTGGTAGACACCCTGCGGCGCCACCGACTTCTGCGCCACGCCGCTGTCGCGCAGCAGGGCGAGCAGGGCGGTCAGCGCATCGCCGAGCGGCGACAGCGTCGCGACCCACTGCAGCAGGTCGGCGCGGCGGCGTGCCGGCTCACGTTGCTGCCAGGCGTAGTAGGCCGGCAGGTCGAACTCGCAGGTGCCGCCGGGGATGCTGATGCGGCTGCGGATGCTCATCAGCCACTCGTTGGCCGTCAGCGCCTGCCCGGCCTTGCCGTGCAGTTCGTTCAGGCCGTGGAAGGCGCGGTCCAGGCGGCCGAGCACCTGGTCCAGCGCGGCCTCGGAGATCGCCGGGTTGCCGCGGTAGGCGGCGAACTGGGCCTTGTGCTTGTCCAGTTCCTTCAGCAGGTCCGACTTCAGGTCGGCCCGCGAGGCGACGTCCATGATCTCGAAGATGGTGGCCAGGGCGAAGTGGTGGTCCACCGCGGCCTCGCGCGCGATGAGCGTGCCGAGGCGGCCGAACAGGTGCTCCAGCCGCAGCATCGTGCGGATGCTCTCGTTGAAAGGGTATTCGTACAGCACCAAGGCGGTCCTCGTGGCTCGGCGGCGGCAGGTGCGGACCATTGTTCCACAGGGGTCGCGCCCGTTTCGGCCGGACGGGGCCGGGACCCGCCGTGGTCAGGGCGCCGATCGGCCCACCGCGGGGCCGGCGTGCCACGCGGCCCACAGCGCACGCACCTCGGCCCGCAGGCCCTCGAGGTCCAGCCCGTCGTTGACGATCACCGCGTCGGCGATGGCGCGCCGTTCGGCCCGGGTGGCCTGGCGGTTGATGACGGCGAGCACCGCCTCGCGGGTCCAGCCCGAACGCCGCACCACCCGTTCGACCTGCCGTTCCTCCGGGCAGTCGACCACCAGCACCCGGTCGACCCTGTCGCGCCAGTGTGCCGACTCGGTCAGCAGCGGCACGTCGTAGACCCGCGGATGGTGGGCGGCGGCGGCCTCGCGGGCGGCGGTCTCCTCGCCGATGAGCGGGTGGAGGATGGCCTCCAGGCGTTTGCGTTGGGCGTCGTCGGCGAACACGAGCGCCCGCATGCGGTGGCGGTCCATCCCGCCATCGGCCGCCAGCATCTCCGGCCCGAAGGCCTGCGCGATGGCCGGCAGCGCCCGGCCACCGGGCGCGGTGAGCGCGCGGGACAGCGCGTCCGCGTCGATCAGCACCGCGCCCAGGCTTTCCAGCATGGCGGCCACCGTGCTCTTGCCGCTGCCGATGCCGCCGGTCAGGCCGATGCGGATCGGGCGCCGTGGCGCCGCGGCGACGTCCATCTCACCAGCCCAGCCAGCCCATCACCCGCTGCGGCCCGGCCAGCATGACGACCAGCCCGGCGCCGGCCAGGAACGGGCCGAAGGGGACGTAGCGGCCCTCGCGAAGCGAGGCCTTGGCCTTCATCGCGATGCCGACCACCGCACCGATGACCGAGGCACCGAGCAGCACCGGCACGATCATCGTCCAGCCGAGCCAGGCGCCGAGCGCGGCCATGAGCTTGAAGTCGCCATAGCCCATGCCTTCCTTGCCGGTGGTGAGCTTGAACAGCCAGTACACCGACCAGAGGGAGAGGTAACCCGCCACCGCGCCCCACAGGGCATCGGTCAGCGGCAGCGGCAGCCAGCCCAGCGCGCTGCCGACCAGGCCGGCCCAGGCCAGCGGCAGCGTCAGCGAATCGGGCAGCACGGTGGTGTCCCAGTCGATGGCCGACAGCGCGACCAGCGCCGCGGCGAAGCCGCACCACAGCAGCACCGCGGGCTGGGCGCCGAAGCGCAGCCCGGCGCCGGCGAACAGCGCCGCGGTGAGCAGTTCCAGCAGCGGGTAGCGCAGGCCGATGGCGGCCCCGCAGCCGGCGCAGCGCCCTTTGAGCGTCAGCCAGCCGAGCAGCGGGATGTTCTCGTGCCAGCGCACCGGCCGGCTGCAATGCGGGCAGCGCGAGGCGGGCTTGGCCAGGCCCAGCGCCGGCAAGCCCTGCAGGCGGCCCTCCAGCTCACTGGCGGTGGCGGTGACCGGCTTCGGCGCCGGCAGGCCGAACACCCGCCGATACCCCTCGGCATCGGCCAGTTGGGCCGCCACGTCGCGCCACCACTGGCGCTCCATCATTCGCGGCAGCCGGTGGGCGACGACGTTGAGGAAGCTGCCGACGCACAGCCCGTAGAGGGCGAGCAGCCAGGGCGACAGCAGCGTCGCGACCAGCGGGTCGACGGTGGCGGCGCTGCCCACCACCCCTCAGACCACCGCCCCGAGCTTGAAGATGGGCAGGTACATCGACACCACGATGCCGCCGATCAGCACGCCGAGGATGACGATGATGAAGGGCTCCATCAGGCTGGACAGGCCCTTGACCATCTCGTCGACCTCGTCCTCGTAGAACTCGGCCGCCTTGCCCAGCATGTGGTCCAGCGAGCCCGATTCCTCGCCGATCGAGGTCATCTGCAGCACCATGGTCGGGAAGACACCGGCCGACTGCATCGACGTGGTCAGCGCCGAACCGGTGGAGACGTCCTTCTGGATCTTCTCGGTGGCCTCGGCGTACACCGCGTTGCCCGAGGCCCCGCCCACCGAGTCGAGCGCCTCGACCAGCGGCACGCCGGCGGCGAACATCGTGGACAGGGTGCGCGTCCAGCGCGCGATCACCGACTTGTTGATCAGGTCGCCGAACACCGGGATGCGCAGCAGCAGCCGGTCCATCGCCATCTGCATCTTCTCGGAGCGCTTCCAGGCCTGCAGGAAGAAGTAGATGCCGCCCCCCAGCACGCCGAAGATCAGCCACCAGTAGCTGACGAAGAACTCGGACATCGCGATGACCATCAGGGTCGGCGCGGGCAGATCGGCGCCGAAGGACTTGAACACGTCCTTGAAGGCCGGGATCACGAACAGCATGATCACCGTCAGCACGATGAAGGCGACCACCATCACCGCCACCGGGTAGATCAGCGCCGACTTGATCTTCTGCTTCAGCGCCATCGTCTTTTCCTGGTACAGCGCGAGCCGGTCGAGCAGCGCCTCCAGGATGCCGCCGGCCTCGCCGGCCTCGACCAGGTTGCAGTACAGGGCGTCGAAGTGCAGGGGATGCTTGCGGAACGCGGCGGACAGGCTGGTGCCCGTCTCCACGTCGGAGCGGATGTCGTTGAGCAGCCGCGTCAGCTTGGGGTTGGTCGCGCCGCGGGCGACGATGTCGAAGGCCTGCAGCAGCGGCACCCCGGCCTTCATCATGGTCGCGAGCTGACGGGTGAAGACGGCGATGTCCTTCTGCTTCACCGCGCGGCCGCCGCTGACGCGCCGCTTCTTGCACTTGGTGACCAGGATGCCCTGGCGCCGCAGGCTGGCGCTGACCGCCGCCTCGCCGCCGGAGCGCATCTCGCCGCGGACGATCTTGCCGTTCTTGTCCCGGCCTTCCCACTCGAAGACGAATTCCTTCACGCCGCCGGAGAGGCGGCCGTTGCGGGCGGTGGCGGTGGCGGTGGCCATAGAACTGATTGCCTTCGCGTTGACTGCTTGACTACTCGTTGGTCACGGTGATGACCTCTTCCAGCGTGGTCATGCCGCCACGCACCTTGATCAGCCCGCTCTGCCGAAGGTCGCGCACGCCCTCGGCCTGCGCCTGCTTGGCGATGTCCAACGCGGTGCCCTCGCTGAGGATGATGCGTTGGATCGGCTCCGTGATCGGCATCACCTGGTACAGGCCCACCCGGCCCTTGTAGCCGTTGTTGCACGACGAGCAACCGACGGCCCGGTACGGCTTCCAGGTCCCGTCGAGGTCTTCGTCACGAAAACCCGCCCGCTTGAGCGCTTCGCGCGGATAGTCGGCCGGGACCTTGCAGTTTTCACACAGCCGGCGGGCCAGCCGCTGGGCGGTGATGAGCAGCACGCTGGAGGCGATGTTGAACGGCGCGACGCCCATGTTGAGCAGCCGGGTCAGCGTCGTCGGGGCGTCGTTGGTGTGCAGCGTGGACATCACCAGGTGGCCCGTTTGCGCCGCCTTGATGGCGATGTCGGCGGTCTCCAGGTCGCGGATCTCGCCGACCATGATGATGTCCGGGTCCTGGCGCAGGAACGACTTCAGTGCCGCGGCGAAGGTCAGTCCGGCCTTGTCGTTGACGTTGACCTGGTTGATGCCCGGCAGGTTGATTTCCGCGGGGTCCTCGACCGTGGCGATGTTCACGCCCGGCTGGTTGAGGATGTTCAGGCAGGTGTAGAGCGACACGGTCTTGCCCGAACCGGTCGGACCGGTGACCAGGATCATCCCGTAGGGCCGCTGGATGGCGTGCAGCAGCCGGTCCTTTTCGATCTTCTCGTAGCCCAGCGCCTCGATGCCGAGTTTGGCCGACGAGGGGTCCAGGATCCGGATCACGATCTTCTCGCCGAAGAGCGTGGGCAGCGTGCTGACCCGGAAGTCGATCGCCTTCTGGCCGAACTTCAGCTTCATGCGGCCGTCCTGCGGCACGCGCTTCTCGGAGATGTCCAGGCGGCTGATGACCTTGATGCGCGAGGCCAGCTTGTCCTTGATCGCGATCGGCGGCTGTGTGATCTCGCGCAGTTCACCGTCGATGCGGAATCGCACCCGGTAGTGGTATTCGTAGGGCTCGAAGTGCAGGTCGGAGGCGCGTGCGTTGATCGCGTCGACCAGCATCTTGTGCAGGAAGCGCACCACCGGCGCGTCCTCCACCTCGGCGACGACCTCGTTGTTCTCGGCCGCCGTCGGGTCCTCGTCGGTGACGTCGAAGTCGAAGTCGGTCGCGGCGATCGACTCCAGCGCCTCGTTGGCCGAGGTGGTCTGGCCCTCCAGCAGCTTGGCCAGCTTGTCGTGCTCGACCACCACCCATTCCGGCGCCAGCTGGGTGGCGAACTTGACGCGCTCCAGCGCTTCCTGGTCCGTGGGGTCGGCGCCGCCGAGGAAGAGCCGGTTGCCGCGCTTGCCCAGCACGATGAGCTGGTACTGGACCGCCAGCTTCGGATCGATGACGTTGCGCGGCAGCCGTTGCAGGTCCACCGCCGTCAGGTCGAGCAGCGGCAGGGCCAGGGCGGCGCTCAGCGTGTGCGCCAGGTCGGCGGACGACAGCGCGCCAGCCGCGATGGCGGCCGGGACGAAGCCGATGCGGCGTTCCTTGGCGCTCTTGGCCAGGTCCTCCGCGGTGCGGGGATTCAGGCGTCCGGCATGGACGAGCACCCGCGCCACGCCGGAAAGCGTGGAAGACGGGGTGTCCGCCAAGGTGGTGTCCACAGGTGGGTGCGCGCGAGGGAATCTGCCCATAAAACAGGCAGCGCCGCACTGTAACGCGCGCCCCGCGCCCGCCAGCCCGGCGGACACCCGTGGTTACCGGGCGACGTGGCTCGGTGTCGACAAGTTGGCGGCTGGGCCGCCGTCGACCTGCGGAACGTCGGAGCGGTCAGTTGGCCCGGTTGGCCTTGATCGCGTCCCGCTGTGCTTCCCGGATGACCTTGGCCTCGGTCTTCTCCTGCTTCGCGGCGGCGTCGGCGTCGCGCTTGCAGGCGCGCTCGAGTTTCCCGTCGGCCGCCACCTCGCAGTCGCCCTTGTTCAGGTCGCGGTTGGCTTCGGCGACGTGCTTGCGCGCCTTGTACTGGCTGTCCGACTGGGTCTTGAGGTCACGGGCCTCGCTGCGGGTGAGGCCGCCGGCCGGCGCATCGGCTGCCAGCGCGGTCAGGGGTGCCGCGGCGAATGCGACGCAGAGCAGCGAAAGGCGGAGTTTGGCTTGCATATCGGTCCTTCTCGACGCGCAGGTGGGCGTCGTCCAAGGACGAATGGCAACGGCTGTACCCAGGTGACCGCCGCAAAGAGAACGGGCCGCATGCTGCGGCCCGTCTTTCCATGTCTGGTCGGGGTGAGAGGATTCGAACCTCCGGCCTCTACGTCCCGAACGTAGCGCTCTACCAGGCTAAGCTACACCCCGCGTGGGTCGGGCGGACTCAAGAAGACCGCTCGACCGACTGAACACATAAGTATAGCAAAGCGTCCCGCTGCGGCGAGGTGGGCAGCAGGTCGAGTGCGGCACGCGCCTGCTCCGCCTCGGCCCGCGCGGCGTGGCGCGTGGCCTCGAGCGCGCCGGTGCGGCGCACGATCGTCACGATGTCGGGCAGTCGTTCGACTTCGCCCTGCTCGATGGCGTGGCGGATGAGCTGCCGCTCGGGCTCGCTGCCGCGCGACATCGCCAGCAGCAGCGGCAGGGTCGGCTTTCCTTCGCGCAGGTCGTCGCCGATGTTCTTGCCCAGTTCCTGCGTCGCGCCTTCGTAGTCGAGCAGGTCGTCGACCAGTTGGAAGGCGGTGCCCAGCGCACGGCCATACGTGGCACAGGCCTCTTCCACCGCCGGCGCCGCGTGCGCGAGCACCGCGCCCAGGCGCGCGCTGGCCTCGAACAGCTTGGCGGTCTTGTAGCGGATGACGCGCAGGTAGTCGTCGACGCTCAGGTCCGGGTCGTGCATGTTCATCAACTGCAGGACCTCGCCCTCGGCGATGACGTTGGTGGCATCGGCCAGCACGTCGAGCACCCGCAGCCGGTTCAGCCCGACCATCATCTGGAAGGCGCGCGAGTACAGGAAGTCGCCGACGAGCACGCTCGCCGCGTTGCCGAACAGCGCATTCGCGGTCTTGCGGCCGCGCCGCAGCGACGACTCGTCCACCACGTCGTCGTGCAGCAGCGTGGCGGTGTGGATGAACTCGACGATGGCGGCCAGTTCGTGCTTGTGCGGCCCCTCGACGCCGAGGGCTCCCGCGAACAGCAGCACCAGCCGCGGGCGGATGCGCTTGCCCCCGGCGCCGACGATGTACTCGGAGATCTGGTTCACCAGCGCCACCTGCGAATGCAGGCGCCGGCGGATGACCTCGTCCACCTGCAGCATGTCGGCGGCCGTCGGATCAGGGGGCTCGCCTGCTGTGGCGTCGAAAGGGCAGGGGGCACGAAGGCGTACGGCGGCGGTGGAACCCAGAATTATAGGAAGCGGGCCATCGCTGCTCGGGAAGGCCGAGCGGGCTGCGGTGCGGCTGGGCCGCTGCATTCGACGCCGATGGTGCGCCGCCCGCCCGGCCTGCTACAATCGAGGGCTTTCGCCTTGCCGGCTCACCGCGTCTTGCGTGGAGTCGGCGATGCCGACCGCGCCGCACGACGGCTGGTCGGTGGGTGGGAGACGGTGGCTTGGCGACCCGTTCGCCAGCCGCGCCGAGGTGCCGCCAGGCGCCGCGGTGGGTCCGGCGCACGCCGGGCGGGCGCGGTGCCCGGTCGGTCCGGCCGGGTCACCGCACGATTCAGATGGAAGGGTCCTTATGTACGCGGTCATAAAAACCGGTGGCAAGCAATACAAGGTTGCTGCCGGCGAGAAGATCAAGGTAGAACAGATTGCTGCGGACGTGGGCCAGGAAATCGTGCTCGATCAGGTGCTGGCCGTCCACGACGGCTCGGCGCTGACGGTGGGCGCGCCCCTGGTGTCCGGCGCAAGCGTGAGGGCGACCGTGGTCGCCCATGGCAAGCACGACAAGGTGCGCATCTTCAAGATGCGCCGCCGCAAGCACTACAAGAAGAGCCAGGGTCATCGCCAGACCTACACCGAGATCGAGATTGGCGCCATCGGCGGCTGATCCGGTTCGCTTTTCCCAGCCCAGGAGTTCACCACCATGGCACAGAAAAAAGGCGGCGGTTCCACCCGGAACGGCCGTGATTCCCAGCCCAAGATGCTGGGCGTGAAGGTCTACGGCGGCCAGGTCATTTCCGCCGGTTCGATCCTCGTGCGCCAGCGCGGCACCAAGTTCCACCCCGGCACCAATGTCGGTCTGGGCAAGGACCACACGCTGTTCGCGCTGGTCGACGGCCAGGTCAGCTACGCCGTCAAGGGCGAGAAGAACCGCCACACCGTGTCGGTCACCCCGGTCTGACCGGCCCACGACCACCGCGTGCGGTGATCGTGCTCAAGCCCCGGCCTCGCCGGGGCTTTTGCTTTGTCGCCATCGCTACCATGCTTTCACCATGAAGTTCGTCGACGAGGTCACGATCGACGTTGCCGCGGGCAACGGCGGCGCCGGCTGCGTGAGCTTCCGTCGCGAGAAGTTCATCCCCTTCGGCGGCCCCAACGGAGGCGATGGCGGCCGTGGCGGCAGCGTGTGGGCGGTGGCGGACCTCAACCTCAACACGCTCATCGACTACCGCTACGCGCGCCGGCACGAGGCCCGCAACGGCGAGCAGGGGCGCGGGTCGGACCAGTTCGGCGCGGCGGCCGACGACATCGTGCTGCGCATGCCGGTGGGCACCATCATCTCGGATGCCGAGACCGGCGAGGTGATCGCCGAACTGCTCGAGCCCGACGAGAAGGTGCTCATTGCCAAGGGTGGCGACGGCGGCTTCGGCAACCTGCATTTCAAGTCCAGCACCAACCGGGCGCCGCGCCAGCGCACGCTGGGCTGGCCGGGTGAGCAGAAGAAGCTGAAGCTGGAGCTGCGCGTGCTGGCCGACGTCGGCCTGCTCGGCATGCCGAACGCCGGCAAGTCGACGTTGATCGCGGCCATCTCGAACGCCAGGCCGAAGATCGCCGAATACCCCTTCACCACGCTGCACCCCAACCTCGGCGTGGTGCGGGTGGGGCCGGAGCAGAGCTTCGTCGTCGCCGACATCCCGGGCCTCATCGAGGGCGCGGCCGAAGGGGCGGGGCTCGGCCACCAGTTCCTGCGCCACCTGCAGCGCACGCGGCTGCTGCTGCATCTGATCGACATCGCGCCCTTCGACGACGGCGTCGACCCGGTGGCGCAGGCCAAGGCGATCGTGGCCGAGCTCAAGAAGTACAGCGAGGACCTTTACGCCAAACCGCGCTGGCTGGTGCTCAACAAGCTCGACATGGTGCCGGCGGAGGAGCGGGCCGCCCGCGTCAAGGACATCGTCAAGCGGCTGAAGTGGAAGGGCCCGGTGTTCGAGGTCTCGGCGTTGGCACGGGAGGGTCTGGAGCCGCTGGTGCGCGCCTGCTTCGAGCATGTCGCCTCCGTCAAGGCGCCGCCGCCGGAGGTGGTCGACCCCCGCTTCGATGGGCCGCCCGTCGAATGAGCCGGGCCGCGTTCCGTCCCATCTCGCCATGAACCCAGAGATCCTGAAAGGCGCCCGCCGCATCGTCGTCAAGGTCGGCTCGAGCCTCGTCACCGACGAGGGCCGCGGCATCGACGCCGCAGCCATCGGCAACTGGTGTCGGCAACTGGCCGGCTTGAGCGGCCAGGGGCGCGAGCTGGTGATGGTGTCCAGCGGCGCCATCGCCGAGGGCATGAAGCGGCTCGGTTGGGCCAGCCGGCCCACCGAACTGCCGGAGCTGCAGGCCGCCGCCGCCGTCGGCCAGATGGGACTGGCGCACATGTACGAAAGCCAGCTGAGCCACCACGGCGTGCTGAGCGCGCAGGTGCTGCTGACCCATGCAGACCTCGCCGACCGCGAGCGCTACCTCAACGCCCGCTCGACGCTGCTGACGCTGCTCGCGCTCAAGGTCATCCCGGTGATCAACGAGAACGACACGGTGGTCAACGACGAGATCAAGGTCGGTGACAACGACACGCTGGGCGCCTTGGTCGCCAACCTCGTGGAAGCGGATGCGCTGGTCATCCTCACCGACCAGCGCGGGTTGTACTCGGCCGATCCGCGCAAGGACACGACGGCCCGGTTCATCGACGTGGCGGAAGCGGGCGATCCGGCGCTGGAATCGATGGCCGGCGGGGCCGGCAGCAGCATCGGCAAGGGCGGCATGATCACCAAGGTGCTGGCCGCCAAGCGGGCGGCGCGCAGCGGTGCCAGCACGGTCATCGCCTGGGGGCGCGAGCACGATGTGCTGCTGCGGCTCGCCAGCGGCGAGTCGATCGGCACCGCCCTGGTGGCCGGCATGCCGAAGATGGCCGCGCGAAAGCAGTGGATGGCCGATCACCTGCAGCTGCGCGGCAGCGTGGCGGTCGACGGGGGCGCGGTCGCCCAGCTGCGCCGCGGGGGAAAGAGCCTGCTGCCCATCGGCGTCACGCGCGTGGACGGCGAGTTCCACCGCGGCGACGTGATCGCCGTGCGCGACGACGCCGGCGCCGAGGTGGCGCGCGGCCTGGCCAACTACTCCAGCGCCGAGGCGCGGCTCATCGCGCGCCAGCCCTCCAGCGAGATCGCCCGGCTGCTCGGCTACAGCGCCGAGCCCGAGCTGATCCACCGCGACAACCTGGTCCTGACCTGACGCAGCCTGGCGGCCGCGGGCTCAGCCGGCCGCCGCGTCGGTGCCGTGGGCTTCGGCCCTCGCGTCGTCCTCGGCGCCGAACACCTCCGGCTCGCCGCCCTCGCGCCGTGGCGGGCGCATCCCGCTGCGCAGGTACCGGTTGTGGTGGGTGGTGCGCGGCAGGAAGCGGGCCAGTTCGGTCAGCGCCATCTGGTAGACGCCGCGCTTGAACTCGATCACCACGTCCAGCGGCACCCAGTAGTCGTTCCAGCGCCAGGCGTCGAATTCCGGGTGGTCGGTCGCGCGCAGGTTCATGTCGCAGTCGCGGCCGGTCAGGCGCAGCAGGAACCAGATCTGCTTCTGGCCACGGTAGTGGCCGCGCGCGTCGCGGCGGATGAAGTGCTCCGGCACCTCGTAGCGAAGCCAGTCGCGGGTGCGCGCGAGGATCTTCACGTGTTCGGGCTTCAAGCCCACTTCTTCGTGCAACTCGCGGAACATCGCCTGCTCAGGCGACTCGCCGAACTTGATGCCGCCTTGGGGAAACTGCCAGGAGTGCGTGCGAAGCCGTTTGCCCCAGAACACCTGGTTCCGAGCGTTGAGCAGGATGATGCCGACGTTCGGCCTGAAGCCGTCCCGGTCGAGCATAATCGGCCCCCGATTCTTGAACTGTCACGATTATCCCATCGGGCCGTCGTCTGTCATCAGGACAGTGACCTAGCGCCAGGGGGATCGCCAACCAACTTTGAGCGCGTGACCGGTGGGACGTTCCGTCCTGGCTTGGCGCAGGACAGCCGGTGCCGTGACGCCGCCGCTTCAGCGCCGCGACGCCATGAAAGCCTCCCAGTTCTTCGTCTCCACCCTGAAGGAAGCGCCCGCCGACGCGGAGATCGTCAGCCACCGGCTGATGATGCGCGCCGGCCTCATCAAGCGGCTCGGCGCCGGCATCTACAACTACCTGCCGATGGGCCTGCGGGTGATCCGCAAGATCGAGCAGATCATCCGCGAGGAGATGAACCGCGCCGGCGCCATCGAGCTGCTGATGCCGCTGGTGCAGCCGGCCGAGCTGTGGCAGGAGACCGGCCGCTGGGACAAGATGGGCCCGGAGCTGTTGCGCTTCAAGGACCGCCACGAACGCGACTTCGCGCTGCAGCCCACCAGCGAGGAGGTGGTGACCGACATCGCCCGCCAGGAGCTGCGCAGCTACAAGCAGCTGCCGAAGAACTTCTACCACATCCAGACCAAGTTCCGTGACGAGCGCCGGCCGCGCTTCGGCCTGATGCGGGGCCGCGAGTTCACGATGAAGGACGCCTACTCCTTCGACCGCGACCGCGAGGCCGCCGGCCGCAGCTACGACGCGATGTACCGCGCCTACTGCGCCATCTTCGACCGCCTGGGGCTGCAGTACCGCGCGGTCGCGGCCGACACCGGCGCCATCGGCGGCGACCGGTCGCACGAGTTCCAGGTCATCGCCGACACCGGCGAGGACGCCATCGTCTACTGCCCCACCAGCGACTACGCGGCCAACATCGAGCTGGCCGAGGCGTTGCCGCTGATCGCGCAGCGGGCCGCGCCGACGCAGCCGCTGGCGAAGGCGCCCACGCCGGGCAAGAGCACCTGTGCCGACGTGGCGGCGCTGCTCGGCCTGCCGCTGGCGCAGACCGTGAAGTCGCTGGTGCTGGCCACCGACGACGTCGACGAGGCCGGTCAGCCCGCAGGCACCACCGTGTGGCTGCTGCTGGTGCGCGGGGACCACGACCTGAACGAGGTCAAGGCCGGCAAAGTGGCCGGCCTGAAGGCCGGTTTTCGGTTCGCCACCGCGGCGGAGATCGACTCACACTTCGGCTGCAAGCCCGGCTACCTCGGCCCCATCGGGTTGAAACAGCCGGTTCGCATCGTGGCGGACCGCACGGTCGCGGCGATGAGCGACTTCACCTGCGGCGCCAACGAGGCAGACTTCCATTTCACCGGCGCCAACTGGGGCCGCGACCTGCCGGAACCCGATGTGGTCGCCGACATCCGCAACGTCGTCGCGGGCGATCCCTCGCCGGACGGCCAGGGCGTGCTGGCCATCCAGCGCGGCATCGAGGTCGGCCATGTCTTCTACCTGGGCACCAAGTACAGCGCGGCGATGAACGCCAACTTCCTCGACGAATCCGGCAAGCCGAAGCCCTTCGAGATGGGCTGCTACGGCATCGGCGTCACGCGCCTGGTCGGCGCGGCCATCGAGCAGGGCCACGACGAGCGCGGCATCGTCTGGCCGGCGTCGATCGCCCCGTTCGGCGTCGTGATCTGCCCCATCGGCTACGACCGCAGCGCCGACGTGCGGGCGGCGGCCGACCGCCTGCACGACGAACTGGCCGGCGCCGGCATCGACGTGCTGCTCGACGACCGCGGCGAGCGGCCGGGCGCCATGTTCGCCGACTGGGAACTGATCGGCGTGCCGCAGCGGGTGGTGATCTCCGACCGCGGCCTGAAGGACGGCACGCTGGAGGTCCAGGGCCGGCGCGATGCCGGGCCCACGGCCGTGGCGCCGGCCGACGTCGGCGCTTTCGTGA
The DNA here is from genome assembly GCF_024666615.1 of Aquabacterium sp. J223. Classification (NCBI taxonomy): domain Bacteria; kingdom Pseudomonadati; phylum Pseudomonadota; class Betaproteobacteria; order Burkholderiales; family Sphaerotilaceae; genus Aquabacterium; species Aquabacterium sp. J223. The sequence goes on along the minus strand of NZ_CP088297.1, from coordinate 4,620,081 downwards.
AGGCGCGGCTGGCCGCATGAACCGTCGCCGCCGGTCCCTGCTGACGGCGGCGGCGCTGGCGCCGCTGGCCGCGGCACCGGCCACCGCCCAGGTGCTGCGCGTCGGCCGCGGCCAGGTCGAGGAGCCGCTGGCCGATTCGGTGCGCACCGCGCTGTCGGCCGCCGTGTCGTTCTCCGGTCCGCCGCGCGCCAGCTTCAGCGATGTCGATCAGCGCCTGGCCTACCTGCGCTGGCTGGGCGCCGCCAGCGACCGGCTGAAGCCCCGCATGCCGGAGACCCCGCTGCGCGTCGAGTTCCTCGAGACCCTGTGGTACGAGAGCAAGCGCGCCGGCCTGGAGCCCGCGCTGGTGCTCGGCCTGGTGCAGGTGGAAAGCGGCTTCCGCAAGTTCGCGATCAGCTCGGCGGGCGCGCGCGGCTACATGCAGGTGATGCCCTTCTGGGCCCGGCTGATCGGCGACGGCGACCCCGCCACCCTGTTCCACGCGCAGACCAACCTGCGTTTCGGCTGCGTCATCCTGCGCCACTACCTCAACGTGGAGCAGGGCGACCTGTACCTGGCACTCGGCCGCTACAACGGCAGCCGCGGCCAGCCGCAGTACCCGAGCGCGGTGTTCGCCAACCAGCAGCGCTGGATGGTCTGAGGCTCAACGCCCGCCGCGCAGCCCTTCCCAGGCCTGCGGGGCCGCACCCCGCACATCGAGCAGCGCCAGCGCCCGCTCCACCGTGTCGTCCACCAGCGCGTCCACCGTCGCCGGCCGGTGGTAGAAGGCCGGCAGCGGTGGAAAGACGATGGCGCCCATCTCGGTGGCGGCCGTCATGTTGCGCAGGTGTGCCAGGTTCAGCGGCGTCTCGCGCACCATCAGCAGCAGACGCCGGCGCTCCTTCAGCGTGACGTCCGCGGCGCGGGTCAGCAGGTTGTCGGACAGCCCGTGGGCGATGGCGGCCAGGCTGCGCATGGAGCACGGCGCCACCACCATCGCGTCCACCGCATGGCTGCCGCTGGCGATGCAGGCGCCAATGTCGCCCGGCGCGTGCGACCGGTCGGCCAGCGCGTCCAGCGCGGCCCGGTCGAGGCCGAGTTCATGGTGCACGTTGAGCAGCCCGGCCGGCGTGACGACGAGTTCCGTGAAGGCCCCGAGCGCGCGCAGCCGCTGCAGCAGCCGCACGCCGTAGACCGCGCCGGAGGCGCCGGTGATGCCGACGACGATGCGGCCGGCCGCGCCCACGGGGTCAGCCCGCCTGGTCACCCAGCAGTTGCTGCAGTTCGCCGGCCTGGTACATCTCCATCAGGATGTCCGACCCGCCGACGAACTCGCCGTTGACGTAGAGCTGCGGGATGGTGGGCCAGTTGGCGTAGGCCTTGATGCCCTCGCGCACGGCCGGGTCCTCCAGCACGTTGACGGTGGCCAGGTCCTTCACGCCGCAGGCCTTGAGCACCTGGATGGCCCGGCCGGAGAAACCGCACATGGGGAACTGCGCCGTGCCCTTCATGAAGAGCACGACAGGGTGGCTCTTCACGATCTCGTCGATGCGCTGCTGGACGTCTTGGCTCATGGCTTCGGGCGACCGCAGGCGCGGCCGCAGAAAAAAGGTGGCGACGGGGAAGCCGCGGTTATACGGCATCCGGCACGGCCGCACGGCCGTCGGGTGATGGCGCGGCGGCCCGGCCGGCGTGCTCAGAAGGCGTAGCTGGCGCCCACCTGCAGCAGCGGCGACAGCCGCAGCTCGCGCAACCGCACGTCGAAGCCGCCCAGCGACAGGTTGTCGAACCGCAGCCCGCTGCCCAGCACGCCGACGTCGGCGTTGAAGCGCCAGGCGCTGCCGCTCGGCCGGTGCGAATAACCGAGCCCGACGTAGCCCTGGGTCTGCCAGCCCTGGTGCCACCGCTCGTCGGGGCCGCCGGCGGCCCCGACCGGGCTGGCCGGCAACCGCATGCCGGTGGGGCTGAACACCAGCCCGGCGGAGGCGCGCAGGCCTTCGCCGCCGGTGCCGCCAGCGCCGCCGGGCCCGGTCTCGCCGAGCAGCCGCAGGCCGGGCGTCGGCCAGGGGCGGCTGGGCAGCATGCGGCGGTCGGTCCAGCCCAGGGGCGGTGGCGTCCACTCGACCCGCGCCTGCCAGCGTGTCCACGGCGAGCGGTCCGGCGTGACGCTGAGGCCCTCCGCCTGCGCGGCGCCGGCCAGCAGCAGCGCCAACGCGCCGGGCATCGCGGCGATCGCGCGGGACGTGAAAGCGGGGCGGCAGCGCATGGGTCCTCCTCGGGCGGTGGACATCGGCCGTGGGGCGACCTTGCCCTCATGCTACGCCCGGCGCCAGGACCTTGCAGCCCCCGGGCCGCGGCGGATGTCACGCCACCGGGCCCGCCGCGCGGCGGCCGTCGTCAGCCGCGCCGGCCGCCGCTGCAGCGGTCGCGGCCGGCCAGGTCGAGGCGGCCCTGCACCGCTTCCAGGCCGGTGCTGCGCAGGCGCTCGCGCACCGCGGGCCCCTGGTCCCAGCCGTGCTCCAGCAACAGCCAGCCGCCGGGGCGCAGGTGGTCGCGGGCGCCGCCGACGATGCGGTGAATGTCCGCCAGGCCGTCGGCGCCGGCGACGAGCGCGCCGCGCGGCTCGTGCCGCAGCGCGGGCAGGTGGGGATCACCTTCGGCGATGTAGGGCGGGTTGGACAGCACCAGGTCGAAGCGGTCGCCGGCCACCGCCTGCCACCAGTCGCCCTCGCGCCAGTCGACCGGCACGCCCAGACGCCGGCCGTTGCCGCGGGCGATGGCCAGCGCGGCGGCGCTGGCGTCCGTCGCGGTGACCCGGGCGCCGGGGTGGCCCGCCGCCACGGCCAGCGCGATGGCGCCGCTGCCGGTGCCCAGGTCCAGCACCGCGGGCGACGGCCGGTCCGCCAGCTCGCCCTGCAGCAGCGCCAGCGCCCAATCGACCAGCACCTCGGTGTCCGGCCGCGGCACCAGCACGCCGGGCGCCACCGCCAGCGTCAGGCCGTGGAAGGCCTGCTCGCCGAGCCGGTACGCCAGCGGCTGGTCGTCGGCCAGCGCCTCGCAGTCGGCCTCGAAGCCGTGCCGCTGTTCCGCCGTCAACCCGGCGTCACCGTGCGCGAGCAGCCAGGCCCTGGGCCGGGCCAGCCGGTGGCCGAGCAGCCGCTGCGCGTCCTGCCGCTCGACGCCGAGCTCACGGGCCCAAGCCAGCGCCTGGTCCACGGTGGTCGCCTCGTCGGGCGCGGTCATGCGCCGCCCTCCTCCAGCGCGGCCAGCTGCTCGGCCGCCCGGGCCTGGCGCAGCGCCTCGGTCAGCGGCTGCAGGTCGCCGTCCAGCACCGCCTGCAGCTGGTAGAGCGTCAGGTTGATGCGGTGGTCGGTCACCCGCCCCTGCGGGAAGTTGTAGGTGCGGATGCGGTCCGAGCGGTCGCCGCTGCCGATCAGCCGCTTGCGGGTGGCGGCCTCCTTCGCCTCGCGCTCCGCACGTTCCTTGTCGCGCAGTCGGGCGGCGAGCACCGCCAGCGCCTTGGCCTTGTTGCGGTGCTGGCTGCGGTCGTCCTGGCACTCGGCCACCAGCCCGGTGGGCAGGTGGGTGATGCGGATGGCGCTGTCGGTCTTGTTGACGTGCTGGCCGCCGGCGCCGCTGGCGCGGAAGGTATCGATGCGCAGCTCCGCCGGGTTGAGCGTCACCTCGGAGGCCTCGTCGGGCTCGGGCATCACGGCGACGGTGCAGGCGCTGGTGTGGATGCGGCCCTGGCTCTCGGTGGCCGGCACCCGCTGCACGCGGTGCCCGCCGGACTCGAAGCGCAGCCGGCCGTAGGCCCCGTCGCCCTCCACCCGCAGCACCAGTTCCTTGTAGCCGCCGAGCTCCGACGCGCTCTCGCTCATCACCTCGCAGCGCCAGCCCTGGCGCTCGGCATGGCGCAGGTACATGCGCACCAGGTCGCCCGCGAAGAGGGCCGACTCGTCGCCGCCGGTGCCGGCGCGCACCTCCAGGAAGGCGTTGCGCTCGTCGTCCGGGTCCTTGGGCAGCAGGGCGGTCTGCAGCTCGGCCTCCAGCCGCTGCATCTCGGCCTGCGCCTCCTGCAGCTCCTCGCGTGCCATCGCGGCCATGTCGGCCTCGCTGGCGGGATCGGCCAGCAGCGCAGCGGCCTCGGCGGCGTCGCGCTCGCGCTGGGCGAAGCGCTGCCAGCGCTCGACCACGGCGCGCACCTCGCCCTGTTCGCGCGCCAGCTTCCGCCAGCGGCCCATGTCGGCCAGCACCTGCGGGTCGTTCAGGCTGGCGTCCAGTTCGGCCAGTCGATGGCCCAGGCGGTCGAACTGCTGGCGCAGGCTGTCGTTCATGGCGGTGGCCGCAGCGCGGCGTGGGAAGGGCAGGGAAGGGGCGTGGCGCGTGCAGGGCGCCGGCGGGCGAACGAGGCGCCGCTAACGCTCGCTGCCGTCGAAGGGGCCGATGGGATCGGCCGGGCTGGTGTCGTCCACGGGCGGCAGCGCCGCCTGCGCGCTGCCGCGCAGGAACAGCCGCGACACCGTCTGCGCCGTCTGACGGCGCTGCGCCGGGTCGGCGCCGTGCAGCTCGGCCAGCGCGCCGTGCAGCATCTTCTGCGTCAGGCCCCGGGCCAGGGCGTCGAGCACCACCTCCACGTCCTCGCCGCGGGCCAGCAGACGGCGGGCACGGGCCAGCTCGGCGGCACGCCAGGCTTCGGCCTGCGTGTTGAGCGAGCGGATCAGCGGCACCGTGGCCCGCTGGTCCAGCCAGTGGGCGAAGCCCTGCACGCCGGTCTCGATGATGGCCTCGGCCTGCGCCACCGCCGCCTGCCGCTTCTCGCCGGCGCTCTGCACCAGCGCCGACAGGTCGTCGACGGTGTAGAGGTAGACGTCCGACAGCTCGCCCACCTCGGGCTCGATGTCGCGCGGCACCGCCAGGTCGACCATGAACATCGGCCGGTGCTTGCGTGCCTTCAGCGCCCGCTCCACCGCGCCAAGGCCGATGATGGGCAGCGAGCTGGCGGTGCAGGAGACGATGGCGTCGAACTCGTGCAGACGGGCTGTGAGGTCGGCCAGCCGCAGCGCCTGCGCGCCGAAGCGGGTGGCGAGCTTCTCGCCCCGCTCCAGCGTGCGGTTGGCCACCGCCATCGCCTTCGGCTCGCGGGCGGCGAAGTGGGTGGCGACCAGCTCGATCATCTCGCCGGCACCGACGAACAGCACCTTCAGCTCGCGCAGGTCCTCGAACAGCTGGCCCGCCAGCCGCACCGCCGCGGCCGCCATGCTGATGGAATGCGCGCCGACCTCGGTGGAGCTGCGCACCTCCTTGGCCACCGAGAAGCTGCGCTGGAACAACTGGTGCAACGTGGTGCCCAGCGTGCCGGCGGTGTCGGCCTCGCGCACCGCCTGCTTCATCTGGCCGAGGATCTGCGCCTCGCCCAGCACCATGGAATCGAGCCCGGCGGCGACGCGGAAGGCATGGCGCGCGGCCTCGCGCTCCTCGCGCACGTAGGTGTGGGCCAGCAGTTGCCCGCCGCTCAGCCGCCCCTGCTCGGCCAGCCAGTCGATCGACGGCTGCACCAGCTCGCGCACCTGCGCCGGTTCGGCGGCGACGTAGAGCTCGGTGCGGTTGCAGGTGGACAGCAGCGCCGCCTCCGGCATGGCGCGCTGCAGCCGCTCGCGGAAGGCCTGCAGCGCCGGCACCAGCTGCGCCGGCGTGAACGCGAACCGGCCGCGCAGGTCCAGCGGCGCGGTGGTGTGGTTCAGGCCGAGGGCGAAGACGCTCATCCACCGGATTATAAAATTTGCCTCCTTTGGCCTGCGCCGATCTTTATCAATGGGACCGATCGACGCCCTCTTGCACCTGCTGAACTTCCTGGCCGCGCCGCTGGGCGTCGGCCTGATCAGCGCGACGCTGGTGCGCCTGCTGTGGCGCCGCGAGCTGAAGTCCGCCGGCTGGCGGCGGCTGGCGCTGTGGTCCTGCGCCGGCGGTGTGGCGGCCGGTGTCGGCGGGCTGGCCTGGTTCGGCCAGGACGGCCGCATGGCCACCTACGGCGCCATGGTGCTGGCCAGCGCGCTGGCGCTGGGCTGGGCCGGCTGGGGCCGGCGTTGAAGACGCTGGCCGAGCGCAGCCGCGCCGCCGTCTGGCACCCCTGCACGCAGATGAAGCGCCACGAGGCGCGGCCGCCGCTGGCCATCGCCAGCGCCCACGGCCCCTGGCTGGTCGGCACCGACGGGCGGCGCTACGTCGACGGCATCAGCTCCTGGTGGGTCAACCTCTTCGGCCACGGCCATCCGCGGCTCGCCGCCGCGCTGAAGGACCAGCTCGACCGGCTGGACCACGTGATGCTCGCCGGCCTGACCCATGCGCCGGTGGTCGAGCTGTCCGAACGTTTGGCCGCGCTCACCGGCCTCGGCCACGCCTTCTACGCCAGCGACGGCGCCTCGGCCACCGAGATCGCGCTGAAGATGAGCGCGCACTGCTGGCGCAACCAGGGCCGGCCGCAGAAGAACGGCTTCATCGGCCTGGCCGGCGGCTACCACGGCGAGACGGTCGGCGCGCTGTCGGTCACCGACGTGCCGCTGTTCCGCGACGCCTACGCGCCGCTGCTGAGGCGGTCGGCGGTGGTGCCGTCGCCCGACGCCCGCGGCGCCGCGCCCGGCGAGACCGCGGCCGACGTCGCCCACCGCGCGGCGCGGGCGCTGGCCGCGCACCTCGAACAGCACCACGCCCACACCGCGGCGCTGATCCTGGAGCCGCGCGTGCAGTGCGCCGCCGGCTTCGCGGTGCACGACGCGGCCTACCTGCGCGAGGTGCGCGCCCTGTGCGACCGCTTCGAGGTGCACCTCATCGCCGACGAGATCGCGGTCGGCTTCGGCCGCACCGGCCACCTCTTCGCCCACCAGTCGGCCGGCATTCGCCCGGACTTCATCTGCCTGTCCAAGGGGCTGACCGGCGGCCTGCTGCCGCTGTCGGCGGTGCTGACCACCGACGCGGTCTACGCCGCCTTCTGGGACGACGACAGCGCCCTCGGCTTCCTGCATTCGCATTCCTACACCGGCAACCCGCTGGCGTGCCGCGCCGCGCTGGCGGTGCTCGACGAGTTCGCCAGCCGCGACGTGCTGGCCGACAACGCCCGGCTGGCGGCCAGGGTGTCGGCCGCGCTGGCGCCGCTGCTGGCCGACGAGCGGCTGGCCCAGCCGCGCCACCTCGGCATGCTGTGGGCCGCCGACGCACGCACCGACGACCCCGGCTTCGCCCAGCGCTTCCACCACGCCGCGCTCGAGCAGGGCCTGCTGCTGCGGCCGATCGGCGCCACGCTGTACTGGATGCCGCCCTACGCGCTGGACGACGAGGCGATCGAGCGGCTGGGCGCGGGCAGCCGCGCCGCCTTCGACGCCGCCTGGCGCGGCCGGCCGACGGCGGCGACCCCGGCGGTGGTGGTGCCGTGAAGGGCGCCTGGTTCGTCACCGGCACCGACACCGGCGTGGGCAAGACGCGGGCGAGCGCGGCCCTGCTGCACGCCGCCCGCCGGCAGGGCCTGCGCTGCGTCGGCATGAAGCCGGTGGCGGCCGGCGGGGGTTCGATGCCGAGGGCCGCTTCGTCAACGAGGACCTGGCGCTGCTGCGCGCCGCGTCGTCCGTCGCCGTGCCGGCCGAGCTCGACAACCCGTGTGCGCTGCCCGACCCGGTGTCGCCGCACCTGGCCGCCCAGCGCGCCGGCGTGCGCATCGACGTGAACCTGCTGGCCGAGCGCGCGGCCGCGCTGCGCGGGCGGGCCGACACGCTGATCGTCGAAGGCGCCGGCGGCTTCCTCGTGCCGCTGGGCGACCGCGCCACCGGCGCCGACCTGGCGCGTGCGCTCGGCCTGCCGGTGGTCCTGGTCGTCGGCCTGCGCCTGGGCTGCCTGAACCATGCGCTGCTGACGCAGGAGGCGATCGCGGCCCGCGGCCTGGTGCTCGCCGGCTGGATCGCCAACCAGGTCGAGCCCGACATGCTCGCGCCGGAGGCCAGCCTGGCCTACCTGACCGACCGGCTGTCCGCGCCGCGGCTGGCCCACTGGCCCTGGTCGCCGGCCGCGGCGCCCGCGGCGCTGAGCTTCGACCGCCTGCCCGGCTGACCCGGCTCGCCATGGCCGACCTGCACACCACCTTCACGCCGGCGCTGGCCGACCTCGACGACCGGCACCTGCGGCGCCGCCGCCGGGTGGTGGCCGCCGGCGAGGGCGCCACGCTGGTGGTCGACGGCCAGCCGCTGCTGGCCTTCGCTGGCAACGACTACCTCGGCCTGGCGCACCATCCGGCGCTGCGCGGGGCGGCGGCCGAGGCGGCCGCCCTCGGGGCCGGCGCCACCGCCTCGGCGCTCATCGCCGGCCAGTCGCCGGCGCACGCCGCGCTGGAGGCCGACCTGGCCGCCTTCGTGGGCGCCGACGCCGCGCTGCTCTTCCACAGCGGCTACGCCGCCAACACCGGCGTGATCCCGGCCTTGGTCGGGCCGACCGACGCGGTGTTCAGCGACGCGCTCAACCACGCCAGCCTGATCGACGGCGTGCGGCTGTCCGGTGCCTCGCGCCACGTGGTGCCGCACCAGGACCTGCGGGCGCTCGATGCCGCGCTGGCCGCCGCGTCCGGCGCGCGGCGCCGGCTCGTCGTCTGCGACGCCGTCTACAGCATGGACGGCGATGTCGCCCCGCTGCCCGACCTGCTGACGCTCTGCGAACGCCACGACGCCTGGCTGATGGTCGACGACGCGCACGGCTTCGGCGTGCTCGGCGACCGCGGCGCCGGCACGGTCGAGCACTTCGGCGTCGCCGGCCATCCGCGGCTGGTGCACATGGCCACCCTGGGCAAGGCGGCCGGTGTCGCCGGCGCCTTCGTCGTCGGGCCGCGGTCGCTGGTCGAGTGGCTGGCCAACCGGGCCCGCACGTACGTCTTCGCCACCGCGCTGCCGCCGATGGTGGTGCAGTCGCTTCGCGCCGCCCTGCGGCTCATCGACGGCGAGCCGCAGCGGCGGCGGCACCTGCAGGCGCTGATCGCGCGCTTCCGCGCCGGGGCCGGGGGCCTGCCCTGGCCGCTGCTGCCGTCGGCCACCGCCATCCAGCCGCTGGTCGTCGGCGGCAACGCCGAGGTGCTGGCGCTGGACGCGGCGCTGCGCGCCCGCGGCCTGTGGGTGCCGGCCATCCGACCGCCCACCGTGCCGGTGGGCAGCGCCCGGCTGCGGGTGTCGCTGTCGGCCGCGCACACCGAGGCCGACGTCGACCGGCTGTGCGCCGCCCTGCGGGCGCTGGCCGTGTCGGGAATTCTCGATGGCTGACGCGGCCGACGGGTCACAAGGGATCCAAAGCTTCAGACTGGCGGCGGTGCGCCGATGACCGCTGGTCGGCACCCTGGCGGATGGCCGTCAACGCACCCACCCGTCATGCCGTTCCCCTTGCCCCTCCTGCGCCGCCTCGGCAGCCGCTTGATGGATGACCCGCGCTGGACGCGGCGCGCCGTCGCGGTGACGGCCGCCCTCGGCATCGTCGGGGTGTTGGCCTCCGCGGCGCTGTCCATCGGCCAGGACCACCGGCGCGAGGTCACGGCGGTGCTGACGGACAGCGAGCGGGCGGCGGCCAAGCTGGCCAGCCGGACCGAGGAGGTGCTGCAGCGGGTCAACCAGACGTCCCTGCTCATCAAGTTCCTGGCCGAGCGGCAGCGGTTGCCGCGCCTGGAGGAACTGGCCGCGGCCGGTGCGCTGACCGCCGACGCCGTTCAATTCGCCTACGTCACCGACGAACGCGGTTTCGTGCGCGACAGCACCTCCGAAGACGTGGCGCTGAACGTGGCCGACGAGGAGTTCTTCAAGCGGCACCGGCGCGATTCGGAGGTTGACCTCCTGGTCGGGCCGCCGCAGCGCGACGCCATCAGCGGCCGGGTGGGCGTGCCGGTGACCCGGCGGCTGATGCGCCACGGGGAGTTCGCCGGCGTGGTGGCGCTCTTCATCGAACCCTCGACGCTGTCGCTGTCCTTCGGCCGGCAGGAGCGCCACGGCACCGCGGTCGGTGTCCTCGGGGCCGACGGCATCTACCGTTCGCGCACCCTGGACGGCCGGGCCACTCATGGCGAGCGTGTGGATCTGAAGCTGGTTCTGGCGCGGGCGGCCGAGGTCAAGCGGTCGCTGCAGCCCGTCGTCAGCCCGATCGACGGCGTGGCGCGGTTCGTCACCGCGGTGCCGGTGCCGCGCTACCCCTTGCACGTGATCGTCGCCCATGACAGCCATCAGGCCTTGGTCGATTACCGGCGCGCCCGCGACCGCACGCTGCTGAGCGCCGTCGCGGCCGTGCTCGGCATGGCCGTGGGCGGCTGGATCCTCGCCGACCTGCTCGGCCGCCTCACCGCGTCGCGGCAGCGGCTGCGGCACTCCGAGGCGTCGCTGCGCGCCACGCTGGAGGGCAGCGTCGACGCGGTGGCCATCCTGCAATCGGTCCACGACGCCACCGGCCGCCTGGTCGACATGCGGGTGCTGGACTGCAACCGCGTGGCGGCGCAGATGCTGGGATGGCCGCCCGGGGAACTGGTCGGCCGGCGGCTGTCCCAACTCATCCCCGGCCTGGTGGCCGGCGACCTGATGCGCGACTTCGAGCGGGTGGCCCGCACGCGGCAGCCGCTGCAGGCCGAGAGGGCCTGCACCGAAGGCCGCCATGCCGGCCTCTGGCTGCACCACCAGTTCATCCCGCTGCCCGACGGCGTGGCGCTCGTCACCCGCGACATCACCCAGCAGAAGGCGGGCGAGCAGCGGCTGGCCGACGAGGTGCGCCAGGACCCGCTGACCAAGCTGCTGAACCGCCGCGGCTTCGAGGAGGCGCTGCAGCGCTTCGAGGCGGCGTCGGCGGCCGGCGGCCTGCCCTTCGCCCTGCTCTACCTGGACCTCGACGGCTTCAAGCGCGTCAACGACGAACGCGGCCACGACGCCGGCGACGCGGTGCTGCAGGGCGTGGCCAAGCGTCTGCGCGGCGCGCTGCGCGATTCCGACCTGGTGGCGCGGCTGGGCGGCGACGAGTTCGCCGTGCTGGCGCCGAAGGCGACGGGGGAGGGGCTCTACCTGCTGTGCGAGCGCATCCTGCAGCGGTTGTCGGCGCCGCATGCGCTGGCCGGTGGACCGTGCTCGGCCACGCCGAGCATCGGCTGCGTGCTGGCGCTGCCCGGCGAGGACGGCGCCGCGCTGCGCCAGCGCGCCGACCAGGTGATGTACCGCGCCAAGCGCGGCGGCAAGGCGCGCTTCATCATCGACGAGGGCCTGGGCGTGGAGCGGCACTCGGCGCCGCTGCCGCTGATGGCGCCGCGGGCCGGCTAGACCGCCTCGCGCACCACCACCTCGCCGCGCAGCGAGTGCGGCAGCGCCGAGGTGATGCGCACGTCCACCATCTGCCCGACCAGCCGCGGGTGTTGCCGGAGCGGGGCCGCGAAGTTGACGATGCGGTTGCACTCGGTGCGGCCCATCAGCTCGTTGGCGTCCTTGCGGCTCGGGCCCTCGACCAGGATGCGCTGCACCGTGCCCACCCGCGCCTCGCTGATGCGGCGCACGTTGGCCTCGATCGTCGCCTGCAGGTGCTGCAGGCGCTTCAGCTTGACGGCCTGCGGCGTGTCGTCGTGCAGCGAGGCCGCCGGCGTGCCGGGCCGCGGGCTGAAGACGAAGCTGAAGCTGGCGTCGAAGCCGATGTCCTCGATCAGCTTCATCGTCTGCGCGAAGTCGGCCTCGGTCTCGCCGGGGAAGCCGACGATGAAGTCCGACGACAGGCTGATGTCCGGCCGCACCGCGCGCAGCGCGCGGATGGTGCTCTTGTACTGCAGCGCGGTGTAGCCGCGCTTCATCGCCATCAGGATGCGGTCGGCGCCGTGCTGCACCGGCAGGTGCAGGTGGTTGACCAGCTTCGGCACCCGCGCGTAGACGTCGACCAGCGCCCGGGTGAACTCGTTGGGGTGGCTGGTGGTGTAGCGGATGCGCTCGATGCCGGGGATCTCGGCCACCGTCTCGATCAGCGTCGCGAAGTCGGCGATCTCGGCGCTGCCCTTGACTTCGGGGCCCATCCGGCCGCGGTAGGCGTTGACGTTCTGGCCCAGCAGCGTCACCTCCCTCACGCCCTGCTCGGCCAGGCCGGCCACCTCGACCAGCACGTCCTCGAACGGCCGCGAGACCTCCTCGCCGCGGGTGTAGGGCACCACGCAGTAGCTGCAGTACTTGGAGCAGCCTTCCATGATGGAGACGAAGGCCGACGCGCCCTCCACCTTGGCCGGCGGCAGGTGGTCGAACTTCTCGATCTCGGGGAAGCGGATGTCCACCTGCGGCCGCGACTCCGCGCGCCGGGCATCGATCATCTGCGGCAGCCTGTGCAGCGTCTGCGGGCCGAACACCAGGTCGACGTAGGGCGCGCGCTCGACGATGGCGGCGCCCTCCTGGCTGGCGACGCAGCCGCCGACGCCGATGAGCACGCCCTTCTGCTTCAGGTGCTTGACGCGGCCGAGGTCGCTGAACACCTTCTCCTGCGCCTTCTCGCGCACCGAGCAGGTGTTGAAGAGGATGAGGTCGGCCTGCTCCGGGTCGTCGGTCTTCTCGTAGCCCTGGGCGGCGCCGAGCACGTCGGCCATCTTGTCCGAGTCGTACTCGTTCATCTGGCAGCCGAAGGTCTTGATGAACACCTTTTTCATGGCCGGCTCCAGGCTTGTGCGGCGGGATCGAACGACCAGCGGGCCGCTTCGTCGGGCGTCGTCGGCCAGGGCCGCCGGGCCCGCTCTTCGGGGTGGAGGATCCACACGTCCTGCAGCAGGCCGGTGGCCGGCTCGACCGTGTAGTGCACCACCGCCTTCAGCCCGGTGAGGCTGGCCGGCGTCTGCACGAAGTTGTCGGCGCCGCGGATGCGCGAGCCGGGCGCCAGGCGCGCCGGCCGGCCGTTGAGCAGCACGTCGGGTGGCGCGGCGAAGGTCAGCTCACCGCGCAGCGCGGTGGCGGGAAAGGGGCGTTGGAGCGACTGCGCAAGGGCCGCGGCGGACAGGCCGAGGCCGAGCAGCAGGCTGGCGGCCTGCGCGACACAGCGGTGCATGGTGTAGAGCCAGGGGCTGTGGAGGAAAGGGCGCGATTGTAGGAAACGCCGCGCCCGCCGGCGGGCGGCCCGCTCAGCCCAGTTGCGCCAGCCCCTGCAGCAGTTCGTCGACGTCGCGCGGCCGCACGCTGCGCGCCACTTCCTTGCCGTCCTTCAGGAACACCAGCGTCGGCCACAGCTTCACGCGGAAGCTGCGGCCGAGGGCGCGGCCCGGGCCGTCCTCCACCTTGACGTGCCGCACCGCGGGGTGGCATTGCAGCGCCTGCTCGATCAGCGGCTGCGCGGCGGTGCAGAAGCCGCACCAGCCGGTGCCGAACTCCAGCACGGCGGGGCCGTGCAGGGTGTCGACCTCCTCGCGCGAGGGGGCGTCGTCGGCGTAGCGGCGTTGGTAGGTCATGGTGGTTCCACGGCTGCGGCAAGCGGCGTTCCGGCGGCCACGCGGCGACATGCCGGCTGCGTCACCATCGGTCACTCGCCCATTTTCCGGTGGCCAGGGGCATCCGCCTTGCCGACCGACGCCTCGATGACCGAAACCGCCCGCCGTTCCCGCGACGCCATGGCCCCGGCCGAGCCCGGCGTCATCTCACGCGACGCCTTCTTCGCGCTCTTCACCGCGGTGATGCTGCCGATGTTCATGGCGGCGGTGGACCAGACGCTGCTGGCCACCGCCACGCCGCGCATCGCCCGCGAGCTGGGCGGCCTGAGCGGCACCGCCTGGATCGCCGTCGGCTACCTGCTGGCGGCCACGCTGATGGCCCCGCTCTACGGGCGCCTGGGCGACCGCTACGGCCGCCGCCGGCTGCTGCAGGTGGCGCTGGGGCTGTTCGCGCTCGGCTCGCTGGCCTGCGGGCTGGCGCCGACGCTGGGCGCGCTGGTCGCCGGCCGGCTGCTGCAGGGGCTGGGCGGGGGCGGGCTGATGGTGATGTCGCAGGCGCTGATCGGCGAGCTGGTGCCGCCGCGCGACCGGCCGCGCTTCCAGGGTTGGTTCGCCATCGTCTTCACCGCCTCCAGCGTCGGCGGTCCGGTGATCGGCGGCGTCGTCGTCAACCACGCCAGCTGGCGCTGGCTGTTCCTGGTCAACCTGCCGCTGGCCGCCATCGCGCTGTGGCGCACGCAGCGCCTGCCTGCACCGCCGCGCGACCACGCCGCCCGCCGGCGCATGGACCCGCTGGGCGCGCTGCTGTTCGCGCTGGCCGCCGGCGCGGCCCTGCTGTGGTTCAGCATGGTCGGGCACGGCTTCGCGCTGCGTTCGGCCACCAGCGCCGGACTGGCGGCCGCGGCGGTGGTCGGCGCGCTGCTGCTGGCGGCCCAGCAGCGCCGGCACCCCGCGCCCTTCCTGCCGCTGGACCTGGTGCGCCTGCCCGGCATGGCACCGGTGTGCGTCATGGTGGTCGCCTTCGCCGGCACGTTGTTCGGCCTCATCTTCCTGCTGCCGATCTACCTGCAGCTGGTGCAGGGCCGGGATGCGGCGTCCTCCGGCCTTCAGCTGCTGCCGCTGACCGGCGGCATCGTCGTCGGCTCGCTGGTCAACGGCCGGCTCACCGCGCGTTGGGGGGTGGCCAACCGGCTGCCGCCGTTCGGCCTCGGCGCGGCCGGCGCGGCGGTGCTGGCACTGGCGCTGCTGCCCGGCGGCCCGGCGCTGACGACGGCGCTGGTGGCGGTGTGCGGTCTGGGCCTCGGCACCGTGATGCCCAACGCGCAGATCACCACCCAGCTGCTGGCCGGCCGGCGGAACCTGGGCACCGCCTCGGCCCTGGTGTCGCTGGTGCGCTCCAGCGGCGCCTCGCTCGGCACGGCGGCCTTCAGCGGCCTGGTCTTCGCGCTGCTGCCGGCCGGGGCGCTGCAGGGCCGGGCGCTGGCCGCCGGCCTGTCCGGCCCCGCGGTCGCCAAGGCCTTCCACCTCGCGTTCGCCGCGGTGGCGTTGCTGGCCTTCGCCGGCGCCTGGGCCGCGACGCGGGTGCCGACGCTGGCCCTGGACCATGGTCGCGACGCGCCGGAGACCATCGCCGGCGAACCTTGACATCGGCCCCCGGCGCGGCCGAGCCCCCGTGGGTCAGGGGCCGCCGCCGTCAACGCCAGGGTGACGAAGCGGCTCTGCCAGACCGCGGGGTCGTGGGCCGAGGGGGCCAGCCAGGTGCCGCGCACCAGCCAGGCGCCGGGCCGCGGCAGGGACACGGTGATGCGACCCTCGACGTCGCTGCGCTGCCAGCCGGCGGAGCCGCCCTGGTCGTCGACCAGCTCGAGCGCCAGGCCGGCCAGCGGCAGGCCGTCCTTCAGCAACTGCAGGCGCAACGGCTGGCCGGCCGGCGGTGCCGGGCCTTCGCGCTCGGGCACCAGGTCCAGGGCCAGCGGGGCGGGCCGGCCGGCGGCCGGGGCCGCGCCATCGGGCGCCGGCAGCCACAGCCGGGCGTGCTTGGTGTAGCGCTCCTTCCACGGCTGGCCGCGGGCCTGCATCTCGGCCCAGCGGGCCCGCACCGCATCGTCGGCCTGGACCTCGTCGAGGTAGACCGCCACCAGCGCCGGGGTCAGTTCCACCTCGAAGGGCATCACCTCGGCCCAGCAGGTGGTGGCCTCGGCCGGCCGCGGCGGGCCGCTGCGCATCAGCAGCGCCTGTGGCTGCACCTGCAGTGGCGCCAGCGCCACCGCCTCGCCGCTCGAACTGCCGCGGCAGCCCTGGCGCTGCAGCTGCACGGGGGCGATGCCGAACTCCTGCACCGGGTAGCGGTTGCCGGTGCCCAGCGCCAGCAGTGCGCCGGCCGCGTTGCGGCGCAACGGCTGGAACCAGGTGTCGTGGGCCCATGCCGCCGCGCCGCTGGTCGCCAGCGCCAGGCCCGCCATCGCGCATCGCCATCGCATCACCGCTGCTACGGCATGGCGGCGCGGTCGGATGCATCCGATGCGCGTCCGGGCGCGTCTGTGATCCCTGCCGCGGCCAAGAAAAAGGCGGTGCCCTGGGGGCCCGCCTTCGTGTTCCGACGCCCCGGTCGGGGCCGGGGGTCACTTCTTCTTGTCGTCCTTCTTCATCTCTTCCTTCTTCATGCCGTCCTTCTTCATGTCGCCCTTCTTGGCATCGGCCGGCATCGCGCCGCTGGCCGGCGGCATGGGGGCCGCACCGGCGTGGGAGGCGGCGTGAACCGGCAGGGCGAAGGCGGCGGCCACCAGGGCGGCCAGGGTCAGGAGCTTGTGCATCGTGAGGACCTCGTGTGGATGACGGTGGCACCTGCTGCCGTCGGCGCGGTGGGCCACCGCGAGCGCCTGCAGGAGGCGTCGATACTATGGCCGCCCCCTCGTCCGGTCAAAGCACGCTTGCCCTCGGTCCTGTTGCTGCTGTGCGGTTGTGCGCTCGCGCTGGCCACGGTGATGGCGTCGGCGGCGCCGTTCACGCCGGGCCGCGACGACGAGGTCGTCGAGCGCCTGCCGCTGCGGCGCGGCCAGCCCGAGGCCGCGCAACTGGCTGGGCTGCGCGCCGCCTGGCGCGCCGACCCGCGCGACCCTGCCCGCGCGGCCGCGCTGGCCGAGGCCTACACCCGGCTCACCGCCGCCGACGGCGACCCGCGCTGGATGGGCCACGCGCAGGCCGTGCTCGCGCCCTGGTGGGACGCCGCGGAGCCGCCGCCCGCGGTGCGGCTGCAGCGTGCGGTGCTGCGCCAGTTCAACCACGGTTTCGACGACGCGCGTGCCGACCTGCAGGCGGTGCTGCGCGCCGAGCCGGACCATGCCGCCGCCTGGGCCTGGCGGGTGGCGCTGGACCTGGTGCAGGCGCGCTACGACGGCGCCCGCGAAGCCTGTGCGCGGCTGGGCGCCGTCGCGCCCGGCCTGGCCGCCGCCGGCTGCGCGGCGCAGGTCGACGGCTTGACCGGCCGCACCGCCGAGGGCGCGGCGCGCCTGCGCCGCGCGCTGGCCGACGACGCGGCCGCCCCGCCCGCGTTGCGGCTGTGGGCGCTGACCCGGCTGGCCGAGATGGAGGCGCGCCGCGGTGCCGTCGCCGAGGCGCAGGCGGCCTTCGACCAGGCCCTGGCGCTGAACCTGCGCGACACCTACCTGCAGGCGGCCCATGCCGACTTCCTGCTCGACGAAGGCCGCGCGGCCGAGGTGCTGACGCGGCTGCGCGACCAGGGCCGGGCCGACGCGCTGCTGCTGCGGCTGGCGCTGGCCGCACAGGCCACCGGCTCGCCCCGGCTGCCCGAGCTGCGGCGCGAGCTGGCCGCCCGCTTCGATGCCGCCCGCCAGCGCGGCGACACCACGCACGAGAAGGAAGAGGCCCGCTTCGCCCTCGAACTGCTGCGCGACGCGCCCCGTGCCCTGGCGCTGGCGCAGCGCAACTACGCGCTGCAGCGCGAGCCGGCCGACGCCCGCGTGCTGCTGGAAGCCGCGCTGGCCGCGCGCCAGCCGGCGGCCGCCGAGCCTGCGCTGCGCTGGCTGGCCGACAGCGGCATCGAGGACACGCGTCTGCAGGCGCTGGCCGGGCGGCTGCGCGCGCTGCGATGACCGCCTGGCTTCGCCCGCTGGCGGGCCTGCTGCTGGCGCTGGCCGCCGCCGGTGCCCTGGCCCACAAGGCCTCGGACAGCTACCTCAGCCTGGCGGTGCACGGCGCGCAGGCCGAAGGCCGCTGGGACATCGCCCTGCGCGACCTGGAGGATGCCGTCGGCCTCGACCTCGACGGCGACGGCGACATCACCTGGGCCGAGCTGCGCGCCCGCCACGCCGACATCGTGGCCCACGCGCTGCCGCGGTTGCAGGCCAGCGCCGACGGCCGGCCCTGCCGATGGCAGGCCGGCGCGCAGCAGGTCGATCGCCACACCGACGGCGCCTACACCGTCATCCCGCTGACCCTGCACTGCGACGCGCCGATCCAGCGCCTGGTGCTGCGCTACGGCCTGTTCGCCGAGCTCGACCCGCAGCACCGCGGCCTGCTGCAGCTGCAGGCCGCGGGCGTGCAGCGCAGCGCGGTGTTCGGCCCCGCGCGGCCGGAGCAGACCTTCGACCTGGCCGACGCCGACCGCTGGGCGCAGTTCGTCGACTACGCGCGCGAAGGCGTCTGGCACATCTGGATCGGCGCCGACCACCTGCTCTTCCTGCTGTCGCTGCTGCTGCCCAGCGCGCTGCTCTGGCGCGAGGGCCGATGGCGGCCTGCGCCCACCCTCGGCGCCCCGGTGCGCGACGTGGTGCGCACCGTCACCGCCTTCACGGTGGCGCACTCCATCACCCTGGCGCTGGCGGTGCTGGGCTGGGTGTCGCTGCCGTCGCGCGTGGTCGAGTCGGCCATCGCGCTGTCCGTGCTGCTGGCGGCGCTGAACAACCTGCGGCCGGTGGTCCGCGGCCCGCTGTGGCGGGTCGCCTTCGCCTTCGGGCTGCTGCACGGCTTCGGCTTCGCCGGCGTGCTCGGCGACCTCGGCCTCGCGCCCGGCGCGCTCGGGCTGTCGCTGCTCGGCTTCAACCTCGGCGTCGAGTTCGGGCAGCTGGTCGTCGTCGCCGTCGTGCTGCCGCTGGCCTTCAGCCTGCGCCGCACGGCCTTCTACCGGCGCGTGGTGCACGTCGGCGGCTCGGTGCTGATCGCGCTGCTGGCGCTGGTGTGGCTGCTCGAGCGGTCGCTGGACCTGCGGCTGCTGGCGGCCTGACCGGCCGGCCACCACACCAAAACCCTCGGCTTCGCATCCGCCGGCGCCGTGTCGCCGTATGGCCGCTGACGACGCCCGCTTCGGCGTCGCCCTCCACGCCATCCGGAAGGACGAGACAACCATGAGCCCACTTGCATCACCGGCGCTGCGCCCGGTGCCCGCGGCCATCGCGGGCCTGCTGATTGCCGCCAGCCTGGCCGCCCAGGCCTCCAGCCACCGCGAGGCGCCGTCGATCACGACCACGCCGAAGGTCGACGCCACGGACTTCTACATGTTCCGCAGCTACGAGGCCGGCCGCACCGACCACGTCACGCTGATCGCCAACTACCTGCCGCTGCAGGACCCCTACGGCGGGCCGAACTACTTCTCGCTGGACCCCAACGCGCTGTACGAGATCCACATCGACAACAACGGCGACGCGCGGGAGGACATCACCTTCCAGTTCCGCTTCCAGAACACGCTCAAGGGCGTGACGCTGCCCATCGGCGGCAAGAACGTGCCCATCCCGCTGATCCAGGCCGGCGCCGTGAGCGGCCTCAAGGCCGCCGCGCTGAACCTGAACGAGGCCTTCACCGTCGACGTGGTGCGCGGCGACCGCCGCGGCGGCACGCGGGCGGCGGTGACCAAGGTGGGCGCCGGCGGCGGCACCAGCTTCGACAAGCCGGTGGACAACATCGGCAACAAGACCATCGGCGACTACGCGGCCTATGCCGGCCAGCACGTCTACACCGTCGCCATCCCGGGCTGCTCGCAGCAGGGTCGGGTGTTCGTCGGCCAGCGGCGCGACCCGTTCGCGGTCAACCTGGGCACCATCTTCGACCTGGTCAACGCGCCGGTGAGCGTCATCACCAACCCGGCCAACATCAACGCCGTGCCGAACACGCTGGCCAACAAGAACGTCACCACGCTGGCGCTGGAGGTGCACAAGGACTGCCTGGTCGCCGGCAACGAGACGGTGATCGGCGGCTGGACCACCGCCAGCCTGCGCCAGGGCCAGCTGATCAACCCGGCGCCGGCGGCCGGCCACCAGACCGCGGCCAAGGTCGGCGGCGCCTGGACCCAGGTCTCGCGCCTGGGCATGCCGCTGGTCAACGAGGTGGTCATCGGCCTGCCGGCGAAGGACCGCTTCAACGCCAGCAAGCCGCGCGACGACGGCCAGTTCGCCGACTACGTGACCCACCCGACGCTGCCGGCGCTGCTGGAGATCGCGCTCAACCTGCCGAACACGGCGCCGAAGAACCTGCCGCGCAACGACCTGGTCACCACCTTCCTGACCGGCATCCCGGGCGTGAACAAGCCGGCCAACGTCACCGCCTCCGAGATGCTGCGGCTGAACACCGCCATCGCGCCGGTGGCCTTCGCGCAGCAGAACCGGCTGGGCGTGGTGGGCGAGATCCTGCGCGTCGGCGGGCCGCAGAACCTGGCGCAGGCGGTGGACCTGGCCGGTTACCCGAACGGCCGCCGGCCGAAGGACGACGTGGTCGACATCTCGCTGATCGCGGTGATGGGCGGGCTGTGCATGGCCAACGGCAGCAACAACGCGCTGCAGTTCGGCGCCGAGTGCAACCCGAACAACGTGCCGCTGGGCAGCACCACCTTCAACCTGCACGACGCGGTGGACCAGGCGGTGGTGCCGCTGCTGTCCACCTTCCCGTACCTGGCGCATCCGCTGCCGGGCGCGCAGTCGCAGTGAAGGAGGCCGCCATGTCCCCCCACACCCGCAAGACCCTGCTGATCGCGCTGCTCGGCACGGCGGCGCTGACCGCCTGCGGCGGTGGCGACGACCCGCCGCCGGACCCGCTGGCGAGCGTGCCGGCCGAGGCCAGCCAGACCAGCGGCGGCCTCATCGCCTACCTGCGCCAGATCGTCGGCCTCACCCCCGAGGACCGCGAGCCGGTGGGCATCGACGCCGTCGACCCGCAGAAGACCGAGAACGAAGAGCCCGAGGCGGTGTGAGCCGCGGGGGGCGGCGGCGGCCTTGAAAGCGGCCGCCGCCGCCCCGACGTGGGCGTCTTTGGACCTTCTGCCATGGGCGCCCGAGACGACTTCACCCTGCCCGACGCAGCCCTGCTGGACGCCTACTCGCAGACGGTGGGCGACGTCGCCGAGCGGGTGGGCCCGGCGGTGGCCGCCATCCAGGTGCACGAGCCGGGCAGCGACGGCGGCCGGCCGATGGGCGGCGGTTCCGGCTTCCTGTTCACGCCCGACGGCTACCTGCTGACCAACTCGCACGTGGTGCGCGCGGGCCGGCCGCCGGCACGCGGCGAGGGCGGCTCGGCGCCCAAGGCCTGGCGCTACACCGCCTCGCTGGCCGACGGCCGCCGCTTCGGCGCGCGATGGGTCGGCGACGACCCCGACACCGACCTCGCGGTGCTCAGCGTCGACGGTCTGGCCGCCGGTGGCCTGGTGCACGCCGAACTGGGCCGCTCCGACACGCTGCGGCGCGGCCAGGTGGCCATCGCCATCGGCAACCCGCTCGGCTTCGAGCACACCGTCACCGCCGGCATCGTCAGCGCGCTGGGGCGCAGCATGCGCGCCAGCACCGGCCGCCTGATCCCCGATGTCGTGCAGACCGACGCCGCCATCAACCCCGGCAACTCGGGCGGGCCGCTGCTCGATTCGGCCGGGCGTGTCATCGGCGTCAACACCGCCATCATCCGCGGCGCGCAGGCCATCGGTTTCGCGGTGGCGGTGGACACGGCGCGCTGGGTCATCCCGGCGCTGATGCGGCACGGCCGGGTGCAGCGTGCACACCTGGGCGTCGCCGGCGCGACCGCGCCGGTGCACCGGCGGCTGGCGGTGGCCTACGGCCTGGACCAGTCCACCGGCGTGCGGGTGCACGCGGTGGAGCCCGGCAGCCCGGCGGCGCTGGCCGGCGTGCACCGCGACGACCTGGTCGTCGGCCTGGACGGCGTGCCGGTCACCAGCGTCGATGGCCTGCACCAGCTGCTGGACGGCAGCCGCGTCGGGCGCCGCTGCGTGCTCAAGCTGCTGCGCGGCACCACCTCGCCGCAGCCGGTGTACCTGACGGTGCAGCCAGGTGCGGCCGCGTGAGGCGGAGACCCGGCGCTGGAATTGCCTGCGGCCGGGCATGCGCCCGCCCTTGCTGCTGCACGTCGCCGTCCTCGCGGCCCTGATGTCGATCGGTCTGCCGGTGAGGGCGCAGGAATCCGACGCCGGCGACGAACCCGCCGAACCCGAACCCGCCTCGTCGAGGCGTGGCGAAGTCAAGCTCACGCTCGGCCACTACGCCGCCCGCCACCGCGCCGCGCCCGACGGCACCGACCTCAACCTGCGCTGGCGCCGCCACGACACCACCCTGTGGGCCGGGGCCTACCACGACGCCGACGTCGGGCGCACGGCGCGGGCGGGCATCGAGGACCGGCGCGCGCCGTGGCGCGAGGCGCCGGTCAAGGTGCTGAGCTCGTTCCAGGTCGCCAGCGGCGGTTTCCGCGGCGGCCAGCTCGGGCTCGAGACCGGCGAGCGCTGGTACGCGCAGGTGTCGCTGGCGCGGACCAACGGCCGGCCCTACGTCAACCTGAACTTCGACCCCAACGACGCCGTGATCGTGGCCGGCGGCTGGCGCGACGAGGCCACGGGGGCCTTCGCCGTCACCGCGGTGCGCGACGACCGCTTCGGCACCGGCCAGCAGCACGTGCACCTCAACGGCCAGTGGGTGCTGCCCGACCACCAGCGCCTGACCGTGGACCTGCTGCGCAAGCAGGGCCGCGGCGACGATCAGGTCTTCATCCGCCGCACCGGCCTCACCGTCACCTGGGACCTGCCGCACTGGTTCGCGCGCCTGGCCTGGGACCCGCGGCAGAACTTCGGCCCGGCGGACGTGCTGCGGCTGTCGGTGGGCGCGCGCTTCTGATCAGGCCGGCTGTGGCGCCACCGTCCGCGGCCGGGCCAGCGCGTTCAGCACGTCCTTGGCCCGGTAGGGCTTGCGCAGCAGGTCGGTGACCCGCAGCTCGTGCAGCCGCTGCTCGGTGGCCGCATGGGGCTGCGGCAGCGTCGCGATGATGCGCAGGTCGGGTCGGCTGGCGGTCCTGCCGGCCCGGATGTCGTCGATCAGGTCCAGCACCGGCAGCGGCGGGTCGACGTCGATGATCAGCAGGTGGAAGGGCCGGAGTTCGAGCTGCCGTCGGCCCAGCTCGACGTTGGTGGCGTCGGTGACGTCGGCCAGTTGCAGCTCCTGCACGGTGTAGACCAGCGTGCGGCGCATGACGAACTGCGACTCGACGATGAGCAGCGCCAGCTTCGGCCGGGAGGGACCGGCGGTCACTGGACTGCCCTCCGCGCCATGCGCTGCGGAGGTCGCACTCGGGGGCGGGCCGGCGCGCTCATGCCCGGTCCTCCGACCGGCCGAGCAGTTCCTCCACCACCAGCCGCCGCAGCGACGCGAGGATCTCCAGGTCGTGCGCGTCCAGACGCCGCGGACGGGTGTCGATCAGGCACAGCGTGCCCACCCGCTGGCCGCCGGGCAGCGCGAGCGGCGCGCCGGCGTAGAAGCGGATGTGCGGGGCACCGGTGACCAACGGGTTGTCGGCGAAGCGGGCGTCGGTGCGTGCGTCCTCGACCACGAGCACGTCGTCCTGCACCACCGCGTGGCCGCAGAAGGAGATGTCGCGCGCCGTCTCGCAGACGTCGAGGCCCACCCGCGCCTTCAGCCACTGCCGGTGCTCGTCGACCAGGCTGACCAGGGCGATGGGCACGCCGAACTCGTCGGCGGCGAAGCGCGCGATGCGGTCGAAGCGTTCCTCGGGGGGCGTGTCCAGCACCATCAGCTCGCGCAGCGCCTGCAGGCGCCGTGCATCGTCGGGGGAATCGGGGCGGGGATCATCAATGGGTTATCGGCCGCCGAGACCTCGTGCTGAAGCGTTCAGCCCGACGCCGACACACCGCGCCACAGGCCCACGGTGGCGATGCCGAGCAGGGTCAGCGCCAGGCTGCCGCCCAGGTGCAGCGCCACGGCGAGCACGGCCGCGCCGGTGCGGCCGTCGGTCAGCGCATCGACCACCTCGGCCGAGAAGGTGGAGAAGGTGGTCAGCCCGCCGAGGAAGCCGGTGACGAGGAACAGCCGCCACAGCGGCGACAGGCCGGGGTGCTGCGCGAAGACCCCCACCGCCACGCCGACCAGGTAGCCGCCGACGAGGTTGGCGGCGAGCGTGCCCAGCGGCAGCGCCGGCCACAGCCCGTTGAGACGCAGCGAGAGCGCCCAGCGCAGCAGCGCGCCGAGGGCGGCACCGAGGCCGATGGCGAAGACCGAGGAGGCCATGGGGCGGTGGAGGGTGGTGAGGTGGCAACGATAGCCGGCCTGCGGCCCGGGTGGGACCGCCGGTCGATGGGCATGGCGCTGGCTGGGTCGCGGCACCGCCGCTTCGCGCCCTCCGATGGCCGCTTCGCCACTGCCCACCGCCAGCGACATCCCCGCCCGCCTGGACCGCCTGCCCTGGTCGCGCTGGCATTGGCGGGTGGTGCTGGCCCTGGGCGTCGCCTGGGTGCTCGACGGGTTGGAGGTGACCATTGTCGGCTCGCTCGGCAGCGTGCTTGAGCGCGACGACACGCTGGGCCTGACCGCCGCCCAGGTGGGCTGGGCCGGGTCGCTGTACGTGGCCGGCGCGGTGCTGGGCGCGCTGGTCTTCGGCCGCATGGCCGACCGGCTGGGCCGCAAGCGCCTCTTCATGGCGACGCTGGCGGTCTACATGATGGCGACCGTGGCCACCGCCTTCAGCTTGAACTTCGCCTTCTTCGCGCTGTGCCGCTTCGCCACCGGGCTGGGCATCGGCGGCGAGTACGCGGCCATCAACTCGGCCATCGACGAGCTCATCCCGGCGCGGGTGCGGGGCCGCGTGAACCTGGCCATCAACGGCAGCTTCTGGCTCGGCGCGGCGCTGGGCGCGGTGCTCAGCCTGGTGGTGCTCGACGCGCGGGTGCTGGGCCCCGAGTGGGGCTGGCGCGCCGGCTTCGCGCTCGGCGCGGTGATGTCGCTGGCCATCCTGCTGCTGCGCCGCCACGTGCCCGAGAGCCCGCGCTGGCTGCTCGCGCACGGCCGCGGCGACGAGGCCGAGCGGCTGCTGCGGGGCATCGAGGCCGAGGTGCGTGCCGAGCATGGCCGGCCGCTGCCGCCGGTGCCGGCGCAGGGCCAGGTGCGCTACGTCGAACGCCGCCTGCCCAGCCTGCGCGAGGTGGCGGCGGTGCTGCTGCGGCGCTACCCGCAACGCAGCGCGGTGGTGCTGTCGCTGATGCTGTCGCAGGCCTTCTTCTACAACGCCATCTTCTTCACCTACTCGCTGGTGCTGACGCGCTTCTACGGCGTGCCGGCCGAGCGGGTGGGCTGGTACATCCTGCCCTTCGCCGCCGGCAACTTCCTCGGCCCGCTGCTGCTCGGGCCGCTGTTCGACCGCTGGGGACGGCGGGTCATGATCGCCACGACCTACGCGCTGTCCGGCGTCGGCCTGCTGCTCACCGGCGCGGGCTTCGTCGCCGGCACGCTGGACGCGCTGGGGCAGACGCTGGCCTGGTCGGCGGTGTTCTTCCTCGCCTCGGCGGCGGCCAGCTCGGCCTACCTCACGGTCAGCGAGGTGTTCCCGCTGGAGATGCGGGCGCTGGCCATCTCGCTGTGCTATGCCGTCGGCACGTTGGCCGGGGGCTTCGCGGCGCCGGCGCTGTTCGGCGCGCTCATCGCCTCGGGCGACCGGTCCAACGTCTTCATCGGCTACGCCATCGGCGCGGCGCTGGTGCTCGTCGCCGCGGCCATCGCCTGGCGCTGGGGCGTGGACGCCGAGCGTCGGTCGCTGGAAGAGATCGCGCCGCCGCTGAACAGCGCCTGAGACGCCGACGAGCGGGCCATGAAAAAGCCCCGTGCGGCCATCGCATGGGCTGCACGGGGCTTGATGTCTGGTGGCGCTTCAGGGACTCGAACCCCGGACCTGCGGATTATGATTCCGTCGCTCTAACCGACTGAGCTAAAGCGCCTACAGCCGGCCATTATAGCCAAGCGTCGGGTCCTCGCACCGCACCGGCTCCACCCCTGCCCGATGTTCAGCTTCTTCAAGAAAAAGGCGGTTCCTGCGCCGCCCGAGACCGCGCCGTCGCCGCGGCCGTCCGACCCCGACGCCACGCAGCCCCCCACCGCCTCAGCATCGGCCGCCGAGCCGGCGCCGCTGCCCGCGGCCGACGCGCCCGCGCCGCCGCCGGCCTGGCAGTTCTGGCGACGCAACACGCCCTCGCCGTCCGCCGCCCCCCGCGTCGGCCGATGCGCCGACGGTCGAGACCGAGCCGCCCGCGCAGGCCTCCGTGCCGTCGCTCGTGCCCGAGCCCGAGCCGCTGCCGGCGTTGTCCGACGCCGAACTGGAGGCCGCCGCCCTGGCCGCCGTGCCGGAGGAGGTCGAGGCCGCGCTTGAGCGCGAGGCCGAATCCGCGCCCGTGCAGGACACCGAGCCGGAGCCTGAGCCAGCGTCCCCGTCGCCGCCGGCGCCCGTCGTCGAGCGCGCCGGCTGGTTCTCGCGCCTGCGCGACGGCCTGCGCAAGACGGGCTCCAACATCGCGCAGGTGTTCACCGGCACGCAGATCGACGAGTCGCTGTATGAGGAACTCGAGGCCGCGCTGCTGATGGCCGACGCCGGCGTCAAGGCGACGGCCTACCTGCTCGACGACCTGCGCCGCCGGGTGAAGGAGGCGCGCGCCACCGACCCCGCGGCGGTGAAGGGCCTGCTCGCCGAGGCGATCGCCGACCTGCTGCGGCCGCTGGAGAAGGGCCTGGTGGTGGGCGAGCACACGCCCACCGTGGTGATGGTCGCCGGCGTCAACGGCGCCGGCAAGACGACCACCATCGGCAAGCTCACGCGCCACCTCGCGCAGGCCGAGCAGAAGGTGCTGCTGGCCGCCGCCGACACCTTCCGCGCGGCGGCCAAGGAACAGCTCGCGGTGTGGGCCGACCGCAACCGCGTCGAGATCGTCAGCCAGGAAGGCGGCGACCCGGCGGCGGTGACCTTCGACGCGGTGACCGCGGGCAAGGCGCGCGGCTGCGACGTGGTGATCGCCGACACCGCCGGGCGCCTGCCCACCCAGCTTCACCTGATGGAGGAGCTGAAGAAGATCCGCCGTGTCATCAACAAGGCCGACGCCACGGCGCCGCACGAGGTGCTGCTGGTGGTCGACGGCAACACCGGCCAGAACGCGCTGGCGCAGGTGAAGGCCTTCGACGACGCGCTTCAGCTCACCGGCCTGGTGGTGACCAAGCTCGACGGCACGGCCAAGGGCGGCGTGCTGGCCGCCATCGCGCTGTGGGGCCGCGAACGCGCCGGCGGGCCGGTGCCGGTCTACTTCATCGGCGTCGGCGAGAAGCTGGAGGACCTGCAGACCTTCGACGCCGCCGAGTTCGCCGCCGCACTGCTGTCGTAGCGGCTCGCATCAACCCTTGTCGCGCGGCAGGCTCGGCTCGTCGTCGAAGTCGTCGAACCAGGTGGAGGGCCGGGCCTCGCGCGGGGCCGCGTTGAAGCGGTCGTCGTCGGGCAGGGCGCCCGGCGTGGTGCGCGGCGCGTCGACGCCGCCTGCCGGCTCGGGCAGGCCGAGCAGCCCGCGCACCGAGTCGATGGCCGGCAGCGGGTCGTCCGGCCACACGAACACCGGGATGCCGGCGGCCTTCAGCACCCGCTGCATGCGCGCCAGCCGCATCTCGGCGCGGGCGCTGGGCCGCGCCGGTTGCAGCTCCACCACCGCCAGCACCTGGAACGATGGCGAGCACACCAGCAGGTCGGCGTTGAGCCGGCCCACCCGCCCCATCCAGCGGGCGTAGGACTGCCGGGTCGGCACGCGCAGGAAGCGCGCCAGCGGCACCTGGGCCAGGATGCGGTGATCGGGCAGGGCGCGCCGCAGCAGGTCGAAGGCCTGGCGTTCGACCGGGTGCAGCAGCGGGGTCGCGGTGGGCGGCCAGTCGGCCACCGTGTCGAGCGCCGGGCCCCGTTCGTCGGCCGGCCTGGCGCCCCCGCGCCGCCAGGCCCACGCGGCGACCAGCAGCAGCAGGACCAGGCCGGCCAGCCACCAGGGCCAGGCGATCGACAACAGCGGGGAGGGCGTCATGGTGGGGGGTCTACAACAACCCCGGGGCGTTGCGGCAAGGCGCGCGCCCGTCAAGGTGTCCGGTCGCAACCGGAGGCGATGGGGCCTGCGTTCAGCGACCCATGCCGGGCAGGCCCTTCATGCCGCCCATGCGCTTCATCATCTTCATCAGGCCGCCGCCCTTCATCTTCTTCATCATGGTCTGCATCTGCTCGAACTGGTTGAGCAGGCGGTTGACCTCCTGCACCTGCACGCCGGCACCGGCGGCGATGCGGCGCTTACGGCTGGCCTTGAGCAGCTCCGGCTTGCGGCGCTCCAGCGGCGTCATCGAGCGGATGATGCCCTCCATGCGGCGCACGTCGCGCTCGGCCTTGTCCATGTCGGCCTGGCCGGCCTTGGCCTGCATCTCGCTGGGCAGCTTGTCCATCAGGCCGGACAGCCCGCCCATCTTCTTCATCTGGCTGATCTGCGAAAGGAAGTCCTCCAGGTCGAAGCCGGCGCCGGACTTGACCTTGTCGGCCAGCTTCTGCGCGGCCTGGAGGTCGACGCCCTTCTGCACCTCCTCGACAAGGGCGACGATGTCGCCCATGCCGAGCACCCGACCGGCATGGCGCTCGGCGTCGAACACCTCCAGCCCGTCGATCTTCTCGCTCACGCCGGCGAACTTGATCGGGGCGCCGGTGACCTGCCGCACCGACAGCGCGGCGCCGCCGCGCGAGTCGCCGTCGAGCTTGGTCAGCACGATGCCGGTCAGCGGCAGCGCTTCCCTGAAGGCCTTGGCGGTGTTGACCGCGTCCTGGCCCTGCATGGCGTCGACGACGAACAGCGTCTCGATCGGCTTCAGGGCCGCGTGCAGGTCGCGGATCTCGGCCATCAGCGCCTCGTCGATGGCCAGCCGGCCGGCGGTGTCGACGAGCAGCACGTCGATGTAGTGGCGCCGCGCGTAATCGAGCGCCGCCAGCGCGATGTCGCGCGGCTTCTGGCCGGCGTCGGACGGGAACCACTCCGCGCCCGCCTGCTGGGTCACCGTCTTCAGCTGCTCGATGGCGGCCGGCCGGTAGACGTCGGCCGAGACGGTGAGCACCTTCTTGCGGCGGCGCTCGATCAGGTGCTTGGCCAGCTTGGCGGTGGTGGTGGTCTTGCCCGCGCCCTGCAGGCCGGCCATGAGGATGACGGCCGGCGGCTGGGTGGCGAGGTCGAGGTCGCTGACCCCTTCCCCGATGGTCGCGGCCAGCTCCTTGTGCACGATGCCCACCAGCACCTGGCCCGGGTTGAGCGAGCCCACCACCTCCTGGCCCAGCGCCTTCATCTTCACGCGGGCGATGAAGTCGCGCACCACCGGCAGCGCGACGTCGGCCTCCAGCAGCGCCATGCGCACCTCGCGCAGCATGTCCTGCACGTTGTCTTCGGTGATGCGGGCCTGGCCGCGCATCGTCTTGACGAGGCGTGAAAGGCGGTCGGTGAGGGTGGATGCCATGCGGCTGCAGGTGCGGGCGCGCCCCGGGGTGGAACACTTAAACTCGACTCGATGATTCTATCGATCGGTCCCGCCGCCGGCCCTCTGTGGCAGGCGCTGGCCCTGGCGGCCGCGGTGGCCTACGCCGCCGCGGCGCTGGCGCCGGAAGGCGCCCCCGGCGGACACCGCGTGGCGGCGCTGACGCTGGTCGTCGGCTGGCTGGTGCACGCGCTGGTGTGGCTGGGCGCCATCGCGGGACTCGACGAACCGGGACAGGGCCCGCGCTTCGGCTTCGCGCCGGTGCTGTCGGTGACGGTCTGGCTGGTGCTGGGCGTGCACGCGGTGGAAAGCCGCTTCTTCCCGCTGCCCGGCGTGCGCCGGGTGCTGGCCGCGCTCGGGGTCGTGGTGGTGCTGCTGGCGCTGGCCTTTCCCGGCGACCGGCACCCGGTGGCCTCCCCCTGGCTGCCGCTGCACTGGCTGCTGGGCGTCGCCTCCTACGGGCTGTTCGGCGCGGCGGTGCTGCATGGCTGGCTGCTCGACCGCGCCGAGGGCCAGCTGCGCGGCCGGCAGCTGCAGCCGCTGGCGGCGGGCGGGCCGGCCGGCCCGCTCGGGCTGCCGCTGCTGCGGCTGGAGAAGCTGACCTTCCGCTTCGTCGAGGCCGGCTTCGTCGTGCTCACCGCGGCGCTGCTGCTCGGCGCCGGGGCCAGCGCCAACTGGCGCTGGGACCACAAGACGGTGTTCTCGCTGCTCGGCTGGGCGGTGTTCGCCGCCCTCATCGTGGGCCGCCACTGGCAGGGCTGGCGCGGCCGCCGCGCGACGCGCTGGCTCTACGTCGGAGCCGGCCTGCTGGCCCTGGCCTACCTCGGCTCGCGCTTCGTGCTCGAGGTGCTGCTGCAGCGGGGGACGGTGGCCGCATGAAGTACCTGATCTGGGTCCTGGTCATCGGCCTGCTGTGGTGGTGGTGGACGGTCAAGGCGCGCGGGCCGCGCACGCCACCCCCGCGGTCCCAGCCGGCCGACAGGGCGGCGGCACCGAGCGGCCCGCAGCCGATGGTGCGCTGCGCCTACTGCGGGCTGCACCTGCCGCGCAACGAGGCGCTGCCGCCGCCACCGGCCGTCGACGCCGGTGTCGGCGCGCAGACCGAGCGCCTCTACTGCAGCGAGGCCCACCGCGCCGCCGATGCCGGCCGCTGAGGACCGCCTGCGGCGCGCCGAGCGCCGCCGCGCCGAGCGCCGGCGGGCCGAGGACGCACGGGCCTGGGAGGTCCCTGGCTTCGGCTCGCCGGCCGACACCGCCTGGCTGGCGTCCGGCGACGAGGACGACGACCGCAGTCGGCTCTCGCCCGACTGGCAGGCCGCCGAGGCGGACACCCGCTTCCTGTCGCGCCAGGCGCGTCGGCTGGTGAGCGGCAGCGGCGGCTTCGACCGCATCTACCGCGCCTTCGTCGCCGCCCGCGCCGGGCTGGGCCTGGCGCTGGTGCTGGCGCAGGGCCTGGCCTGGCTGCTGAGCCCGACGCCGAGCGCGGTCTCCGCGCTGCTGTGCGTGGCCTATGCGGCGCAGGCGCTGGCGCTGTGGCTGCTGCCGCGCTTCGGCGGCCGGGTGCGGCCGGCCGCGATGGCACGTCCCGGCAGCGGACCGTGGCTGGCCACCATCGGCGTCGACCTGCTGGCCTTCTCGCTGCTGCACCTGCTGTCGCGCCAGGGCGCGCTGAACTACACGCCGCTGCTGGTGCTGCCGCTGCTGATGGCCGGGGTGCTGAGCCCGCGCCTGCTGGCGCTGGGCACCGCCTCGGCCGTGGCCCTGATGCTGCTGGGCGTGGCCTGGCGCGGTGTGCAGGAAGGCGGCGAGGTGGCCACCCTGATGGCGCAGGCGGGCCTGGCCGGCATCGGCTTCTTCGTGCTGACGCTGCTGGCCGGCGAACTGGCCGGCCGTCTCGCCCGCGAGGAGCGCACCGCGCGCGGCAGCATGGCGCTGGCGCGCCAGCAGGCACAGCTCAACCGCCTGGTGATCGAGCAGATGCACGAGGGCGTGATGGTGGTCGACCGGCGCAGCCGGGTGCGCACCGCCAACCCGGCGGCCCGGCTGCTGCTCGGCGAGGCGGGCATGTGGCCGCCGGCGCCGTTCACGCTGGACGACAGCGAGGCCTGGCGAGCGCTGCGCGACGCCGTGCAGCAGGCCTTCGACGACCGGGCCTGGCCGACCGACGGCCGCGAAGTGCCGCTGCGCTTCGCCGGCGGCAGCCAGCGCACGGTGGTCGCCCGCCTGCGCTTCACCCCGCCGGGCACGCGGGCCGCCGACGGCCAGGCGGGCGAACTGCTCGCGGTGCTGTTCCTGGAGGACCTGCGCCTGGTGCAGGCGCGCACGCGCGACGCCAAGCTGGCCGCCATGGGCCGCATGTCGGCCGGCATCGCGCACGAGATCCGCAACCCGCTGGCCGCCATCACCCAGGCCAACGCACTGCTGGAGGAAGACGAGCTGAGCGACGGCCAGCGCCTGCTCACGCGCATGGTGGGCGAGAACGCGCAGCGGCTGAAGCGCATCGTCGACGACGTGATGGAGGTGGCGCCCGGCGTGCCGCCGGCGCCGGTGGTCTTCGACGCCCGGGAGGCGGTGGCCGCGATGGTCGACGACTGGCGGCGTGCGCACCGCCTGCCCGCCGACGGCAGCAGCCCGCTGCAGGCCGTCTGGCCGTCGCAATCGTTGCCGGTGCGCTTCGAGCCCGAGCACCTGCGCCGGGTGCTGGTCAACCTGCTCGACAACGGCCTGCGCCATGCCAGCGGCCGGCCGGCCTCGGTGCGCCTGCGGCTGGACCGGGCCGACGACGGCCAGGTGCGGCTGGCCGTGCGCAGCGACGGCGAGCCGATCGCACCGGAGGTGGAGCGTTACCTCTTCGAGCCCTTCTATTCGACGCGCAGCCGCGGCACCGGGCTCGGCCTGTATATTTGCCGCGAGCTGTGCGGGCGTTACGGCGCACGGATCGACTACCGACTGCGGGACCCGGACGAGGACTGCCGCAACGAGTTCGTCGTGCTGATGCGCGGCGGCGATGCTGCAGGGTCCGAGGCCACCTCCTCCACGTGACGACCTCTCCTCCCTCGCACTTCAGCCTGCTGGTCATCGACGACGAGCCGGACCTGCGCACGCTGTACGAGCTCACGCTGCTGCGTGAGGGCTACGACGTGGAAACCGCCGGCTCCGTGCAGGACGCGCTGCTGCAGTTGCGCGACCGCACCTACAGCGCCGTCATCACCGACATGCGGCTGCCCGACGGCAGCGGGCTGGACATCCTGCGCTCGCTGGAGGAGCGGGGCCGGCGCGAGAAGACCATCGTCATCACCGCCTACGGCTCGTCGGAGAACGCGGTGGAGGCGCTCAAGTGCGGCGCCTTCGACTACCTGACCAAGCCGGTGGACCTGCGGCAGTTCCGGCAGGTGGTGGCGTCGGCGCTCGGCCGGCTGCCGCAGGGCGGGCCGACCGTGGTGCCGTCGAGCCTGCCGTCGGCCGGCGGCGCGCCGGCCCCCGCCGCCGCGGGCGAGCCCGCCGTGCGGCGCAGCCCGGTGCCGCCGGCGGCGGTGGTGAACAGCGCCGAAGCCGCGGCGCCGGTGGCCGTCAGCCTGGCGCGCATGGTCGGCCAGTCGCAGGCCATGCAGCAGGTGCGGGCGCTGGTGGACAAGGTGGCCCGCAGCATGGCGCCGGTGCTGGTGCAGGGCGAGTCCGGCACCGGCAAGGAACTGGTGGCAAGGGCCATCCACGAGGTGTCGTCGCGGGCCGGCCAGCCGTTCATCGCGGTCAACTGCGGCGCCATCCCGGAGGCGCTGCTCGAGGCGGAGTTCTTCGGCTACCGCAAGGGCGCCTTCACCGGCGCGCAGGAGGACCGCGAGGGCTTCTTCCAGGCGGCGAACGGCGGCACGTTGTTCCTCGACGAGATCGGCGACCTGCCGCTGGCCATGCAGAGCAAGCTGCTGCGCGTGATCCAGGAACGCGCGGTGCGGCCGGTGGGCGCGACGGCGGAGCAGCCGGTCAACGTGCGGCTGGTCAGTGCCACCCACAAGGACCTGCAGACCGAGGTGATGGCCGGCCGCTTCCGGCAGGACCTGTACTACCGGCTCAACGTCATCCAGATCCGGGTGCCGCCGCTGCGCGAGCGGCTGGAGGACCTGCCGTCGCTGTGCGATGCGGTGCTGCAGCGCATCGCGCGCGACGCCGGCGTGTCGCCGCGGCCGATGCTCTCGCGCGAGGCGCTGGCGCACCTGGCCGGCTACGGCTTTCCCGGCAACGTGCGCGAACTGGAGAACCTGCTGCACCGCGCGGTGGCGCTGTCCAGCGGCGAGGTGATCGAACGCGCCGACCTCGGCCTGCCCGACGACGTGTTCGTCGACAGCGAGCTGGTGGAACTGGACGCGGCGCCCGCCGCGCCGGCGCCGGCTGCGGCACCGCCGGGTGTGGCGGCCGGGGAGGCGCCGCTGCCCACCGACCTGGTCGCCCACCTCGACGACGTGGAGCGCGACATCCTCGTGCGGGCGCTGGAGCGCCACCGCTTCAACCGCACCGCCGCCGGTGCCAGCCTCGGCCTGTCACTGCGGCAGATGCGCTACCGCATGGCGCGGCTGGGCATCAACGTGGCCGACCACCTCGGACTGGGTCCGCTGGACAAGGGGCCCTGACCTTGGGCGCGTCGACGGGCTGGACCGACGGCTGGTGGTCCGGCGCGCGGGCGGTGCCGTCGCCGAACTTCGGGCCGCGGCCGGCCGGCGTCGCGGTCGACCTGCTGCTGCTGCACTCGATCAGCCTGCCGCCGGGCGTCTACGGCGGGCCGCAGATCGAGCAGCTGTTCACCAACCGGCTGGACTGGGACGCGCACCCTTACTTCGGGCAGATCCGGGGCCTGCAGGTGTCGTCGCACTTCGTGATCCGGCGCGACGGCGAAGCGCTGCAGTTCGTCTCCTGCGATCACCGGGCCTGGCATGCGGGGCGCTCGAGCTGGCGCGGCCGCGACAACTGCAACGACTACGCGGTCGGCGTGGAGCTGGAGGGGCTGGAGGGCGAGCGCTTCGAGCCCGCGCAGTACGACGCGCTGGCCGCGCTTGCGCGCGCGCTGTGCGAGGCGTACCCCATCGCCGCCGTGGCCGGCCACGAGCACGTCGCGCCGGGCCGCAAGGCCGACCCCGGACCGGGCTTCGACTGGGCCCGGTTGCGGGCGTCGCTGGGGCCGTCGCACGGTGCCTCGGGCGTCGCAGGCGGCCTCGACTTCGCCGCCTGAACGAGACCGCTCTTAGCGGCCGGGGACGGTCGCCGTCAAGAGGAGTTGCGGGCACGCGCACCTCCGTTGCGGATCTCCCGCGAACGCTAGATATGGGGTAAATTCACCCTGCTCGACACCATAGCTAGTGCACCCGATGTCCCGAACCATCCACGCCCGGTGCACGGCTTCTACACATGGTTGTCCACATTCGCGCGCCCCGATGCGCGCGACCCCACCCTCCCTGTGCGCCGTCGTCTGACCGACGTCGACGCTCCGCTCCCGCCGCCGCATGGCCTGAATTGTCAGAAGAAGGACCCCGCATGCAGACCGCCGACCTCTCGCGCAGCACCGAATCCGCCCCGCTCATCGCCACGCCGGCCTCCGACCCGTCACGTGGTGCCCGCAGCGCCTACCACGGCTACCAGATCATTCGCCGCAACGGCGCGGTCGTCTCCTTCGAGCCCAGCAAGATCGCCGTCGCGCTGATGAAGGCCTTCCTCGCGGTGCATGGCACGCAGGGCGCGGCGTCGGCCAGCGTGCGCGAGACCGTCGACGGGCTGACCGAGTCGGTGGTGCGCGCGCTGCTGCGCTCGCGTCCGGGCGGCGGCACCTTCCACATTGAAGACGTGCAGGACCAGGTCGAGCTCGGCCTGATGCGCGGCGGCCACCACGAGGTGGCCCGTGCCTACGTGCTGTACCGGGAGCGCCGTGCGCAGGAGCGCGCCCGGCAGGGCGAGGCGCCGGCCGCGGCGGCCCCGCAGCTCTTCGTCACCGACGGCGGCCAGCGCGTGCCGCTGGACGAGCGCCGGCTGCAGGCGCTGGTGGAGTCGGCCTGCGCCGGCCTGGGCGACGAGGTCAAGCCGCAGCCCATCCTGGCGGAGACCCGTCGCAACCTGTACGACGGCGTGCCGCTGGACGAGGTTTACAAGGCCGCCATCCTGGCCGCGCGCACGCTGATCGAGAAGGACCCCGGCTACACCCGCGCCACGGCGCGGCTGCTGCTGCACACCATCCGCAAGGAGATCCTGGGCGAGGAGGCGGTGCAGGCCGAGATGGCCGATCGTTACGCCGAGTACTTCCCCGGGTTCATCAAGAAGGGTGTGCAGGCCGAACTGCTGGACGACAAGCTGCTGCAGTTCGACCTCGCCCGCCTGGGCGCGGCGCTGAAGCCCGAGCGCGACCTGCAGTTCGACTACCTTGGCCTGCAGACGCTGTACGACCGCTACTTCCTGCACATCGACGAGCAGCGCATCGAGCTGCCGCAGGCCTTCTTCATGCGGGTGGCGATGGGCCTGGCGCTGGGCGAGATCGACCGCGAGGCGCGTGCGATCGAGTTCTACGACGTGCTGTCCAGCTTCGACTTCATGAGCTCGACGCCGACCCTCTTCAACAGCGGCACCCGCCGCAGCCAGCTGTCGTCGTGCTACCTGACGACGGTGGCCGACGACCTGGACGGCATCTACGAGGCGCTGAAGGAGAACGCGCTGCTGTCGAAATTTGCCGGCGGCCTGGGCAACGACTGGACCCGGGTGCGCGCGCTCGGCTCCTACATCAAGGGCACCAACGGCAAGAGCCAGGGCGTGGTGCCGTTCCTCAAGGTGGTCAACGACACCGCGGTGGCGGTCAACCAGGGCGGCAAGCGCAAGGGCGCGGTCTGCGCCTACCTGGAGACCTGGCACCTGGACATCGAGGAGTTCCTGGAACTGCGCAAGAACACCGGCGACGACCGCCGGCGCACGCACGACATGAACACCGCGAACTGGGTGCCCGACCTGTTCATGAAGCGGGTGATGGAGGGCGGCGAGTGGACGCTGTTCTCGCCCAGCACCTGCCCGGACCTGCACGACAAGTTCGGCAAGGACTTCGAGGCCGCCTACACCGCCTACGAGGCCAAGGCCGAGCGCGGCGAGATCAAGCTGTTC
Organism: Aquabacterium sp. J223; assembly: GCF_024666615.1. Lineage (NCBI taxonomy): Bacteria > Pseudomonadati > Pseudomonadota > Betaproteobacteria > Burkholderiales > Sphaerotilaceae > Aquabacterium > Aquabacterium sp. J223. Next base: position 4,583,748 of record NZ_CP088297.1, on the reverse strand, counting down.
AAGAAGATCCCGGCCAAGGACCTGTGGCGCCGCATGCTCTCGATGCTGTTCGAGACCGGCCACCCCTGGATCACCTTCAAGGACGCCTGCAACGTGCGCAGCCCGCAGCAGCACGTCGGCGTGGTGCACAGCAGCAACCTGTGCACCGAGATCACCCTGAACACCAGCGACAACGAGATCGCGGTGTGCAACCTCGGCTCGGTGAACCTGGCGCAGCACCTGAAGGACGGCCAGATCGACCAGGCGAAGCTGAAGAAGACCGTCTCCACCGCGATGCGGATGCTCGACAACGTGATCGACATCAACTACTACGCGGTGAAGAAGGCGCGCGACTCCAACCTGCGCCACCGCCCGGTCGGCCTGGGGATCATGGGCTTCCAGGACTGCCTGTACCAGCTGCGGGTGCCCTACGCCAGCGCGGCGGCGGTGGAATTCGCCGACCGCTCGATGGAGGCCGTGTGCTACCACGCCTACTGGGCGTCGACCGAGCTGGCCGAGGAGCGCGGCCGCTACTCCAGCTACCGCGGCAGCCTGTGGGACCGCGGCATCCTGCCGATCGACTCGCTCGACCTGCTGGCCGAGCAGCGCGGCGGCTACGTCGACGTGGACCGCTCGACGTCGATGGACTGGGACGCGCTGCGCGGCCGCATCGCGCAGCACGGCATGCGCAACTCGAACTGCATCGCCATCGCGCCGACGGCCACCATCTCCAACATCATCGGCGTCGACGCGTCGATCGAGCCGTCGTTCGGCAACCTGTCGGTCAAGTCCAACCTGTCCGGCGAGTTCACCGTCATCAACGAGTACCTGGTGCGCGACCTGAAGAAGCTGGGCCTCTGGGACGACATCATGGTCATGGACCTGAAGCACTTCCAGGGCTCGCTGTGGGCGATCGACCGGGTGCCCGGCGAGCTGAAGCAGCTCTACGCCACCGCCTTCGAGGTCGAGGCCGAGTGGCTGGTCGAGGCCGCCTCGCGCCGCCAGAAGTGGATCGACCAGGCGCAGAGCCTGAACATCTACATCGCCGGCGCCTCCGGCAAGAAGCTGGACGACACCTACAAGCTGGCGTGGACGCGCGGCCTGAAGACCACCTACTACCTGCGCACCAAGAGCGCCTCGCACGTCGAGATGAGCACGGTCAAGGCCGGCTCGTTGAACGCGGTGAGCGGCGCCACCGGCGGCGGCACGCGCGGCGCCTCGGCGCTCGACGCGGCGGCGGCGCAGGTGCGTGCGGCCGCGGCCGCGGAGCCGGCTTCCGACATCAAGTTCTGCGCCATCGACGACCCCGGTTGCGAAGCCTGCCAGTGACGCTGCGCGTGCGCCACACGGTCTTGCCGGCGCGCAAGACCGTGCATTCGATGCAGGCTCGCAACGAAGCGGGGTGTCAAGGCATCGCAAATGCTTGGTGTTCGCACACAACACTCAGATAATTCAATTCACAGGAAGTCCATCCACATGCTGGTCTGGGAAGACGACGTCGATCAAGGCGTTCCACGCAAGCCGTCCAACAGCGCCCCCCAAGCGGTCCGGGCCGAGTCGGTGTCTCTCCAACAATCGCCAAGGCTTCCGATCCCGCCCGTCGCCGAACCCGTCCGCGCCGCCTCGCCGGTGGTGTCGTCCAGCGTGCCGGTGACGGCCGCCCCGGCCCGGCCGGTCGCCGCCGCCGAAGCGCCCAGCGGCCGCCGCGTCAACGTGGCCGACAAGCGCATCATCAACGGCCAGACCGACGTCAACCAGCTGGTGCCCTTCAAGTACAAGTGGGCCTGGGAGAAGTACCTCGCCACCTGCGCCAACCACTGGATGCCGCAGGAAGTGAACATGAGCCGCGACATCGCGCTCTGGAAGGACCCCAACGGCCTGACCGAGGACGAGCGCCGCGTCATCAAGCGCAACCTCGGCTTCTTCGTCACCGCCGACTCGCTGGCCGCCAACAACATCACCCTCGGCACCTACCGCCACATCACGGCGCCGGAGTGCCGGCAGTTCCTGCTGCGCCAGGCCTTCGAGGAGGCCATCCACACCCACGCCTACCAGTACATCGTGGAGTCGCTGGGCCTGGACGAGAGCGAGATCTTCAACGCCTACCACGAGGTCTCGTCGATCCGCGAGAAGGACGAGTTCCTGATCCCGTTCATCGACGCGATCATGGACCCGCACTTCAAGACCGGCACGCCGGAGAACGACCAGACGCTGCTGAAGAGCCTGATCGTCTTCGCCTGCCTGATGGAAGGCCTGTTCTTCTACGTCGGCTTCACGCAGATCCTGGCGCTGGGCCGGCAGAACAAGATGACCGGCGCGGCCGAGCAGTACCAGTACATCCTGCGCGACGAGTCGATGCACTGCAACTTCGGCATCGACCTCATCAACCAGATCAAGCTGGAGAACCCGCACCTGTGGACGGCGGAGTTCAAGACCGAGATCAAGGCGCTGTTCCTGAAGGCGGTCGAGCTGGAGTACCGCTACGCCGAGGACACCATGCCGCGCGGCGTGCTGGGCCTCAACGCCTCGATGTTCAAGGGCTACCTGCGCTACATCGCCAACCGGCGGGCGACGCAGATCGGCCTCGAGGAGCTCTTCCCGAACGAGGAGAACCCGTTCCCGTGGATGAGCGAGATGATCGACCTCAAGAAGGAGCGCAATTTCTTTGAAACCCGCGTCATCGAATACCAGTCCGGTGGCGCATTGAGCTGGGACTGATTCCGCAAGGAACCAGACCGGGGGCGTGATCGACGTCCCCGACTGCCGGATGGCCGCCGCCAGAGCGACACCGCAGCCCATCGATCGGTGAGATCAAGATCCGCGAGCCCCGATGTGCCGACGCCAGAAGCGGCACGCGGCGGCTCGCCACCCCGTTCACCGACACCGGGGGTGCACCGGCCGTTGCCAAGACGGCCGGGCGACAACCGGGCGGTGAAACGCCGCGCCGACTCGAGCGGTGCGGTGCTCTTTGCAACTTGATCAAGGAGATTGAAATGGCAACTGCGAAGAAGGCTGCGGCGAAGAAGGCCCCGGCGAAGAAGGTGGCCGCCAAGAAGGCGCCCGCGAAGAAGGTGGCGGCCAAGAAGGCGCCGGCGAAGAAGGTCGCGGCCAAGAAGGTCGCCGCCAAGAAGGCGCCGGCCAAGAAGGTCGCTGCGAAGAAGGCGCCGGCCAAGAAGGCGGCGGCGAAGAAGGCCCCGGCGAAGAAGGTCGCGGCCAAGAAGGCGCCGGCCAAGAAGGCCGCTGCGAAGAAGGCGCCTGCGAAGAAGGCCGCTGCGAAGAAGGCCGCGCCTGCGAAGAAGGCGGCTGCGAAGAAGGCGCCTGCGAAGAAGGCGGCGAAGAAGGCGGCGGCCAAGAAGGCCCCGACCCCGACTGCGCCTGCGGCCCCTGCTGCAGCCCCTGCGCCCGCCGCGGCCGCGCCGGCGCCTGCGCCGGCGGCCAAGACGGCGCTGAGCCCGGCCGCGGCCTGGCCCTTCCCGACGGGCAACAAGCCCTGACGGGGCGGGGCTGTCCGGCGCCTCGGCGCCGGCCGCCTTCGGCCCCCCGGCCCGGCATCGCAAGGTGCCGGGCTTTTTTCTTTTCCGGGCCCTGGCCCTGACGGTCAGTCGACGCCCAGCGCCGCGCGGTCCAGCGTGTGGTTCTGCGGGCCGGCGCTGGCGATCTTGATCGCGCCGATGCGGTTGCCCAGCGCCACGCAGCGCTGCAGCGGCCAGCCGCGCTCCAGGCCATAGAGCAGGGCGGCGCGGAAGGCGTCGCCGCAGCCGGTCGGGTCGACCACCGCCTCGGCCTTGACGCCGGCCACCGCGGTGCGCTGGCCCTGCTCCCACACCTCGCAGCCGTCGGCGCCGAGCGTCACCACCACGCCGCGCAGGTGGGGCTGCTGCGACAGCGCCTGCAGGCTCCAGCCGGTGCGCTCGCACAGCATGCGCGCCTCGTAGTCGTTCAGCGCGACCCAGGTGGCCCGGCCGACGAAGCGCTTGAGTTCCTCGCCGTCGAACATCGGCAGGCCCTGGCCGGGGTCGAAGATGAAGGGGATGCCGGCGGCGTGCAGCTGCTCGGCGTGCAGCAGCATGGCGTCGCGTCCGTCGGGGGCGACGATGGCGATCTTCAGGTCGGCCCGCGGCGGCACCGCCGTCAGGTGCGCGTTCTGCATCGCGCCCGGGTGGAAGGCGGTGATCTGGTTGTTGTCGGTGTCGGTGATGATGATGGCCTGGGCGGTGTAGGTGCCGCCGTCACGCCGCACGCAGCTGGTGTCCGCCCCCCAGGCCTGCAGCCGCGTCAGGTAGTCGCCGCCGTCGTTGCCGAGGGCGGCCAGCACCACCGCCTGACCGCCGAGCTGGTGCAGGCTGTAGGCGATGTTGCCGGCGCAGCCGCCGAACTCCCGGCGCAGCGTCGGCACGAGGAAGGACACGTTCAGGATGTGCACCTGCTCGGGCAGGATCTGCTGCGCGAAGCGGCCGGGGAAGGTTGTGATGGTGTCGAAGGCGAGTGAGCCGCAGATCAGGGCCGGCATGGGGTTCTTTCGTCAGGGGTAGAAGATCTCGACGGTGTAGCCGGCGACCTTGGCGCCGTCGACGCCGACCACCGCCTGCAGCGAAAGGTCGCTGCGGGCGGCGATGCGCGGCTCGGTCGCCCCGAGCTCGGCCAGCGTCAGCACCTTTCGCGCCACCAGGTCGCCCTGGCTGTCGGTCAGCGCCAGCTCGACGGAGGGCAGCGCCACCGCCAGGTCCAGCCGGTTGCGCAGCACGAGGGTCAGGCGGTAGCGGTCCGGGGCGCCGGCCTGCACCAGCGCGCTGGTGTCGACGACCAGGCCGTCCAGCCGGCGCACCGGCGGCAGCGTGCAGCCGGCGACGCCGCACAGCGACTGCAGCAGCGGCTCCGCGCCCGGTGCATGGGCGGCCAGCCAGCCGCGGCCGTGCCAGGCTAGCTGGCCGAGCAGCAGCAGCGCCAACAGCAGCGACGCCGCCACCAGACCGGCACGCACCTGCGGGCGCTGCCAGCGCTCGACGCTTTCGGCCTGGCGCACGAAGGTGGGCGCCTCGTCGTCGAGCACCGGGGGCGCGGGCCGTGGGGCCGGCGCGGGCTGCGGCCGGGGCGCAGCGGCCTGCAGCGGCACCGGTGCCGACGGCGGCGGCGGCAGGCCGTCGACCAGGTCGACGTTGAAGCGCGCATGCGCGAAGCCGCTGCCGTCGTCGTCCTCGCCGTCCGCCTCGTTCCCGGTCACGGCAGGGGCCGACGCGTCCTCGTCGGCCGAGCGGCGCATCAGCAGCGGGCCGTCGCGCAGCAGGTGGGCCAGTTCGGGGTCTCGCGGCGTGGCCGGGGGCGCCGGTCGCGCCGCGGTGGGCGCGCCTTCCGTTCCGCCCGCCGGCACGGCCGGCCACGTCGACGTCGTGCGCGGCGGCGGCGCGATCGGCGCTGCGCCATCGTCCAGCCCCGCCGCCGCCGAACCGGCCGGCGCCTGTGATGGAGGCGGCACCGCGGCGGTGTCGGCTGCCGGCGCCGTCACCAGTGGCCCGAGCCCCGCCGGCCGTGAGCCGCTCCAGGGCGGCGGCACATCGCGCTCCAGGTCGAACACGCTTTCGCGGGCGTTGAAGATCTCGCCGCAGCGGCCGCAGCGCACCCAGCCGTCCGACACCTTGAGCTGGTCCTCGACGACCCGGAACACGGTGCCGCAGGCGGCGCAGCGGGTCGCCAGGCTCAATGTCAGCCCCTCGTCCGCCGGGCACGCCGGCCGATCCCCCATGGGGAGGGCGGGCCGGCCCGAGAGCGGCACGGCGCTCGGCCCGCCTGCAGCGCTTCGGTCCAGGGGGTCATGCCGGCAGGCTCCCGGTCATAAGGATCCAGCCATCGTCCTCGTCGGCCACCTGCAGCCGGCACCAGGGCGCGTAGGCGTCCTGCAGCAGCGCGGCCTGCCGCGACAGGATGCCCGCCAGCACCAGGTCGCCGCCGGGCCGGACGTGGCCGCACAGCAGCGGCGCCAGCAGCGTCAGCGGCGTGGCCAGGATGTTGGCCAGCACCAGCGGGTAGCGGCCCTGGGCGCGGTCCGGCAGCCCCGCGTGGAGCTGCACGCCGTTGGCGGCGGCGTTGGCTTCGGTGGCGGTGACCGCGGCAGGGTCGATGTCCACCGCGTCGATGCCGCGCGCGCCGTGCAGCGCCGCGCCGATGGCCAGGATGCCGGAGCCGCAGCCGTAGTCCAGCACCCGGTCCCAGCCGGCGCTGCGGTGGTCGGCCTGGCGCGCGATCCAGCGCAGGCACATGCGGGTGGTCGGGTGGGTGCCGGTGCCGAAGGCCAGGCCCGGATCGAGCCGGATCACCTTCGCGGCGCCGGCCGGCGGCTGGTGCCAGCTGGGCACGATCCAGAAGTCGTCGGCGACGTGCACCGGCGCGAACTGCGACTGGGTGATGCGCACCCAGTCCTCGTCGGGCACCACGTCCAGCGACTGCACCTGCAGGCCGTCGGTCCAGTCCTGCGCCAGCAGCAGGGTGAGGGCGTCGGTGGCCTGCGCCTCCTCGGCGAACAGCGCCTTCAGCGTCGAACGGTCCCAGCCGGACTGCGGTGGCGGCAGGCCGGGTTCGCCGAACAGCGCCCGCTCGGCACCGCTGTCCGCGTCGGCGTCCTCCACCGACACCGACAGCGCCTCCAACTCGCCCATCAGCGCCTCGGACACCGGCTCGACCAGCGCCTGCGGCGCGCGCAGCACCAGCTCGAACATGGTCAGCGCTTGTGCTGGGCCATCCAGCCTTCGAGGTAGTGGATGCTGGTGCCGCCCTCGACGAACTTGGCGTCCACCATCAGCTCGCGGTGCAGCGGGATGTTGGTCGAGATGCCCTCGACCACCGTCTCCTGCAGGGCGGTGCACATGCGCGCCAGCGCCTGGTCGCGGGTGTCGCCGTGGCAGATGATCTTGCCGATCATCGAGTCGTAGTTCGGCGGCACGTAGTAGTTGGTGTAGGCGTGCGAGTCGACGCGCACGCCCGGCCCGCCCGGCGGGTGCCACATGGTGATGCGGCCGGGCGAGGGGGTGAACTTGTACGGGTCCTCGGCGTTGATGCGGCACTCGATGGCGTGGCCGCGCATCTGGATGTTGCGCTGCGTGAAGGGCAGTTTCTCGCCGGCGGCGATGCGGATCTGCATCTGCACGATGTCGATGCCCGTCACGAGTTCGGTCACCGGGTGCTCCACCTGCACCCGGGTGTTCATCTCGATGAAGTAGAACTCGCCGTTCTCGTAGAGGAACTCGAACGTGCCGGCGCCGCGGTAGCCGATCTTCTTGCAGGCGGCGGCGCAGCGTTCGCCGATGCGCTCGATCACCCGGCGCGGGATGCCCGGCGCCGGCGCCTCCTCGATGATCTTCTGGTGCCGGCGCTGCATCGAACAGTCGCGTTCGCCGAGCCACACCGCGTTGCGGTGGGTGTCGGCCAGCACCTGGATCTCGATGTGCCGCGGGTTCTCCAGGAACTTCTCCATGTAGACCGACGGATTGCCGAAAGCCGCGCCGGCCTCGCTGCGCGTCATCTGCACCGCGTTGACCAGCGCCGCCTCCGTGTGCACCACCCGCATGCCGCGGCCACCGCCGCCGCCGGCCGCCTTGATGATCACCGGGTAGCCGATGGCACGCGCCTGCCGGACGATCTCCTTCGGGTCGTCGGGCAGCGCGCCTTCGGAGCCCGGCACGCAGGGCACGCCGGACTTGATCATCGCCTGCTTGGCAGACACCTTGTCGCCCATCACGCGGATCGATTCCGGCGTCGGTCCGATGAAGGTGAAGCCGCTCTTTTCCACCCGCTCGGCGAAGTCGGCGTTCTCGCTGAGGAAGCCGTAGCCGGGGTGGATGGCCTCGGCGTCCGTCACCTCCGCGGTGGAGATGATGGCCGGCATGTTGAGGTAGCTCTGGGCCGACGGCGCGGGGCCGATGCACACCGCCTCGTCGGCCAGCTTGACGTACTTGGCGTCGCGGTCGGCTTCGGAATACACCACCACCGACCTCACGCCCATCTCACGGCAGGCGCGCTGGATGCGCAGTGCGATCTCGCCCCGGTTGGCGATCAGGATCTTCTTGAACATGCCCGCCTTACTCGATGACGAACAGCGGCTGGCCGAACTCCACCGCCTGGCCGTTCTCGGCCAGGATCTGGGTGATCGTGCCGCTCTTGTCGGCCTCGATCTCGTTCATGATCTTCATCGCCTCGATGATGCAGACCGGCTCGCCTTCCTTGACCTGGGAGCCGATCTCGATGAAGGCCTTGCCGCCCGGGCTGGACGACCGGTAGAAGGTGCCCACCATGGGCGACTTCACCAGGTGGCCGGTGGGGGCGGCGGGCGCTTCGGGCGCGGCGGCGGGTGCCGCCGGGGCCGCGGCACCGAGCGGCGCCGGGGGGCGCGGGCGGCAGGGCGGGTGCGGCGTGCAGCACCGCGGTGCGGGCGTCGGCCTTGACGATGCGCACCTTGCCGTCGGCCTCGGTGATCTCGAGCTCCGAGATGTTCGACTCGGACACCAGGTCGATCAGCGTCTTCAGCTTGCGCAGGTCCATGCGGGGTTCTCCTCGGGCAGGGGGCGGCGGGCGGTCAAGGTCGAGCGCCGCCGGCCAGTGGTCCCATGCCCTCTTCTGAATTGAACGTCGACGTTTCCAGCGGCTGCGAAGCCGTGCCGCCGCGGGTGGTGCAGCGGCGGCAACTGGAACGTCGACCCCTGGCGGCGCGATTCCCTCCGGACGGCCGCCGCTCGAAAGGGGCGAACTTTACGCTTTTTAGCGTCGGTTGCCGCCAGAACCGAAAACGTGTCGCGTCAGGCGCCGAGGGTCGCCACCCACCGGTCCAGCAGCGCCGGCTGCGTCTCGCCGGCGTGGCGCTGGCGCACCCGCCCGGCCGCGTCGATGACCACGCTGTAGGGCAGCACGCCCTGCACGTTGCCGAGGTCGCGCATCAGCCCGGCGCCGGGCAGGCCGGCCAGCGCGACCGGGAAGCCCAGCGGCAGTTTCCTGAGGAAGTCCAGCACCGCCGCCTCGCGGTCCACCGCGATGCCCAGCACCTGCCAACCCTTCGCCGACTGCGCGCGCTGGAAGCGGTCGAGGTCGGGCAGCTCCTTCACGCACGGCGCGCACCACGTCGCCCAGAAGTTGATGAGCAGCGGGCGGCCACGAAAGCGGTCCAGCGCCACCTGGCCGCCGCCCGGGGCGGCGAGCGTGAGCGACCACAGCGCATCGCCGACCGGCGGCCCGGCGTCGACCCCTGGGCCCTGCCGCCACGCGACACCCACCCCGGCGGCCCCCGCCGCGGCCGCGACCCCGCCCAACAGCCAGTGGCGGCGGTTCATGGGGTGTCCTCCGCCAGCCGTCGCCGCAGGGCAGCCGCGTCGCCGCGCCAGCTGCGCCCGCGGGCATCGGGCTTGAGCGCGCCGCGCAGGTCGTCGTGGTCCTGCACGCTCAGGAAGATCGTCACCGTCTCGCCCAGCGCGTCGCAGCGGCTGGCCAGCGCCAGCACCTCCACCGGCTCGCCGCCGGCCGCGCGCGGCGCGCTGATGACGTCGTAGTCGATGCCCTGGTTGAGCAGCTCGATCTCGGCCGACTTGGCGTCGTCGCAGTACAGGTCCAGGTGCACCGCCGACAGCCGGGTGGCGGTGCCGCGCCACACCGCGCCGCTCACATGCGGCCGCAATGGCGCCAGCCGCTCCATCCAGCGCAGCGCCAGCTGGCGCAGGGCGTGCAGCTCGGCCGGCTGGGTGTCGGCGTGGAAGAGGGCGATGTGCTCGCGCACCTGGTCCTCCACCTGCTCGTTGCTCGGCAGCTCGGCGCTGCGCACGCTGTGGCGGCCGAGGTCCTTCAACGCCCGGCGCTTGGCCGCGCCGTACTCCAGGCCGTCGTCGACGACCCGGCGGGCGGCGGCGGCCGCGATTTCCTCGGTGAGGCTCATCGCCCGATTCTAGGAAGCGGCCCCCGCCCGCTTCCCCGGTGCGGAGAAGGCCGTGTTCAGGGCGGTGTGACCGCGCCCATGCGTGCCGCGATGGTGGCCGAGCGCCCGGCCAGGTAGGCCGACTGGGGTCGCTTCTCGAAGCGCTTGGGCGCCGGCAGCATCACCGACAGCCGCGCCGCTTCCGATGGCCCCAGCCGGTCGGCGTCGACACGGAAGTAGTGGCGGGCCGCCGCCTGCGCGCCGAACACACCCTCGCCCCATTCCACGTGGTTGAGGTAGAGCTCCAGGATGCGCCGCTTGCCGAGGAAGGCCTCCAGCCAGACCGTCAGCACCGCCTCCTGCGCCTTGCGCAGCAGGTGCCGTTCGCCGCTGAGCAGCAGGTTCTTCGCCAGCTGCTGGGTGATGGTGGAGCCGCCGACCACCTTCACCGGCGGCGGCGCCAGGTCGGCGCGCAGCGCGGCCCGGGCCTGGCGCTGCGCCTGCCGCTGGGCCACGGCTTCGGCGCGCTGGTTGCGTTCCCAGGCGCGTTCGATGGCGTCCCATTCGATGCCGCTGTGCTCCCGAAAGCCCGCGTCCTCGCTGGCGATGACGGCGCGCTTGAGCGTCGGCGCGATGCGGTCGTAGTCGCGCCACTGCTGGCTCCACACGATGCGGCCGTCGCGCCACAGCAGCCGCCAGGCCTCGCTGCGCTGCACGCTGGTCGAGGCGGGGTCGACTACCGCCATCAGCGCGATGCGCGCGGCGAACCACAGCTGCAGCGAGACGAAGCAGACGATGACCAGCAGCAGCCCGCGGCCGATCACGCGGCCGGTGCCAGCCAATGCCCGGCCGGCGGCCTTCTTCATGCGCCGATCTCGGCGCGCAGTGCCGCCAGCACCGGCGCGGTGTCCGGCCGCACGCCGCGCCACAGGGCGAAGGCCTCGGCCGCCTGCTCGACCAGCATGCCCAGGCCGTCGCGGCCCCGCGCGCCATGGCCCGACGCCCAGCGCAGGAACCCGGCGGCGGCCGGGCCGTACATCAGGTCCACCGCCAACGCGCCGGGCGCCAGCACGTCGGGCGCCACCGGCACCGCGTCGCCGGCCAGGCTGCTCGCGGTGCCGTTGATGACCAGCGCGAAGCCCTGGCCGCAGTCGCCGAGCCCGCGCGCCGACAGCGCAACGCCGTGGGCGCCGGCCAGCGCGGCATGGGTGGCGACCAGCGCCGCGGCCTTGGCCGGCGTGCGGTTGGCGATGACCACCGCGGCCGGCGCGGCGGCCAGCAGCGGTCCCAGCACGCCGGCCGCGCTGCCGCCGGCGCCGACCAGCAGCACGCGCAGGCCGCGCACCGGGCAGCCGGCGTTGTGCTGCAGGTCGCGCAGCAGGCCGATGCCGTCGGTGTTGTCGGCCTGCCAGGACGCGGGGTCGGGACCGTCGAAGCGCAGCGTGTTCACCGCCCCGGCCATGCGGGCGCGGTCGCTCAGGCGGCCGGCCATGCGCGCGGCCTCGAACTTGAAGGGCACCGTGACGTTGCAGCCCTTCGCGCCCGAGGCCGCGAAGGCGCGCACGCCGGCGTCGAACCCGTCCAGCGGCAGCGGCAGCCGGTCGTAGGCGATGGCCTCGCCGGTCTGGCGCGCGAAGGCGGCGTGGATGAAGGGCGAGCGGCTGTGCTCGACAGGGTGGCCGAGGACGGCGTAGCGGTCGGTCATCGGGATCGAAAAGGGTCAGCGCGGCGCGCTGAGGGTGGTCTCCAGGCCGTCCTCCCGGGTGAAGCGGAAGCGCGAGGTGACGACGATCTGGTCGGCCTGCTGGCGCATGGCCGAGGTGAAGCGGCCGAAGGGGCCGGCGGCGCGCACGATGGCGATGGCCCGCCGGTCGAGCTGGCGCGACTTGGACGGCACCACCACGTCGGCGTCGACCACCCGGCCCTCGGCGTCGATGGTGACGTTCATCGTCAGCTCGCCGTACAGCTTCCTGCCCTGGTACTCGGGGAAGTCGCGGGTGCCGCGGTCCTCGATGCGCCGGCGCAGGTTGTCGTAGTAGACGGCGTAGACCTCCTCGCGCGTGGCGGGGCTGATGTAGCGCTTCTTCGGCCGGGCGTTCTCCTCGTTGATGCGTTTCTCGATCTCGGCCAGCAGGTTGAGCAGCTGGCGGCGGCGCTCCTCCTGGTCGCGCTGCTTGGCGTCGCCGGTGTCGCGCTGCGGGTCGGGCGGCGGGAGCATGGCCACCTCGCGGCGGATCTGCGCCAGCAGCTGCTGCTGCACCTCCTGCAGCTGCTCGACCTGGCGCCGCGCGTCCTCCGACGCATCGCCCAGCGACATGGTCGGCGACGCCGGCAGCGGCGAGGTGGCGCGGCCCTTCTCGACGTTGCCGCCGCCGGCCAGCGTGGCCTGCGCGATGGCCTGCGCCTGCTGCGGCCGCTCGGGCCCGCGGGCGTTGACCAGGATCACCTCCAGCGGCGTGTCCTTGAACGCCCGCTCGAAGGACGGCGGGTCGGCCCAGCGCCAGGCCAGCAGCGCGGCGTGCACGCCGACCGAGACGATCAGCGCGAGCTGCAGGGTGGAGAGCCGGCGCAGCATGGGCGATGCGAGCGGCTCAGGCGCCGGCGCCGCCGTCGGCCGCGGCGGGCGTGGCGGCGTCGGCCTCTTCGGCATCCGCCAGGTCGATGGCCAGCGACAGGGTGGCCGGCGCCTCCTCCTCGTCGGGCTCGCCCTCGGGGGTGGTCGCGGCAGAGACGTCCTCGCGGTCGCCCAGGCGTTCGGCCAGTGCCGCGTGCAGTTCCAGCGTCAGCAGGTCCATGCCGGTCAGGCGCACCCGCACCCGCTGCCCGCGCGGCAGGCCCTCGGTGCCGGTGGCGCGGAAGACCAGCGGCAGCGTGTCGGCGCGCACCAGGCCGTCCTTCAGCACGCCGGCGTCCAGCGTCTGCACGTCGTGTTGCTGCAGCCAGCGCAGCGTCCAGTAGCGTTCGATCGCCGACTGGAAGTCGTTGTAGGCGCCGTAGGCGGCGTCGAAGCCGGAGATCACCGAGAACAGGTTGGCGTCCTTCGGCTTGAAGGGCGCGGCCAGCGCGGCGGTGCGGCCGTGTCTGGCGCAGGCGATGAGCTGCCACTGGTTGACCAGGTCGACGTAGCGCCGCAGCGGCGAGGTCGACCAGGCGTACTGCGGCACGCCCATGCCGGCGTGCGGCGCCGGCTTGACGCCCATGCGCACCTTGATGCCGGGCGCCAGGCTGGCCTGGCTGCGGTAGATGCCGGGCACCCCGCATTCGGCCAGCCAGCCGCCCCAGGTGCTGTTGGCCAGGATCATCGCCTCGGCGACGATCAGGTCCAGCGGCGCGCCGCGCTGCCGGGTGGTGATCTCCACCACCTCGTCGCCCTTCGGCTCGTGCGCGCCGTCCTCGCGCAGCAGCTTGAAGTTGTAGTCCGGCCGATTGAAGTTCTCCGGCTTGCCGCGCACCACCTCGCGCTGCGCCTTGAGGTGCTTCGCCAGTCGGAAGGCGAAGGCCAGCTCGGGCGCGAAGGCGTAGTCGGCCGGCGCGTCGCCGGTCAGCGTGGCTTCGGTGATCACCGCGTCGAGCTGGTCGTGGCGCAGGTTGGCCGCGATGGGCACGCGCTCCAGCTTGGTCTCGCTGGCCTTCACCTGCAGCGTCGCTTCGTCGAGCGTGACGTACAGGCTCACCGCCGGGCAGTCGCGGCCCTCGGCCAGCGTGTAGTGCTGCACCACCTCGTCGGGCAGCATGGTCAGCTTCCAGCCCGGCATGTAGACGGTGGACAGTCGGTCGCGGGCCAGCGTGTCCAGCGGCGAGCCGGGGGCGATGGCCAGGCCCGGCGCGGCGATGTGCACGCCGAAGACCACGGTGCCGGAGCCCAGGCCCTGCACCGACAGCGCGTCGTCGATCTCGGTGGTCTGCGAGTCGTCGATCGAGAAGGCGCGCACCGGCGCCGTCGGCAGCGTGTCCTTGATCGCGGGCGCCGGCAGGGCCGGGAAGCCGGTGCCCTTCGGGAAGTGCTCGAACAGGAAGCGCTTCCAGTGGAACTGGTAGGGGCTGGCGATGGCGCCGGCGTCCTTCAGCAGGTCCAGCGGCGCGCGGTGGCTGCGCCGCGCGGCCTCGACCACGGCCTTGTACTCGGGGCCGTTCTTGTCGGGCTTGAAGAGGATCTTGTAGAGCTGCTCGCGCACGGGCTCCGGGCAGCGGCCGGCGCACAGCTCGGCGGCCCAGGCCTCGACCTGCTCGGCCTGCTGGCGCTTGCGTTCGATGCCCAGCAGCGCGGCCTGCACCTGCTCCTGCGGCGCCTTCCTGAAGCGGCCCTTGCCCAGGCGGCGGAAGTAGTGCGGCGCGTCGAACAGCTTCAGCAGGGCGGCGGCCTGCTGCTGCACGCCGGCCTGGGCGCTGAAGTACTCGCGCGCCAGGTCGGCGAAGCCGAACTCGCCCTCGGGCGCGAACTCCCACGCCAGGTCGAGGTCGATGCCCTCGGCCTCGGCCTGGGCGGCGGCCATCAGCTCGGCCGGCTGCGGCTTGTCGAAGCGCAGCAGCAGGTTGGCCGACTTGACCTTGACCCGCTTGCCGGAGTCGAGCTCCACCTGGGCCGAGGCCTCCGCCTCGGCCAGCACCCGGCCCGCATGGAACCGGCCGGCATCGTCGAACAACACATACATCGGGTCATTGTCCCGCATCGCCGCGGGCCCGACGGTGGCGGGTCAGGCCAGGCCGAGGAAGCGCAGCACCGTCGGCCGGTGCGCCGTCTCGAAGTCCGACAGCGCATGGTCGCCGCCGTCGAGCAGCACCACCTGCCCGCCCTGGCAGCGGGCCAGCATCTCGCGCCAGTCGAGCACCTCGTCGCCCTTGGCGACGATGGCCAGCCAGCGCGAGGTGTCGAGGTCGGCCGGCGGGGTCATCGCGCGCAGCTGGTCGACGTGTTCGGGCCCGAAGCGGAAGCGCAGCTGCGGGTCGTGCCAGGCGGTCAGCTCGCCGATCTGGTGCGCCAGGTCGCGGTCGGGGTGCACCGCGGGGTTGAGCAGCACGGCGCGGCAGCCGCGGCGGTGCGCCAGCACGCTGGCGTAGAAGCCGCCGAGCGAGCTGCCGATGACGGCCATCTCGTCGGCCGGCCAGTGGGCGGTGAGGCGCTCGACCAGGGCCATCGACTCATCGGGCGAGGGCGGCAGCTGGGGACAGGCCCAGTCGATGTCGGGGCGGTGTTCGGCCATCCACGCGGACATCCCCCGCGCCTTTGCCGAAGACGGTGAGGACCGGAAGCCGTGCAGGTACAGCAGGTGGCGCAGTGGCGCTGCACCGGCCGGCGGTGCCACGCCGGCGTCAGCCACGCGCGGCCAGCGCCTTCAGCAGCAGCTCGTGCACGCCGCCGAAGCCGCCGTTGCTCATGCACAGGATGCGGTCGCCCGGACGGGCGGCGGCGACCACCTTGTCGACCAGCTGGGGGATGGTGTCGCAGACCACGCCCTGCCTGCCCAACGGCGCCAGCGCCTCGCGCGGGTCCCAGCCCAGGCCGCCGGCGTGGCAGAAGGCGAGGTCCGCCTCTTCCAGCGACCACGGCAGCTGGGCCTTCATCGTGCCCAGCTTCATGGTGTTCGACCGCGGCTCGAAGACGGCCAGGATGCGCGCCGGCCCGTCGGCCTGCTCCAGCTGCCGCCGCAGGCCGTTGACCGTGGTGCGGATGGCGGTGGGGTGGTGGGCGAAGTCGTCGTAGACCTGGACGCCGCCGGCCTCGCCGCGCAGCTCCAGCCGGCGGCGCACGTTCTGGAAGCTGCCCAGCGCCTGCGCCGCCACCTCCGGCGCCACGCCGACGTGTTCGGCCGCGCCGATGGCCGCCAGCGCGTTGAGCTGGTTGTGCTCGCCCAGCAGCGACCACTCCACCCGCGCCAGCTTCAGGCTGCCGCGCAGCACGTCGAAGCCGTGCGGCTCGCCGCGGGCGCGCAGGGCGCCGGGCTCTTCCTTGCGCGCGCCGAAGCGCAGCACTTCGCTCCAGCAGCCGCGCGCCAGCACGCGCTGCAGCGCCTCCTCGCGGCCATTGACCACCAGCCGGCCCTTCGCGGGCACGGTGCGCACCAGGTGGTGGAACTGGGTCTCGATGGCGGCCAGGTCGGGAAAGATGTCGGCGTGGTCGTACTCGAGGTTGTTCAGCACCGCGGTGCGCGGCCGGTAGTGAACGAACTTGCTGCGCTTGTCGAAGAAGGCGGTGTCGTACTCGTCGGCTTCAATCACGAAGGGACCGCCGGGCACGCCGAGCCGCGCCGAGACGCCGAAGTTCAACGGCACGCCGCCGACCAGGAAGCCCGGCTGCAGGCCCGCCTGGTCCAGCACCCAGGCCAGCATCGACGTGGTGGTCGTCTTGCCGTGGGTGCCCGCCACCGCCAGCACGTGCCGGCCCTGCAGCACGTGCTCGGCCAGCCATTGCGGGCCGCTGGTGTACGGCAGGCCGGCGTCGAGGATGGCCTCCATCAGCGGGTTGCCGCGGCTGACGACGTTGCCGACGACGAAGACGTCCGGCTTCAGCTGGAGCTGGTCGGCCGACCAGCCCTCGACCAGGTCGATGCCGAGCGCGCGCAGCTGGTCGCTCATCGGCGGGTAGACCCCCGCGTCGCAGCCGGTGACGGTGTGGCCGGCCTCGCGGGCCAGGGCGGCCAGCCCGCCCATGAACGTGCCGCAGATGCCGAGGATGTGGAGGTGCATGGGACGTCGGGAATGCGAACGGAATTCTAGGAGGCGGTCCTGACGGCGGCCGTCGGGCGATGCTCGGACGGGTCGAGGGTTTTGCTACCTTCGGTGCCATGCAAGAAGCCGTCCCGTCCCTGGCCATCCCGGTGCTGCTGCCGGGGCTGGCCAGCCACGCCTGGGCCTACCCGGCGCTGGAGGTGGTGCACCTGGCCGGCATCGCGCTGCTGCTGGGCAACCTGGTGGCCTTCGAGCTGCGGCTGTGGGGCGTGTCGGGCACGCTGCCCCTGCGCGCCTTCGCCGGGCTGGCGCTGGGGCTGTCGCTGGCGGGCTTCGGCCTGGCGGCCGCCAGCGGCCTGCTGATGTTCGCCAGCCAGCCCGGCGAACTGCTGGCCAACGCGGCGTTCAAGTGGAAGCTCGGCCTGCTGCTGCTGGCCGGCGTGAACGCGGCCGCCTTCCATGCGCGCGGCGGCCTGGTGAAGGCCGACGGCCTGGCCCGTGCGCAGACCCTGCTGTCCGTGCTGCTGTGGCTGGCGGTCTTGGTCTGCGGGCGCTGGATTGCGTACGCTTGATGCGAACAAGGAGACCACCATGCACCGACGCCACCTGCTGATCGCGCTTCCCGTCACCCTGCTGCCCTGGGCGGCCCGTGCCCACCACGGCTGGAGCAGCTTCGACACCCAGCGCCCGCTGTGGCTGGAGGGCCGGGCGGCGCAGGTGCAGTGGCGCAACCCGCACGTCGAACTCGTGCTCGAGGTGCCCGCCGACGCCCGCCTGCCGGCCGACCTGAAGCAGCGCACCCTGCCGGCGCAGAGCTCCCCGGTCGACGGCCCGGCCCTGCTCGCCGCGGCGCAGCTGCCGACGCGGCGCGACCGCCGCTGGACGGTCGAGCTGGCGCCGCTGACGCGCCTGGACGCCTGGAAGGTGGCGCCCATCGCCCCCGGCGCCACCCTGGGCGTGCTGGGCTACACCTTTGCCGGCGAGAAGGGTGATGCGGTGCTGCGCGCCGAGTACCTGTTCGTCGACGGCAAGGCCTACGGCCTGCGCTCCAGCCCCGCCTGACGCCGGGCTTCCTTCAGAGCAGCTGCAGCGTCTGCCGGCCGACCCAGACCTCGCCGGGCGGCAGGCCGACGGGCACGCGGGCCTGGGCCGCTTCGATGCAGAGGAAGCGGGTCCAGTCGCCGTCGGGCAGGTCGGCGATGGCCCTGGCGCGCTCGGCGCCCGGGTTCCAGACCACCACGTCGTGGAAGCCGTCCTGGGCGATCGCCAGCGGCGCCTCGCCGCGCAGCACCAGCGGACGCCTCGCGTCGGCATAGAGACGGTCGAGTTCGCCGTCGGCGCGCAGCAGGTGCTCGGCCTGCACCGCCCGCTCGCCGGTCCGGTGGTCCTCGTAGGGCGCGCCGTCCAGTCCCTGCAGCGCCAGCGCGCGCACGTCCTCGCAGGCCAGGTAGGTGTGCAGCGCACAGGCGAACTCGAAGGGGGCCGCGTCGGTGTTCTCGATCGCCAGTTCCAGGTCGAGCCGGCCGCCCACCACGCCGACCGTCAACTCGGCCTCGAAGTCGTGGTCCCACAGGGCCCGGGTGCGATCGTCGCTCTCCAGCCGCAGCACGGCCACCGCATGGCCCTCGTGGCGGCCGGCGTCGACGAGCTTCCAGGGACGGTTGCGCGCGAAGCCGTGCGGCGCCAGCGGCCCGCGCTTGCCGAACTGCGGAAAGACGACGGGCACGCCGCCGCGCACCGCCCGGCCCTCGCCGGCCTGCGCCAGCGGCGAGACGTACAGCCGCTCGCGGCCGTCCGGCGTGCGCCAGGACAGCACCTGGCCGCCGTCGAGCAGGAAGGTGGCCGAAGCACCGTCGGCGCTGCGCAGCTCGAAGCCGGGACGGCCGAGCCGCTGGACCTTCGAGGCGGTCACGACCTCAGGCTTCGAAAGGCCTCGCGCGCAGCGGCCACGGTGTGCGCGATCTCCGCCTCGCCGTGCGCGCTGCTGACGAAGCCGGCCTCGTACAGCGCCGGCGCCAGGTACACGCCGCGGTCCAGCATGGCGTGGAAGAAGCGGTTGAAGCGTTCCTTGTCGGTGGCCATCACCTGGTCGTAGCGCTGCGGCAGCTCGGCGGCGAAGAAGAAGCCGAACATGCCGCCTTCGCTGTCGGTGACCAGCGGCACGCCGGCCTCGTCGGCCGCCTGCTGCAGGCCGTCGACCAGCGAGCGGGTGCGCGCGGCCAGCGCATCGAAGTAGCCGGGCCGGGCGATCTCCTGCAGCGTAGCCAGGCCGCAGGCGGTGGCCACCGGGTTGCCCGACAGCGTGCCGGCCTGGTAGACCGGCCCCAGCGGCGCCAGCTGTTCCATGACGGCCCGCGGTCCGCCGAACGCCGCCAGCGGCATGCCGCCGCCGATGACCTTGCCGAAGACGGTGAGGTCGGGCGCGAAGCCGGGGAGGCGGCGGGCGTAGACGCTCTGCGCCCCGCCGAGCGCGACGCGGAAGCCCGTCATCACCTCGTCGAACACCAGCAGCGCGCCGGCCGCGGTGCAGCGCTCGCGCAGCCGGCGCATGAAGGCATCGCCGGCGCGCACGAAATTCATGTTGCCGGCGATCGGCTCCACCATGGCGCAGGCGATGCGCGCACCGTGGGCGTCGAAGGCGGCGTCCAGCGCGTCGAGGTCGTTGTAGGGCAGCACCAGCGTGTGCTGCACCACCTCGGCCGGCACCCCGGCCGAAGTCGGGTGGCCGAAGGTCGCCATGCCGGAGCCGCCCTTGACCAGCAGCGCGTCGGCGTGGCCGTGGTAGCAGCCCTCGAACTTGACGATCAGCGGCCGGCCGGTGGCGCCGCGGGCCAGCCGCAGCGCGCTCATGGCGGCTTCGGTGCCGCTGCTGACCAGCCGCACCATCTCCACCGACGGCACCTGCTCGATGATGGCCTCGGCCAGCGCGATCTCGCGCTCGGTCGGCGCGCCGAAGGAGAAGCCGTCGAGCGCGGCCTGCTGCACCGCCGCCAGCACCGACGGGTGCCCGTGGCCCAGGATCATCGGGCCCCAGGAGCCGATGTAGTCGATGTAGCGGTTGCCTTCCGCGTCCCACAGGAACGGGCCTTCGGCGCGGGCGATGAAGCGCGGCGTGCCGCCCACCGCGCGGAAGGCACGCACCGGCGAGTTGACCCCGCCGGGGATGACCCGCTGTGCCCGTTCGAAGAGGGCGGCGTTGCGCGGTTGCAGGGCCACGTCAGTGCACACGTCGGGAGCCGGCCGGGGGCTCGGCCTCGGCGGCCGCGTCGGCCCCGGGCTCGCCGTCTTCGTCCGCCGGCGGCAGCGCCCAGAAGAAGCGGTCCGGCACCACGTTGCCCATGCCCGGGCGGAAGCCGGAGTCCAGGCTCTGGTCGAGGAAGGTCAGCGCCTCGCCGACGGCGGCCTGCAGTTCGCTGCCCGCCGCCAGCAGCGAGGCCAGCGCGGCCGACAGCGTGTCGCCCGCACCGACGAACGAGGTCTCGAAGCGTTCGAACTTCTCGCCGGCGATCGCGCCCTTGGCGGAGGCGAGCACGTTGTCGATGTAGGCCTCGCCGCCCTTGGCCGCCGCCAGCAGCACGCCGGTGACGAGCACGAAGCGGGTGCCGTGCTCCGCCGCCGCCACCGCCAGCTCGCGCGGCGACGCCGGGCGCTCGCTGTCCCAGTCGGGCAGCAGGAAGTCGGTCAGCGTCTGGTGGCTGCCGACCAGCACTTCGGTGGCCGGCAGCACCAGTTCGCGCAGCGCGTCGTGGTAGGACTGGGCCTCGTCCTCGTCCATCCAGGCGATGCCGGGCAGGTAGGTGACCAGCGGCACGTCCGGGTAGTCGGACAGCACCTCCGCCACCGCGCCCACCGTCTCGGCCGAGCCGAGGAAGCCCACCTTCCAGGCGGAGATGGTGATGTCCTCGAGCACGGTGCGCGCCTGTTCGACCACCGCCTCGGGGTCGAGCGCGTGCTGGTCGAAGACCTCGGCGGTGTCGCGCATGACGATGGTGCTGACCACCGGCAGGGCGTGCGCGCCCATGGCGGCGATGGTGCTGATGTCGCCGGCCAAGCCGCCGGCGCCGCTGGCGTCGCTGGCGTTGAAGCTCATCACGCAGGCCGGCGGTGCCGGCTCCTGCTGGGCGTCCGGGCTGTCCGGCGCGACGGAATCTGAGCTCATGGGCAGGGGGTCTTTCGTGGCCGCCGAGGAACGAGGCGGGAAGGCCGGCCGGGGCGCGGCCCGCCACTTCCAGGGCCGTGTGAGGAAACGGATCTAGGTGCCCGTTGCAACAGGATTTTTCGTCGTTGCACGGTGGCTACAATTTGGCCCATTGTATGGAGTGAGCCCGACCGGACCGTGAGCGACGCAAAGACCTGGATGTGCCTCATCTGCGGATGGATCTACGACGAGGCCGCCGGGGACCCGGAGCACGGGATCGCCGCCGGCACGCGCTGGGCCGACGTGCCGCTCAACTGGACCTGCCCGGAATGCGGCGCGCGCAAGGAAGATTTCGAGATGGTCGAGATCTGAAGGCATCGGAGGTGCCCATCCCCCGTGAACGCGGGGGGCGTGCACTACGCCACGGCGGGTCGGGGCACGCATGCGGCGCCCGCCCGCGGCCCCGATAACCTTCAGGGCTGGGCCAGGCGGACATGCCGGAAGCGGCGTGCCCGCCGGCCCGAAGGCCGGATGTTGAAGGGAGCAATGGCGTGAACCAGGTGGAAGTGGCGACGGGCGGAACGCGGGTGCTGGTCATCGACGACAGCAACACCATCCGCCGCAGCGCGGAGATCTTCCTGCGCCAGGGCGGCCACGAGGTTGTGCTGGCCGAGGACGGCTTCGACGCCCTCGGCAAGGTCAGCGACCACGCGCCGGACCTCATCTTCTGCGACATCCTGATGCCGCGCCTGGACGGCTACCAGACCTGCGCCATCATCAAGCGCAACCCGCGCTTCTCCCACGTGCCGGTGATCATGCTGTCGTCCAAGGACGGGCTGTTCGACAAGGCGCGTGGCCGCATGGTGGGCTCGCAGGACTACCTGACCAAGCCCTTCACCAAAGAGCAGCTGCTCAAGGCGGTGGAGCAGTTCCGGCCCGTGCGCCAGACGGCCTGACCCCCCACGACGCGCCCCACGCGCCCGCCACTTCGGCCGCGCCCCCTGCCGCGAAGGACTCCCTCCCATGCCGATCCAGAAGATCCTGCTGGTCGACGATTCGAAGACCGAACTGCACTACCTCACCGAGCTGCTCACCAAGCGCGGCTACGCGGTGCGCACCGCCGAGAACGGTGAGGAGGCGCTGCGCCGCCTGAGCGAGGACAAGCCCGACCTCATCCTGATGGACGTGGTGATGCCGGGCCAGAACGGCTTCCAGCTCACCCGCACCATCACCCGCGACCCGCGCTGGTCCGACGTGCCGGTGATCATGTGCACCAGCAAGAACCAGGAGACCGACAAGGTCTGGGGCATGCGCCAGGGCGCCAAGGACTACGTGGTCAAGCCGGTCGACGCCAGCGAGCTGCTCGGCAAGATCAAGGCCTTCGGCTGACGCCGGGCACGAGAAGGACTGGCGCCGCTCGACATGGCCAACAAGCAAGCGCTGCGCGAACTGCAGGGCCGGCTCGCCGAGCGCCTGCAGGCCGCCCGCCAGCAGGCGCAGGCGGTGGGCTGGCTGGCGGTGGAGTGCCGCGGCCACGGCCTGCTGTTTCCGCTGGCCGAGGCCGGCGAGATCTTCCCGCTCGGGCCGCTGCTGGCGGTGCCGCACACCCAGCCCTGGTTCGCCGGCGTGGCCAACCTGCGCGGCGGGCTGCACGGCGTCATCGACCTCGGCGCCTTCCTCGGCCTGGCGCCGCGGCCGGTGCTGCCCGAGGGCGCACGCGACGCGGCGCAGCTGGTGCTGCTCAACGCTTCGCTGGGCGTCAACTGCGCCCTGCTGGTGGACCGCCTCGCCGGCCTGCGCCAGCGCGACCAGATGAACGCGGCCGGTGCACCGGCCGCACCCGCGCCGGCCTTCGCCGGCGCGCTGTGGACCGATGCCGGCGGTCGTGCCTGGCAGGAAATCAAGTTGTCGGCGCTGGCCCGGGAAGAGCACTTCCTGGCCGTGGTCCGATAGGACAAGGCCCCGGTTCGGGGCCGAGGGCTCGCAGCACATGCCGGCTCCAGACGTGAAGAGGACGCCATGAGCTTGTTGAACATGATCAAGGGCGCCCCCTGGGGCCCCAAGCCCGAGGCGGTGCCGCTGCCCGAGCCGGCGGACGAGGGCATGGCCCGCACCGTGACGCTCGACGTCGGCGCGAACACGGCCGGCAACGACTCGTCGATCATCTCGGAGGCGGCGCCGTCCGAACTGGCCGACTACCCCGACAGCGGCAGCGGCGGTCCCGCCGCCTCCGGCGTGCCGGTGCGGCCACTGCCCCTCATCGGCCAGCGGCCGGTGCCGCAGCAGCAGCGCATCCTGTTCGGCGTGGTGCTGGCGGGGGCGCTGCTGCTGGCGGCGGCCACCGCCACCGCCCTGATCGAGTCGGGCCGCAACGCCACCCAGGTCGGCGCCACCGGCCAGGCGCTGATGCAGTCGCAGCGCATGGCCAAGTCGGTGTCGCAGGCCCTGGTCGGCAGCCCGGCGGCCTTCCCCGAGCTGAGGGAAAGCGTCGAGGTGATGGCGCGCAACGTGCGCGAGCTGCAGTCCGGCGAGGGCGCGCTGCCGCAGGCGCCGGCCGCCGCGCAGGAGGTCATCGCGCCGCTGATGCCGCTGGTCGACGGCGCGGAGAAGAACAGCCAGGTCGTGCTGGCGCAGCAGAAGGTGCTGACCGAGATCGGCCAGGCGCTGCGCGCGATCAACGCGCAGTCGACCGACCTGCTGGAGATCGCCGAGACCGTGTCGGCGCTGAAGCTGCAGCAGAACGCGCCGGCGGCCGAGCTGTCAGCGGTGGGCCAGCTGGTGATGCTGACGCAGCGCATCGGCAAGTCGGCCAACGAGTTCATCACCGTCGAGGGCGTGAGCCCGGAGGCGGTGTTCCTGCTCGGCAAGGACCTGAACACCTTCCGCGAACTGGCCACCGGGCTGCTGGACGGCAACCCCGAGCTGCGCCTGTCGGCCACGCGCGACGCGCAGACCCGCGAGCGCCTGGAGGCGCTGATCAAGCAGTACGAGGTGGCGCGCACGCAGGCCGGGGCCATCCTGGGCAACCTGCAGGGGCTGGTCTCCGCGCGCACCGCGCAGGCCGCCGTGCTCAGCGACAGCGAGCCGCTGCGCAGGGGGCTGGAGGGCCTGCAGTCGTCGCTGGCCGAACACGGCGGCTTCCGCAGCGGCCACCTGATCGTCATGCTGCTCGGCGCCATCGTCGTGCTGTCCGGCGCGGCCGGGCTGCTGCGGCTGTTCGTGTTCGACCAGCAGTCGCGCCGTCAGCAGGCCGAGTCGCAGCGGCTGGAGGCCGAGCGCCAGGAGCAGGAAGCCAAGCGCGTCAACGACGCCAACCAGGCGGCCATCCTTCGGCTGATGAACGAACTGCAGACGGTGGCCGAGGGCGACCTCACGCAGCAGGCCACGGTGACCGAGGACATCACCGGCGCGATCGCCGACTCGGTGAACTACACGGTGGAGGAGCTGCGCTCGCTGGTGTCGCAGGTGCAGGGCACGGTGGAGCGGGTGACCGAGACCACCCAGCAGGTGGAGTCCACCTCCACCGAACTGCTCGCGGCCTCGACCGAGCAGCTGCGCGAGATCCGCGAGACCGGCGAGTCGGTGCTGCGCATGGCGCACCGAATCAACGAGGTGTCGTCGCAGGCGCAGCGTTCGGCCCAGGTGGCGCAGCAGTCGCTGGAGGCCGCCGAGTCCGGCCTGCAGGCGGTGCAGAACACCATCGGCGGCATGAACACCATCCGCGACCAGATCCAGGAGACGTCCAAGCGCATCAAGCGGCTGGGCGAGTCGTCGCAGGAGATCGGCGAGATCACCGAGCTGATCTCGGACATCACCGAGCAGACCAACGTGCTGGCGCTCAATGCCGCCATCCAGGCCGCGTCCGCCGGCGACGCCGGCCGCGGCTTCTCGGTCGTGGCCGAGGAAGTGCAGCGGCTGGCCGAACGGTCCGGCGACGCGACGCGGCAGATCGCCGCGCTGGTCAAGACCATCCAGACCGACACCCAGGACGCGGTGGCCGCCATGGAGCGTTCCACCCAGGGCGTGGTCGAGGGCGCGAAGCTGTCCGACGCCGCCGGCTCGGCGCTGACCGACATCGACCGCGTGACGCGCCGCCTGGCCGAGCTGATCGCCGAGATCTCGCAGCAGGCGTCGAAGGAGGCCGACTCCGCCAACGTGGTGGCCTCGAACATCCAGCACATCTTCGCGGTGACCGAGCAGACCGGCGAGGGCACCCGCTCGACCGCGCAGATGGTGCGCGAGCTGTCGCGCACCGCCGAGGAGTTGAAACAGTCGGTCGCGCGGTTCAAGGTCGTCTGATCGGCCGTCGATACCGACGACAGATCGACGACCACCGCGCCGCCGGCCACGTCGCCGGCGGCGACACCGAAGGACACCGAGACAGCCGATGGACCAGCGCCTGAGCGACCCCGACACCACCGACCTCAGCGCCCTGTCATGGGTCCACGGGGAGCTCAAGCGCTCGCTGGACGCCGCGCACAAGGCGCTGCGCCGCTACCTGAAGGAACTGGAGGCCAGCGGCGGCTCGGACGTCGACGCGGTCGACCCGTCCGTGCTGCGCCAGGCGCGGGCGTCGCTGCACCAGGGCGTGGGCGCGCTCGAACTGGTCGGCATGCCCGCCGGTGCGCAGCTGCTGCGCGCGGCCGAGGCCGCCGTGGCCCGCTTCGCGACCCGCGGACGCAAGCTCAACCTGGCCGCGGTGGAGGCGGTGGAGCAGGGTTCCTTCGCACTGCTCGACTACCTGTCGCGGCTGCTCGCGGGCAAGCCGGTGTCGGCGGTGGCGCTGTTCCCCGCCTACCGCGGCCTGCAGGAGCTGGCCGGCGCCGACCGCATCCACCCCGCCGACCTGTGGGAGACCGACTGGCAGTGGATGGAGCTGCCGGCCGAGGGCGCCGGCCGCGCCCGCCTGCCGGACGAGCGCGCCATCGGCGCCTTCGAGGCGCTGTTGCTGGCCCTGATGCGCGGTCAGCCCGGCACGCCGATCAAGGTGAGCGCCATGTGCGCCGAACTGGCCGAAGGTGCCCGCGGCCGGCTGGCGACGATGTGGCAGCTCGCCGCCGCCTTCTTCGAGGGCGTGGCCGCCGGCTTCATCCCGTCCGACAACTACGCCAAGCGCGTGGCCTCGCGGCTGCTGGCGCAGCTGCGACTGGCGGCCCGCGGCGAGGAGGAGGTGTCCGAACGCCTGGCGCAGGACCTGCTCTTCTTCTGCGACCAGGCCGGCGCCCGTGCCGACGAGGGCCGCACGCCGCGGCTGGCCGCGGTGCGCGACCGCTTCGGCCTGCAGCAGCCTGCGCCGGCCGACTACGAGGAGCCGCGGCTCGGCCGCTTCGACCCCGCCCTGCTGACGCAGGCGCGCAAGCGGGTGGCCGGCGCGCAGGACGCCTGGTCGGCGGTGTCGGGCGGCGAGCTGCACCGCCTGGGCAGCCTGCCCGAGCAGTTCTCGCTGGTCGGCGATTCGCTGCGCCGGCTGATGCCCGGCGGCACCCGCCTGGCCGACGCCCTGCAGCAGACGGTGCAGCACGCCGCGGCCGCGGGTGAGTCGCCGGTGCCCGAGCTGGCGATGGAGGTGGCCACCGCGCTGCTGTACCTGGACGCGGTGCTGGAGGACGGCGACCTCGACCAGCCCGAGCAGGCGCTGCGCAGCGAACGTCTGGCCGACCGGCTGGACGACGCCCGCCAAGGCGCGACGGTGCCGCCGCTCGAGCCCTGGATGGAGGAGCTGTACCGCCGCGTGTCGGACCGCCAGACCATGGGCAGCGTGGTGCAGGAGCTGCGCGGCGCGCTGGCCGAGACCGAGAAGCTGATCGACCAGTTCTTCCGCCAGCCCACCGACAGCAGCGTGCTCATCCCGGTGCCGGCCCAGCTGTCGGCCATGCGCGGCGTGTTCTCGGTGCTGGGGCTGGACCAGGCCTCGCAGGCGGTGCTGCGCATGCGCGACGACGTCGACGGCCTGGCCTCGACGCAGGTCGAGCCGGAGCGGGCGCTGCAGGCCGGCACCTTCGACCGCCTGGCCGGCAACCTGGGCGCGCTCGGCTTCCTGGTCGACATGCTCAGCGTGCAGCCGCAGATGGCCAAGTCGCTGTTCCACTTCGACGCCGACGCCGGGCTGCTCGCCTCGACCGTCGGCGGCGGCACGTCGCGCCTGTCGCCGGTCAACACCGGCGTGGCGCCGCTGGACGAGCCGCGCCTGATCGACCATGCCCGCGACCTGGCGGCCGCCGTCGCGCAGCCCGAGGTGCCGCTGGACCAGCTCTCCGACGACCTGGCCCGCCTCACCGAGGAGGCCATCGCCGCCGACGAGACCGGCGTGGCCGAAGCCGCCCGCGACGCCCGCGATGCGCTGGAGCAGGCGCTCGCCGCGCCGGACGGCGGACCGCAGGTGCAGACCGTGCGCGAGCAGCTCCAGCAGGCCCTCGGCGACCTGGTCGAGGCCGCGGTGCCGGCGCCGGTGGCGCTGCCCGCGCCGCAGCCGTTGCCCGAGGGCGACGGCGAGATGCGCGAGATCTTCCTGGAGGAAGCGCGCGAGGTGCTGGACAACGCCGCCGCCGCCCGTGCCGCGCTGGTCCAGGCGCCCGACGACCTCGGCGAGCTGACCGCGCTGCGCCGTGCCTTCCACACGCTCAAAGGCAGCTCCCGCATGGTCGGGCTGGCCGAGTTCGGCGAGGCCGCCTGGGCCGGCGAGCAGCTGTACAACGCCCGCCTGGCCGAGGCGCCGCGCGCGGACGAGGCGCTGCTGGCCGTCACCGACGAGGTGCTGGCCTACCTGGCCGACTGGATCGCCGCCATCGCCGACGGCCACGACGGCGGGCACCAGGCGCCGCCGGTGCGCACGGTGTGCGATGCGCTGCGGCTGGACGGCCGCCCGCTGCCGCTGGGACGTCCCGCGGCCGCGCCCCGGGACGCGGCGCCGGCGCTGGCCGAGGCCGTCCTGGCCGACGCCGAGCCCGCGGCGGCGGTCGAACCGCTGCCCGACTTCGCACTGGACCTGGCGACGCTCGACGCCGCCGCCGAGCCGCCCCCCGCTGCCCGACGCGGTCGAGCCGGCGAACCTGCCCCTGCCCGAGCTGGTGCTCGACGGCGACGCCCCCGACGCGCCCGCCGAGGCGGTGGAGCTGATCGAGCTGGACGGGCTCGACGGGTTGGATGCGGTGGACATCGGCGTGGCGCATGAGCCGGCCGAGGCGGCGGGCGAGCGCACCCTGACGATGGATGCCCACCTGGTGTTCGAGGCGCCGCCCGATGCGGAGCCCGAGCCGCTGGAGCGGGTGGCGCTCGAGGCGTCGCCGCCGACGGCCGAGCCGCCCGAGGGGCCCGCCATCGCCGAGGCGGACGCGGACCTGGTGCCGGTGCCGGTGCCGGACTCCGAGCCGGAGCCCGAGCCCGTGCCGGAGCCCGAGCCGGTCAAGGTGGTCGGCCCGCTGCACATCCCGATCCCGCTGTTCAACATCTACCTGCAGGAGGCCGACGAGCAGTCGCGCCGCCTGGGCACCGAGCTGGCCGAATGGGCCATGGAGCTGCACCGGCCGCTGGGCGACGGCCCGGTGGCGCTGGCCCATTCGCTGGCCGGCAACTCCGCCACCGTCGGCTTCGAGGCCCTGTCGCAGCTGGCCCGGCTGCTGGAGCATGCGCTGCTGCGCGTGCAGGCGCTCGACGGCGCCGACGCCGAGCAGGCCGCGCTGTTCAACGAGGCTGCGGAAGAGATCCGCCGCCTGCTGCACCAGTTCGCGGCCGGCTTCCTCAAGGCCCCGTCGGACGACCTGCTGGCCCGCCTGGCCGCCGTCGAGCAGCAGGCCGCCGAGCGGCTGCGCCGCCTGAGCGCCGCGGCCGACCCGGCCACCGCCGACACCGCGCCCGACGGACTGGTCGACGCGCCGGCCCTCGGCGTGGCCGAACTGCTGCCGCTGCAGCCGCTGCCGGACGCCCTGCCGGTGGTGGTGGCGCACGACGCGCTGTCCGCCAGCGCCGTCGACGACGAGGACCTCGACGCCGTCGATGCCGTCGACGCCGACCTCTTCCCCATCTTCGAGGAGGAAGCGCTGGAGCTGCTGCCCGAGCTGGCCTCGCGGCTGCGGGACTGGCACGAGCGGCCGACCGACGCGGCGGCCCCGGCGGCCTGCATGCGCACGCTGCACACGCTCAAGGGTGGCGCCCGCCTGGCCGGCGCGATGCGCCTGGGCGAGATGGCACACCGGCTGGAGAGCGCCATCGAGCGGCTGCTGGCACAGGGCGGAACCGATGCCGCCGGCATCGAGCCGCTGCAGGCCCGCGCCGACGCGATGAACGCGGTGTTCGAGGCGCTGCGCCGCCGCGACGCCCAGGCCTACGAAGAGGCACAGGCCGCCATGGCGGCGGCCGTCGCGGCACCCCTGGTGCCGCTGCCCACGCCCGTCGCCGGGCCGGGCGAAGACGCCCAACCGGCCGCTCATGCGGCCGTGCCCGCCGCCGACGCGGACACCGCCTCGGCCGCGCCGCCGACGGCCATCGACTGGGCCCGCTTCGCCGCCGGCGCGCGGGCGCCCGGGCCCGCCACGCTGGCCGCCGTGGCCGGCGCCAGCACCGGTGCCGTGCGGGTGCGCACGCCGCTGCTCGACCGGCTGGTCAACCACGCCGGCGAGGTGATCATCACCCGCTCGCGCATCGAATCGGCGGTGGGCCAGCTCAAGGGGTCGTTGGGCGACCTGGGCGACAACCTGCAGCGGCTGCGGCAGCAGCTGCGCGACATCGAGCTGCAGGCCGAGACGCAGATCGCCTCCCGCATGGAGGCCGCCAAGGCGTCCGCCCAGGGCTTCGATCCGCTGGAGATGGACCGCTTCACCCGCTTCCAGGAGCTCACGCGGATGATGGCCGAGTCGGTCAACGACGTGGCGACGGTGCAGCGCTCCCTGCAGCGCACCGTGCAGTCGGCCGAGGACGAGCTGGCCGCGCAGGCGCGGCTGACGCGCGACCTGCAGGACGACCTGCTGCGCACCCGCATGGTCGAGTTCGAGGGTCTGTCCGATCGCCTGTACCGCGTGGTGCGCCAGGCCGCCAAGGAAACCGGCAAGCAGGTGCGGCTGGACCTCGTCGGTGGTGCCATCGAGGTCGACCGCGGCGTGCTGGACCGCATGACACCGGCCTTCGAGCACCTGCTGCGCAACTGCGTCACGCACGGCATCGAAGCGCCCGATCGGCGCGCGGCCGCCGGCAAGGACCCCACAGGGCAGATCACCGTCTCGCTGACGCACGAGGGCAACGAGGTTGGCATCGAGTTCCGCGACGACGGCGCCGGGCTGGACCTGGCGCGCATCCGCCAGCGCGGCCTGGCCCAGGGGCTGATCGCGCCGGACGCCGAGCCCAGCGAGGCCGAGCTGCTCAACCTCATCTTCATGCCCGGTTTCTCCACCGCCGAGCAGGTGACCGAACTGGCCGGGCGTGGCGTGGGCATGGACGTGGTGCGCGCCGAGGTCAACGCCATGGGCGGCCGCATCGAGACCGCCAGCGCGCCGGGGCAGGGCACCAGCTTCCGCCTGGTGCTGCCGCTGACCACCGCGGTCACGCAGGTGGTCATGCTGCGCTGCGGGCCGGTGACGGTGGCCGTGCCGTCCTCGCTGGTGGAGATCGTGCGGCGGGCGACGCCGGCGGAGCTGGAGGCGGCCTACACCAGCCGCCGCTGCACCGTGGGCGACACCGCGCTGCCGTTCTTCTGGCTGGGTGCGCTGCTGCACGCCAGCCCGCGCGGCACCGAAGCCGGCCGCACGCTGCCGCTGGTGGTGGTGCGCAGCGCGCAGCAGCGCATCGCGTTGCACGTCGACGAGGTGCTGGGCAACCAGGAAGTCGTCGTCAAGAACCTCGGCCCGCAGCTGGCGCGCCTGCCCGGCCTGGCCGGGCTGACGCTGCTCGCCTCCGGCGTGCCGGCGCTGATCTACAACCCGGTGGCGCTGGCGGCGCTGTACGGCGAACAGGCCTGGGGCCTGATGGCCCAGGCCCACGCGGGCGCCCCCACCGACCGCCCCGTCGACGGAACGCCCTCGGACACGCCGGTGCGTCCGCCGCTGGTGCTGGTGGTCGACGACTCGCTCACCGTGCGCCGGGTGACGCAGCGCCTGCTGCTGCGCGAGGGCTACCGCGTCGCCCTGGCCAAGGACGGGCTGGAGGGCCTGGAGCGCCTGGCCGAGGAACTGCCCGCGGTGGTGCTGTCCGACATCGAGATGCCGCGCATGGACGGCTTCGACCTGGTGCGCAACATGCGCGCCGATGCGCGCTGGCGCGGGCTGCCGGTGATCATGATCACCTCCCGCATCGCGCAGAAGCACCGCGACCATGCAGCAGAACTGGGCGTGGAGCACTACCTTGGCAAGCCCTACTCCGAAGAGGATCTGCTGGCACTGCTCGGTCGATACAATTTGACGCATTCAGCCTGACAGGCCCCGACGCTGGTCTGGTGCCACGACCGCGACCATGCCGCAGCTTGTCGAACACCTGGCGGAACTGACCGGATTCCGCGACCGTGATGTGTTGGACGTCACCCTGGTCGGCGCGCTGCGCGATCTTCTGCAGCCGCAGACGGTCGCCGTCTACCGGCTGGTGGAGGACGGCGCCGGCCAGCGCTGGATCACCCGGGCCCGGCTGAGCCAGACCGAGCTGGTGGCCGTCGCCGATTCCGCCTGGACCGAACTGGACCGGCTGCCCCGCCTCGACGAGCACCCCCGCCGCCGCGACTGCCTGCGTCACCAGCAGGTGCTGGTCGAATCGCGCGGCGAGACGGTGCGCACCTGCTTTCCGCTCGACACCGACCGCGAGGTCGTCGGCGTGCTGGAGATCGACAGCACCGGTCCGCTGGGCGACGAGCAGCGCCGCTTGGTCACCGCCATCCTGCGCATCTACCGCAACTTCCAGGGGCTGCTGGACTACAGCGAGCGCGACACCCTGACCGGCCTGCTCAACCGCAAGACCTTCGACGAGACCTTCCTGAAGACGGCCACGGCCGGCGTCGCACCGTCCGCCGACGCGCTGCACCCGGCGCCCGAGCGCCGGCGCGACGCCGCGCCGGGCTGGTGGCTGGCGGTGGTGGACATCGACCACTTCAAGCGCGTCAACGACAACCACGGCCACCTCATCGGCGACGAGGTGCTGCTGCTGCTGTCGCGGCTGATGCGCAGCTGCTTCCGTTTCCACGACCGGCTCTACCGCTTCGGCGGCGAGGAGTTCGTCGTGCTGCTGCGCTGCCACGGCGAGGACGAAGCGGCGCAGGCGCTGGAGCGGCTGCGGGGGCGCCACCGAGGCCTATCCCTTCCCGCAGGTCGGCCGCATCACGGTCAGCGTCGGTTTCACCCCGGTGCGCCCTGGCGACACCCCGTCGGCGGCCTTCGAGCGGGCCGACAAGGCGGTGTACTGGGCCAAGGGCCACGGCCGCAACCAGGTCTGCAGCCACCGCCACCTGGTGAATGCCGGTGCCGTCGAGGACGACGCCGGCAAGACGGGCGACGTCGAGCTGTTCTGAGCTGCTCCCGCCGTCCATGACCGCGCTTGCCCGGGACGGCACGGCCCGGCCCCGCGGGGTGCCGCCACGCGACTTCGCTAGCATCCGGCGGTTTCGCCTGCCCGCGGGCCTGGCCTGCCGCCCCATGTCGCCTTTCCTTCGTTGCGCGCTGCGCAGGATGCTTCCGCTGTTGCTCGGTCCGGGCCTGTGCACCGTCGCGCTGTGCGCACCGGCTGCCGCGCCGCAGCGCGTGGCGCTGACCGTCACCACCGTTCAGCCGCAGGTCGCGCCGTGGCCGCTGCGCCTGCCGGCCAGCGGTGACGTCGCCGCCTGGCAGGAGGCGGTGGTCGGACCCGAGGTCAGCGGCCTGCGCGTGGCCGAGCTGCGCGCCGACGTCGGCGACCGCGTGCGCCGCGGCCAGGTGCTGGCCCGGCTGGACGCGCAGACGGTGCAGACCGAGCTGGCACAGACCCGGGCCGCGCTGACGGAGGCCGAGGCCACGCTGGCCGAGGCGCAGGCCAACGCCGACCGCGCCCGCGCGCTGCAGGGCAGCGGCGCCCTGAGCCCGCAGCAAATCGCGCAGTACCTGGCGGCCGAGCAGTCGGGCCGGGCCCGCCTGGCCTCGGCGCAGGCGCGGGTGCGGGCCGACGAATTGCGCCTGGCGCGCACCGAGGTGCGGGCGCCGGACGACGGCATCGTCGCCACGCGCAGCGCCACGGTGGGCGCCATCTCGCAGCCGGGGCAGGAGCTGTTCCGCCTCATCCGCCGCGGCCGGCTGGAATGGCGGGCCGAACTGCCGGCGGCCGACCTCGGCCGGCTCAAGCCCGGCGTGCCGGCGCGCATCGGCCTGCCGTCGGGCCAGGTGGTCGAAGGCCGGGTGCGGCAGCTGGCGCCCACGGTGGACGTGGCGTCGCGCAACGGCCGCGTCTACGTCGACCTGCCGCCCACCGCCGAGGCCCGGCCGGGCCTGTTCGTGCGCGGCGAGTTCGACCTCGGACAGCAGACCGCGCTGACGCTGCCGCAGTCGGCGGTGCTGCTGCGCGAGGGCTTCGCGTATGTCTTCGTGCTCGGCGACGACCAGCGCGTGCGCCAGACCAAGGTCAGCATCGGTCGCCGCGAAGGCGAGCGGGTGGAGGTCACCGGCGGCCTGACCGCCCAGGCCCAGGTGGTCGAGCGCGGCGTCGGCTTCCTGGCCGACGGCGACCCGGTGCGCCGGGTCGCCGCGCCGGCCGCCGCGGCATCGGCGCCGGCCTCGTCGCCGGCGACGCGCTGAACGCGCACGAGGGTCGCCATGGCCACCTTCAACGTCTCGTCCTGGTCGATCCGCAACCCGATCCCGTCGGTGCTGCTGTTCATCCTGCTCACGCTGGCCGGCCTGATGGCCTTCCGCCAGATGAAGGTGCAGAACTTCCCCGACATCGAGCTGCCCTCGGTCACCGTCACCGCGGCGCTGCCCGGCGCCTCGCCGTCGCAGCTGGAGACCGAGGTCGCGCGCAAGCTCGAGAACTCCATCGCCACGCTGCAGGGCGTCAAGCACATCTACACCATCGTGCAGGACGGCGCGACCACGATCACGGTGGAGTTCCGGCTCGAGAAGCCGGTGCAGGAGGCGGTGGACGACGTGCGCGACGCGGTGGCCCGCGTGCGCGCCGACCTGCCGGCCGACCTGCGCGATCCGGTGATCCAGCGCGTCAACATCTCCGGCCTGCCCATCCTCACCTACACGGTGGCCGCCGACCGGCTGGACGAGGAGGCGCTGTCCTGGTTCGTCGACAACACCGTGGCCAAGGCCATGCTCAGCGTGCCGGGGGTCGGTGCGGTGGGCCGCGTCGGCGGCGTCACCCGCGAGGTGCGGGTGGCGCTGGACCCGGTGCGGCTGCTGGCGCTGAACGCCAGCGCGGCCGACGTCTCGCGCCAGCTGCGCCTGTCGCAGCAGGAGGCCGCCGGCGGCCGCATGGACCTGGGTGGTGCCGAGCAGTCGGTGCGCACCATCGCTACGGTGCAGACGGCCGAGGAGCTGGGCCGCATGGAGATCGCGCTGCGCGACGGCCGCCGCATCCGGCTCGACCAGGTGGCCACGGTGCAGGACACCGTGGCCGAGCCGCGCTCGGCCGCGCTGCTGGACGGCCGGCCGGTGGTGGGCTTCGAGATCAGCCGCGCCCGCGGCGCCGGCGAGGTCGACGTGGCCGAGCGCGTGCGCGCCGCGGTGGAGGGGCTGCGCCAGAAGCACCCGGACGTGCGCTTCGACGAGGCCTTCAACTTCGTCGACCCGGTGCAGGAGAACTTCGACGGCTCGATGAAGCTGATGTACGAGGGCGCCCTGCTCGCCGTCATCGTCGTCTGGTTCTTCCTGCGCGACTGGCGCGCCACGCTGGTGTCGGCGACCGCGCTGCCGCTGTCGGTGATCCCGGCCTTCGCCGGCATGGCGCTGCTGGGCTTCTCGATCAACGTGGTGACGCTGCTGTCGCTGTCGCTGGTGGTGGGCATCCTGGTCGACGACGCCATCGTCGAGATCGAGAACATCGTGCGCCACCTGCGCATGGGCAAGACGCCGTACCAGGCGGCGATGGAGGCGGCCGACGAGATCGGCCTGGCGGTGATCGCCACCACCTTCACGCTGATCGCGGTCTTCCTGCCCACCGCCTTCATGAGCGGCGTCGCGGGCAAGTTCTTCGTGCAGTTCGGCTGGACGGCGTCGATCGCGGTCTTCGCCTCGCTGGTCGTCGCCCGGCTGCTGACGCCGATGATGGCCGCCTACCTGCTGCGGCCCCTCGTGCGGCCGCACCGGGACGGGCCGGTGATGGCCCGCTACCTCGGCTGGGTGCGGGCCTGCCTGCGCCACCGCGTGCTCACCGTGCTGGCCACCACGGTGTTCTTCGTCGGCTCCTTCGCGCTGGTGCCGCTGCTGCCCACCGGCTTCATCCCGCCCGACGACCTGTCGCAGACGCAGGTGACGCTGTCGCTGCCGCCGGGCAGCACGCTGCGCGAGAGCGTGGCCACCGCCGAGGCGGCGCGCGCCATCGTGCAGCGCAACCCCCATGTGCGGCTGGTCTACACCGCGGTGGGCGGCGGCACGGCGGGCGGCGACCCCTTCGCGCCGCGCGGCGCGGCCGAGGTGCGCAGGTCGACGCTGACCATCAACCTCACGCCGCGCGGCGAACGCGGCGGCGTCAGCAAGCAGGCCATCGAGAACGAGCTGCGCGAGGCGCTGCAGGCGCTGCCGGGCACCCGGGTCAGCGTCGGCCTGGCCGGCGGCGGCGAGAAGTACATCCTCATCCTCGCCGGCGAGGACGGCGCCGCGCTGGCCGCGCACGCCACGAAGGTGGAGCAGGACCTGCGCACGCTGCAGGGCCTGGGCGGCGTCACCTCCACCGCCAGCCTGGTGCGGCCGGAGCTCATCGTGCGGCCGGACCCGGTGCGCGCCGCCGAGCTGGGCGTCACCGCGTCGGCCATCGCCGAGACGCTGCGCATCGCCACCGCCGGCGACTACGAGCAGGGCCTGGCCAAGCTCAACCTGTCGCAGCGGCAGGTGCCGATCATGGTGCGGCTGCCCGACGCCGCGCGGCAGGACCTGTCGCTGCTGGAGCGGCTGTCGGTGCCCGGCGCGCGCGGCCCGGTGCCGCTGTCCAGCGTGGCCACGCTGTCGCTGGACAGCGGCCCGGCGGTGATCAACCGCTACGACCGGCAGCGCAACATCAACTTCGAGATCGCGCTCGGCGGCCGCGCGCTGGGCGATGTCGAGCGCGAGGCGCTGGCGCTGCCCAGCCTGCGCGAGCTGCCGCCGGGCGTGATGCAGACCACGGTGGGCGACGCCGAGGCGATGGCCGAGCTGTTCCAGAGCTTCACCCTCGCCATGGGCGCCGGCGTGCTGTGCATCTACATCGTGCTGGTGCTGCTGTTCAAGGACTTCGTGCAGCCGGTGACCATCCTCGCCGCGCTGGTGCTGTCGGTGCCCGGCGCCTTCCTGGCGCTGGCCATCACCCGCTCGGCCATCTCCATGCCGTCGATGATCGGGCTGATCATGCTGATGGGCATCGCCACCAAGAACTCCATCCTGCTGGTGGAGTACGCCATCGTGGCGCGGCGCGACCGCGGCCTGAATCGCCTGGACGCGCTGCTCGACGCCTGCCACAAGCGCGCCCGGCCGATCGTGATGACGACCATCGCCATGGGCGCCGGCATGCTGCCGATCGCGATCGGCCTGGGCGTGGACCCGAGCTTCCGCGCGCCGATGGCCATCGTGGTGATCGGCGGGCTCATCACCTCCACCTTCCTCAGCCTGCTGGTCATCCCGGTGGTCTTCACCTACGTCGACGACGTGGTGCAGGGGCTGCAGCGGCTGGTTCGGCGGGCTCAGCCGCGGGCTCGGGCGGCGGCGTAGCGGGCCAGCGTCTTGTCGCGCGCCACGTCGTGGTCGACGATCGGCGGCGGGTAGTCGCGGCCGAGCTCGAGACCGGCCGCGGCCATGTCCACCGGCCGGGCCGACCACGGCGCGTGGATCAGGTCGTCGGGCAGGGCGGCCAGCTCGGGCACGTAGCGGCGGATGAAGCGGCCCTCGGTGTCGAACTTCCGACTCTGGCTGACCGGGTTGAAGATGCGGAAGTAGGGTTGCGCGTCGCAGCCGGTGGAGGCGGCCCACTGCCAGTTGCCGTTGTTGCTGGCCAGGTCGAAGTCGTTCAGGTGGTCGGCGAAGAAGGCCTCGCCGCGCCGCCAGTCGATGCCAAGGTGCTTGATGAGGAAGCTGGCCGCCACCATGCGCAGCCGGTTGTGCATGAAGCCGGTCTGGGCGAGTTGCCGCATCGCCGCATCGACGATGGGGTAGCCGGTGCGGCCGTTGCACCAGGCGGCGAACAGCACCTCGGCGTGCTTGCCGTGCTCGAACTTCAGCGCCTCGTACTCGCGGCGGAAAGGGTGACCGACGACGTGCGGATGGTGGTGCAGCACCTGCGCGAAGAAGTCGCGCCAGGTCAGCTCCGACAGCCACACCTGCGCGCCCTGCGACCCGTGCTGCGCGCGCTCGGCGGCGAAGCGCGCCAGCCGCCGCACCGACACCGTGCCGAAGCGCAGGTGCACGCCGAGGTAGCTCGGCCCCTTGACGGCGGGGAAGTCGCGGGTGGCGTGGTAGTCGTCCAGCCGCGACTCGAAGTCGTCCCACAGCGCGGCGGCACCGTTGGCGCCGGAGGGCAGCTTCAACTCGTGCAGGTTGGTGGGCTCAAAGCCGAGGGCCGCCAGCGACGGCACCGGGCCGGCCGGCGCGCCCCTCGGCGACAGCGGCAGCGCGGCCAGCGTGTCGTCGTCGGGTTTCGGCGCCAGGGCGCCGGCATGCCGCGCCACCGGGTAGCTGGACAGGTAGAAGCCGTTCAGCGTCTTCAGCCAGCAGTTCTTGTACGGCGTGTAGACGCTGTAGGGCGTGCCGCCGGCGGTCATCACCTCGTCGCGCTCGAACACGAGGTGGTCCTTCACCGTGTGCAGCACGACGCCGCGGTCGGCCAGCGCGCCGCGCACGGCGCCGTCGCGGTCGTGCGAGTAGGGCTCGTCGTCGTGGGCGGCGAACACCGCCTGCACGTGCAGCGCCTCGGCCAGCACCGGCAGCGCCTGGCGCGCCGGGCCGTGCACCACCACCAGCCCCGCATTCGCCACGCCGTGGTCCTCGCCCAGCCGGCGCAACTCGCCGTCCAGCTCGAGCAGGCTGTCGCGGATGAACTCGACGCGGCGGTCCGCCGCCAGGCCGCGGTCGAGCAGCGGCTGCAGGATCTCGGTGTCGAAGACGAAGCCGCACAGCACCTGCCGCGCCTGGCGCAGGGCGTGGTGCAGCGCCGCGTTGTCGTCGGTGCGCAGGTCGCGGCGGAACCAGACCAGCGCGCGGTCGTAGGGCTTGTCGTGCATGGCTCACCGAGTGTGGCGCAAGGTCACCGGGCCGACGGGCCGCCGGCCGAACCCGCAGGACTAAACTGGGCCCATGGCGAGCAGCGGCATCGATCTGACCCACCAGTTCCTCATCGCCATGCCCGGCATGGCCGACGAGAACTTCGCCGGGGCGTTGGTCTACCTGTGCGAGCACTCCGACAAGGGCGCGCTCGGCCTGGTGGTCAACAAGCCGGTGGACATCACCCTGCGCCACCTGTTCGAGAAGGTGGAGCTGAGCCTGGACCGGCCGGACCTGGCCGAGCAGCCGGTGTTCTTCGGCGGGCCGGTGCAGACCGAGCGCGGCTTCGTGCTGCACGAGCGCCTGGGCGGCGACGGCGGCCATTACAGCTCCACGCTCAGCATCGCCGGCGGCGAGCTGGAGATGACCACCAGCAAGGACGTGCTGGAGGCGCTGGCCGGCGGCGCCGGACCGCGCCGCTTCCTGGTGACGCTGGGCTACAGCGGCTGGGGCGCCGGCCAGCTGGAGGAGGAGATCGGCCGCAACGGCTG
Organism: Aquabacterium sp. J223; assembly: GCF_024666615.1. NCBI lineage: Bacteria > Pseudomonadati > Pseudomonadota > Betaproteobacteria > Burkholderiales > Sphaerotilaceae > Aquabacterium > Aquabacterium sp. J223. Next base: position 4,545,204 of record NZ_CP088297.1, on the reverse strand, counting down.
GCTCACCGTCGGCGCCGAGCCGTCCATCCTCTTCGACACCCCGCCGGCCGAGCGCTACGACCGGGCGCTGGCCCTGCTGGGCGTCGACCCGCGCATGCTGTCGATGGACGCGGGCCACGCCTAGCCCAGGCCAGTGCCCGCCCCCCGGCAGTTCCTCGCCTTCGACTACGGCACCAAACGTGTCGGCGTGGCGGCCGGCAACGACCTGCTGAAGCAGGCCAGCCCGCTGCGGACCGTGGCGGCCGACGGCGAGCGGCGCTTCGAGGCCATCGCCGGGCTGATCGCCGAGTGGCGCCCCGACGCGCTGGTGGTCGGCGTGCCGTTCCACCCCGACGGCGCCGAGCACGACAATACGCGCCGCGCGCGGCGCTTCGCCCGCCAGCTGCACGGCCGCTTCCGGCTGCCGGTGCACGAGGTGGACGAGCGCTGGACCACCACCGAGGCCGAGTCGCTCGGCGCGCGCGATGCCGACGCGGCGGCGGCGGCCCTGATCCTCGACCAGTTCCTGCGCACCCTATGAGCCACCCTCTGGAATCCCGCGGGCCGAGCGCCGGGCCGCTCCCAAGCCGGCCCGCCATCCCCTCAAGGGATCGGCCGACGTACCCGACGGACGAGGGGCGGACATGTTGACGCTTGACGCCGAAGCGCTGTACGGCGAGCTGCTTGCCGGCGTGCGGCCGCTGCTGCGCGCCGACACCTCCCTCGTCGGCATCTGGTCCGGCGGCGCCTGGCTGGCCGAACGGCTGCACGCCGACCTCGCCCTGCCCGGCAAGCCCGGTGTGCTGTCCAGCGCGCTGCACCGCGACGACTTCGGCCAGCGCGGCCTGTCGGGCGCCGGCGACCGCACGTCGCTGCCCTTCGAGGTCGACGGCCGGCACCTGCTGCTGGTCGACGACGTGCTCTACACCGGCCGCACCATCCGCGCGGCGCTGAACGAGCTGTTCGACTTCGGCCGCCCGGCCAGTGTCGGCCTGGCGGTGCTGGTCGACCGCGGCGGCCGCGAGCTGCCGATCGAGCCGGCGGTGGCGGCCGCGCGCATGGCGCTGCCCGCCGGCCAGCGGCTGTCGCTGGCCCGCGAGGCCGGCCGCTTCACCTTCTCCATCGACCCGGAACAGGCCCGCACCTGATGCTGTCCCGTCGCAACCCGCAGCTCAACCCGCACGGCGAACTGGTCCACCTGCTGTCCATCGAGGGCCTGCCGCGCGACGTCATCCACCACATCCTGGACACCGCCAGCACCTTCGTCTCGGTCAACGACCGCGAGGTGAAGAAGGTGCCGCTGCTGCGCGGCAAGAGCGTGTTCAACCTGTTCTTCGAGAACAGCACCCGCACCCGCACCACCTTCGAGATCGCGGCCAAGCGGCTGTCCGCCGACGTGCTGAACCTCGACATCGCGCGCTCGTCCACCGCCAAGGGCGAGAGCCTGGTCGACACCATCGCCAACCTGTCGGCCATGCACGCCGACATGTTCGTCGTGCGCCACGGCGAATCGGGTGCGCCCTACCTCATCGCCCAGCACTGCCCGAAGCACGTGCACGTGGTCAACGCCGGCGACGGCCGCCACGCGCACCCCACGCAGGGGCTGCTGGACATGTACACCATCCGGCACTTCAAGCGCGACTTCAGCGGCCTGACGGTGGCCATCGTCGGCGACATCGTGCACTCCCGGGTGGCGCGCTCGGACATCCATGCGCTGTCCATCCTCGGCGTGCCGGAGATCCGCGCGGTGGGCCCGAAGACGCTGGTGCCCGACGACCTGGCGGCCATGGGCGTGAAGGTCTGCCGCGACATGCGCGAGGGCGTGCGCGACGCCGACGTGATCATCATGCTGCGGCTGCAGAACGAGCGCATGAGCGGCGCCATGCTCCCGTCGGCCGGCGAGTTCTTCAAGCACTACGGCCTGACCGAGGACAAGCTGGCGCTGGCCAGGCCCGACGCCATCGTCATGCACCCCGGCCCGATCAACCGCGGCGTGGAGATCGACTCCGCCGTGGCCGACGGCCGCCACAGCGTGATCCTGCCGCAGGTGACCTTCGGCATCGCGGTGCGCATGGCGGTGATGTCCATCATCGCGGGCAACGAAGCCTAGCTTGACATGAAGATCCTCATCACCAACGGCCGCGTCATCGACCCGGCCTCGGGGTACGACGAGGTGGCCGACGTGGCCATCGCCAACGGCCGCATCCTGACGCTGGGCGACGTGCCGTCCGATTTCGAGCCCGACCGGCGCGTGGACGCCCGCGGCCTGGTCGTCGCGCCCGGGCTGGTCGACCTCGCCGCGCGGCTGCGCGAGCCGGGCCACGAGCACGAGGGTATGCTGGAAAGCGAGCTCGAGGCCGCGGCCGCCGGCGGCGTGACCAGCCTGGTCTGCCTGCCCGACACGGAGCCCACGCTGGACGAGCCGGGCCTGGTCGAGATGCTCAAGCTGCGCGCGCGCAAGCTGTCGCGCTGCCGCCTCTTCCCGCTGGGGGCGCTGACCCGCGGCCTGGCCGGCGAGGTGCTGACCGAGATGGCCGAGCTGACCGAGGCCGGCTGCATCGGCTTCTCCCAGGCCGAGGTGCCCCTGCGCGACACCCAGGTGCTGCAGCGCGCGCTGCAGTACGCCGCCACCTTCGGCTACACGGTGTGGCTGCGGCCGCAGGACCCCTGGCTGGGCAAGGGCGTGGCGGCCAGCGGCGCCATCGCCACCCGGCTGGGCCTGTCCGGCGTGCCGGTGAGCGCCGAGACCATCGCGCTGCAGACGCTGTTCGAGTTGATGCGCTCCACCGGCGCCCGCGTGCACCTGTGCCGCCTGTCCAGCGCCCGCGGCGTGGCGCTGGTGCGCGCGGCCAAGGCCGAGGGGCTGAAGCTGACCGCCGACGTCAGCATCAACTCGCTGCACCTGACCGACGTCGACATCGGTTTCTTCAACGCCGCCATGCGCCTGAACCCGCCGCTGCGGCAGGTGGCCGACCGCGACGCGCTGCGCGCCGCGCTGGCCGACGGCACCGTCGACGCGCTGGTCTCCGACCACACGCCGGTGGACAGCGACGAGAAGACGCTGCCCTTCGGCGAGGCCGAGCCCGGCGCCACCGGGCTGGAGCTGCTGTTGTCGCTGGCGCTGAAGTGGGGCGCCGACAGCGGCCTCACGCTCGCGCAGTCGCTGGCGCGGGTGACCAGCGAGCCGGTGCGGGTCCTCGGCGACGCGCTGGGCTCGCTGGCCTCCAGCGCGGGGCGGCTGGTCGAGGGCGGGGTGGCCGACCTCTGCCTCTTCGACCCCGACGCCACCTGGACGGTGCAGCCCGGCACGCTGCGCAGCCAGGGCAAGCACACGCCCTTCGCCTTCGACGCCACCGGCATGGCGCTGCCCGGCCGGGTCAAGGCCACGCTGGTCGCCGGCGGCTTCGCCTGGCAGGCCGACGACTGAGCCGGCGCTTGGCCCTGCGGCCGCTTCGGGCCATCGCCCGGCTGATGGTGACCACCGGCCATGTGCTGCGCGGGCTGGCCATCGTCGCCCTGCGCTTTCCGCGGCTGGACGCCGCGGGCCGTCAGCGCGAGATCCGGCAATGGGCGCGGGCGGTGCTCGCCGGCCTCGGCGTCGCGCTGGACGTGCAGGGCACGCCGCACGCGGGACCGGTGCTGCTGGTGGCCAACCACGTCTCCTGGCTCGACATCCTGGCCGTGCACGCCAGCTGCCCGCAGGCGCGCTTCGTCTCCAAGGCCGACGTGCGGCACTGGCCGCTGGTCGGCCGGCTGGTGGTGGCCGCCGGCACGCTGTTCATCGAACGCGAGAAGCGCCGCGACGCATTGCGCGTGGTGCACCAGATGGCCCAGGCGCTGCAGGCCGGCGACACGGTGGCCGTCTTCCCCGAAGGCACCACCGGCGAGGGCCGCGGGCTGCTGCCCTTCCACGCCAACCTGCTGCAGGCGGCGCTGTCGGCCCAGGCGCCGGTGCAGCCGCTGGTGCTGCGCTTCGCCGACGCGTCGGCCTCGCCCAGCCCGGCCGCGGCCTACGTCGGCGACACCAGCCTCGTGCAGAGCCTGTGGTGGATCGCGAACGCCCGCGGCCTCGTCGTGCGGGTGCGCTGGCTGCCGGTGCAGGCACCCGGCGCCGGCGACCGCCGCGCGCTGGCGGAGGGCCTGCGCGACACCATGGGCCGGGCGCTGGCGGCCCTGGACCCGGTCTAGGCCTTGCCCTGGCTGGCCACCGCCGCAGCGGCCTTGGCCGCCGCCTCGGCGTCGCCGAGGTAGTAGCTCTTGATCGGCTTCAGGTCGGCGTCCAGTTCGTAGACCAGCGGGATGCCGTTGGGGATGTTGACGCCGACGATCTCGGCGTCGCCGATGTTGTCGAGGTACTTCACCAGCGCGCGGATGCTGTTGCCGTGGGCGGCGATGACGATGCGCTGGCCGGCCCGGACCTTCGGCGCGATGGCCTCGTTCCAGAAGGGCAGCACCCGGGCCACCGTGTCCTTCAGGCACTCGGTCAGCGGGATGTCCTCGGGCTTGAGCGACGCGTAGCGGAGGTCCTGGCGCTGGCCGCGCGGGTCGTCGGCGTCGAGCGCCGGCGGCGGCGTGTCGTAGCTGCGGCGCCAGATCAGCACCTGCTCGTCGCCGTACTGCTTGGCCATGTCGGCCTTGTTCAGGCCCTGCAGCGCACCGTAGTGGCGCTCGTTCAGCCGCCAGTCCTTGACCACCGGCAGCCAGGTGCGGTCCATCGTGTCCAGGCAGTGCCACAGCGTCCAGATGGCGCGCTTGAGCACGGAGGTGTAGGCGACGTCGAACTCGATGCCCGCGTCCTTGAGCAGCTGGCCGGCCTGTTGGGCCTGCAGCACGCCGGTGTCGGTGAGCGGCACGTCGGTCCAGCCGGTGAAGCGGTTCTCCAGGTTCCAGGTCGATTCGCCGTGGCGGATGAGGACGAGCTTGTGCATGGGCCGATGGGGTCTGGTGGGGGTCGAGGCAGGGCTCGACAAGGGGGGGCGAATTCTATAATTCGACGTTTTTCGCCTCCTCGGTTGCTGCCGACCCCTTCCCGTGCTCGCCTACCTGATCGACCAGTGGTACCTCGTCCTCGCCGCGCTGATGTCCGGCGGCCTGCTGGCGTGGCCGGCGCTGGCGCGTCTGCAGGGGGCGGGCGGCGTGTCGCCGCAGCAGGCGGTGATGATGATCAACCGCGAGAAGGCGGTGCTGATCGACATCAGCGAGCCGGCCGAGTACGCCGCCGGCCACCCGCTCGGCGCGCGCAACATCCCGCTGGCGCAGCTGGCCGCCGGCGCCAAGGGCCTGCCGACCAACAAGGCGCAGCCGGTGGTGGTGGTCTGCGCCACCGGGGGCCGGGCGTCGCGCGGCGCCGCCGCGCTGAAGGCGCTGGGCCATGAGAAGGTGCATTCGCTGGCCGGTGGCCTGCAGGCCTGGCGCGAGGCCAACCTGCCGGTCGAGAAGCTGACGCCGAAGGGCGCCTGACCGGCTCGAGAAGGGCGGCGGATCCGCCGCCGGCGGGCGGAGCCCGGACCCCGGCAAGGGGATCGGGCGCACGGGAAAATCGGGCCATGAACCCCGTCCGCATGTACACCACGCAGGTCTGCCCCTACTGCATCCGCGCCAAGCAGCTGCTCAAGCAGCGCGGCGTGGAGCAGATCGAGGAGATCCGCATCGACCTCGACCCTGGGCAGCGCCAGGCCATGATGGCGGCCACCGGTCGCCGCACCGTGCCGCAGATCTTCATCGGCGACACCCACGTGGGCGGCTGCGACGACCTGATCGCCCTCGACCAGCGCGGCGGCCTGCTGCCCTTGCTCGGCGCCTGACATTTCGCGGGGCCGTCGCAGGCCCATAATCCGCGCCACCGGCCCGCAGCCCTTCGGCATGCGGGCGTTTTTTCGAGACAAGGCAAGCCCCATGGCCGAGCAAGACGCGACCCCCGTGTTCCAGATCCAGCGCATGTACCTGAAGGACCTGTCGCTGGAGCAGCCCAATTCGCCGCAGATCCTGCTCGAGCAGCAGCAGCCGCAGGTCGACATCAACCTCGGGCTGTCCGCCGAGCCGGTGGCCGAGGGCGTGTACGAGGTCTGCGTCACCGCCACGGTGACCACCCGGGTGGGCGACCGCACGGTGTTCCTCATCGAGGCCAAGCAGGCCGGCATCTTCGAGATCCGCAACCTGCCGCAGGACCAGCTCGAAGCCATCATCGGCATTGCCTGCCCGCAGATGGTCTACCCGTACCTGCGCGCCATCGTCTCCGACGTCTGCACCCGTGCCGGCTTCCCGCCGGTGCTGCTGACCGAGGTCAACTTCCAGGCCATGTTCGACGCGCAGCGCCAGCAGCAGCAGGGCGCCAACGGCGCCACGGCCAACGCCTGACGAAGATGTGGGCCCCCGGCCGTCTGGCGGCCGCCCCCCGCGGGGGCACCCGACACGACCGGGAGACCCGGATCGTGCCGGGCCCGCTTGACGAGACCGCTGCCCCTGGTCGCCTGCGGCGACCTGTCCCCACGGGGTCGTCATGAAGATCGCCATCCTCGGCGCCGGCGCCTGGGGCACCGCGCTGGCGGTGCAGGCGGCGCGGCGGCACGAGGTGCGGCTGTGGGCGCGTGACGCGGCGCAGGCCGCGGCGCTGCGCGCCGAGCGCCGCAACACGCGCTACCTGCCCGAGGTGGCGCTGCCGGCCGAACTGCTGATCGAGGCGTCGCTGCCCGCCGCGCTGGACCATGCCGGCGACGACGGCCTGACCGTCATCGCCTCGCCGATGGCCGGGCTGGAGGCGCTGCTGGCGGCGGTGCCGGCCGGCCATCCCGTGCTGTGGCTGTGCAAGGGCTTCCAGGCCGGCAGCGGCCGGCTCGGCCATGAGATCGCGCAGGCGCTGGAGCGGCCACGCAGCGGCGTGCTGTCCGGCCCCAGCTTCGCGCTGGAGGTGGCGCGCGGCCAGCCCACCGCGCTGGTCGCGGCCAGCCGCGACGCCGAGGTTGCGGCGCTCGGCGTCGCCGCCTTCCATGCCGAGGCGCTGCGCGTCTACACCTCCACCGACCCGGTGGGCGTGGAGGTGGGCGGTGCGGTGAAGAACGTGCTGGCCATCGCCACCGGCATCGCCGACGGCCTGGGCCTGGGGCTCAACGCCCGCGCCGCGCTCATCACCCGGGGCCTGGCCGAGATGGCCCGGCTGGGCCAGGCGCTGGGCGCGCGCACCGACACCTTCATGGGCCTGTCCGGCCTCGGCGATCTGGTGCTCACCGCCACCGGCGAGCTGTCGCGCAACCGCCGCGTCGGCCTGCTGCTCGCCGAGGGCCGGGCGCTGGCCGACATCCTCGCCTCGCTGGGGCATGTGGCCGAAGGCGTGGCCACTGCCCCGGTGGTGCTCGCCCGCGCGCAGCAGGCCGGTGTGGAGATGCCGATCACGCAGGCGGTGGTCGCCGTGCTGCAGGGCCGGCTGGCCGCCGCGGACGCCGTGCGCGCGCTGCTGTCGCGGGACGCGCGGCCTGAGGCCTGAGGCCCGCGTTCGCACGGTTTGCAGCCCGTGGGCCGCGCAGGCCCACGGGCTGCACCGCGAAGAGCCCCCACGGGCTGCACCACAAGAACCGGACTCACGCCCCTCCAGCGTACCCCTGCTGTCGCCACGCCTCGAACACCGCCACCGCCACCGCGTTGCTGAGGTTGAGGCTGCGCTGGCCGGGCCGCATCGGCAGGCGCAGGCGCCGCTCCGGCGGGAAGAAGCCGTCGCGCACGTCGTCGGGCAGGCCGCGGCTTTCGCTGCCGAAGACGAAGGCGTCGCCGGGCGCGAAGGCCACCTCGCCGAAAGGCCGGCTGCCGCGGGTGGTGAAGGCGTAGCAGCGCTCGGGGTCGACCTCGCCGCTGGCCAGCAGGGCGGCCCAGTCGGCGTGCCGGCGCACCGTCGCGTACTCGTGGTAGTCGAGCCCGGCGCGGCGCAGCGCCTTGTCGTCCATGTCGAAGCCCAGCGGCTCCACCAGGTGCAGCGCGCAGCCGGTGTTGGCGGCCAGCCGGATGACGTTGCCGGTGTTGGGCGGGATCTCGGGGGCGACGAGCACGATGCGGAACATCGGCGCATTGTCCGGTCAGGCCCTGCAGGAATGCGCACCCCGCGACGCCGGCCGAGGGCCCGGCCCCTTCCGCCGTGGCGCTCGCGCGCGTAGGCTCGCGCGTCGTTGTGGCGAGGGCATGGTCATGGTCAGGAATCTGGGTGTGCGCAAGGCGGCATGGCGGCTCGCGGGCTGGCTGGTGTTGTGGGCGGGCAGCGGGTCCGCCGCCATGGCGCAGGAACTGGTGGTGGCCGAGCTCGGCACCTACGCCCGCCAGCAGTCGATGCAGTCGACGTTCTACCTGGCCGGCGTGCAGGCGGCCTTCGAACAGGCCAACCGGGCAGGCGGCGTCAACGGCCGTCGGGTGGTGCTGGCCCGTGCGCCCGAGCCGGTGGAGCCGGCGCAGGCCGCCGCCGAACTGAAGCGGGTACTGGCCGAGCACAAGCCGGTGGCGCTGGTGGGCTTCCTCGGCGACGGCAGCGTGCGTGCGCTGGCGGCCGGCGGGCTGGAGCGCGAGCGCATCGCGCTGGTCGGCGCGCAGAACGCCGACGACGAGCTCGACTCGCCGGCGGTGTTCCGCACCCGCGCCGGCCTGGCCGAGGAACTGGCCAAGGTCTGCCAGCAGCTCGGCACCATCGGCCTGACGCGGCTGGCCAGCTTCACCGAGGAAGGCCCGCAGGGTGAGCGCAGCGTGCGGCTGCTGCAGGAGCTGCCGGCCTGCAAGGGCCTGACGCTGGTGGCGCGCACCAGCCAACCGGCCGGCAAGGTCCACGCCCCCGGTGCGGTGGAGGCGCTGCTCAAGGCCGCACCGCAGGCGGTGATCATCGTCAGCAGCCCTGCGGCGGCGGCCGGCCTGATCGAGAACTACCGGCTCGAGGGCGGCGGCGCGACCCTGTTCGCCAGCAGCAGCGTGGACGTGGAGCGGCTGGCCATGCGGCTGGGCGAGCAGTACCTGCGCGGCGTGTCCATCGCGCAGGTGGTGCCCAGCCCCTACCGCATCGCCAACCGGCTGACCAAGGACTTCGTCGACGCCCGCGCACTGTTGAAGGACCCGCCGCCGGTGAGCTACACCATGATGGAGGGCTACGTCACCGGCCGCGTGCTGCTGGCGGGCCTGCGCAAGGCGGGCAACGCGCCCAGCCGGGACACGGTGCTGGCGGCCCTCGACGCGCTCGAGCCGCAGGACCTGGGCGGCTACCAGGTGGCCTATGGCCGCGGCAACCGCCGCGGCGCGCGCTTCGTCGAGCTGACCATCGTCGACGCCGGCGGACGGGTGCGCCAGTAGCGGCGGCCGTCGCCGCGTCCATCGCCGGTCAATCGGTGCCGGGCGGTGCGTCCGGCGTGCGCGCCAGCGCCCACAGCCGCACCTCGGCGGCACCGGCGCGCAGCAACGCCTCGGCCGCCGCGTCGGCGGTGGCGCCGGTGGTGGTGACGTCGTCGACCAAGGCCAACCGACGGCCCTGCACCCGGTGCGCCAGCCGCGGCTCCACCAGGAAGGCGTCGCGCAGGTTGCGCTGCCGTTCGGTGCGGGAGAGCGTCGTCTGCGCGGCGGTGTCCCGGGTGCGCAGCAGGGCGGCCGGCAGCGCGGGCAGGTCCAGCCGACGGGCGAGGTGGCGCGCCAGTTCCCAGGCCTGGTTGTAGCCGCGCTCGCGCAGGCGCCGCGGCGACAGCGGCACCGGGACCAACAGATCGGGCAGGCGGGCACCGGCCGGCAGCGCGGCGTGCAGCAGTCCGGCCAGCGCCGGCGCCAGGTCGAGCCGGTGCTGGAACTTCAGCCCGGTGATCAGTCCGTCCAGCGGCGGCGCGTAGTCCAGCGCCACCACCGTGCCGGCCAGCCGCGGCGGCTGGCGCAGGCAGGCGCCGCAGGCGTCGGCCGACAGGCCGAGCGGGCGGGCGCAACGCCGGCAGCGCGGCCGCGGCGGCGCGAAGCGCTCGCCGCACGGGCCGCACAGCCGCGACCGGCACCAGGACCGGCAGAGCGCGCAGCGGCCCGGCCAGCCCGCGGCCCAGGCTCGCACCGTCCGCGCGCCAGGGCTCGACGTCGGCGAAGGCCAGGCCATGGCTCAATATACTGAGCCGGATGCCCGCCGCGATGCCGTCGTCCAGCCCGCGCGAGATCGACCCCTTGGCGCTGCGGCACATCCTGCGGCGGCTGCAGCGGGCCCCGGGCCCGCCCTGGCTGCACGACGAGGTGGCCTCGCGGCTGGCGGAACGGCTGGCGGTGGTCCGGCTGCGGCCGGCGGTGGTGCTCGACTGGGGGGCGGCGCTGGGCGCCAGCGCCGGACGGCTGCGGCAGGTCTATCCCGCCGCGGCCATCACCGCGGTGGAAAGCGAGGCGGCGGCCGCGCCGGCCGCCGCCCCGGCGGCGTCGGGACCGCTGCGCTGGCTGCAGCGCTTCCGCCCCGCCGCGCCGCGACCGCTCGCCGCCGCCGAGGTGCCGGCCGGCGCGGCCCAACTGGTGTGGTCGAACATGCTGCTGCAGCGTGTCGCCGACCCGCCGCCGCTGATGGCCGGCTGGCTGCGCGCGCTGGCCGTGGACGGCTTCCTCATGTTCTCCACCCTGGGTCCCGGCACGCTGGACGACCTGCGCGAGGTCTACCGCGATGCCGGCTGGGGGCCGCCGATGGCCGAATTCGTCGACATGCACGACCTCGGCGACATGCTGGTCCATGCCGGCTTCGCCGACCCGGTGATGGACCAGGAGGTGCTGACGCTGCACTGGGCCGATGCCGACGCCGCCCTGGCCGAGCTGCGGGCGCTCGGCGGCAATGCGCACCCGGCGCGCCTGGCCGGGCTGCGGACGCCACGCTGGCGCGACCGGCTGCGCGCGGCGCTGGCCGCGCGCGCGGACGCCGCGGGCCGCATCGCGCTGCGCTTCGAGGTGGTCTACGGCCACGCGGTGAAGCCGCCGCCACGTCCGGCGGTGGCGCCGAGCACCGCGGTCTCGCTCGACGACATGCGGGCCATGGTGCGACGTCCCCGAGGTGGCACTCAGGGATCCTCCGGAGGAGCGGAGGGCTTGGGCTAAAATCGATCGGTTGACCTGGGTCGCGCCGCCCGGTCCCCCCGATCCTTCCAGTCCTTGCCGCCGCTGCCCCGTGCGCTCCCCCGCGTCTTCCGCTGCCTGCCCTGCGCCGTCGCATCGCGCGCGGTGGGCCGCGACGCGGCGTCACGCTCGCCAGCGGCCCCCCATTCGAATCAACTGACGTGACGACGATGACGACGATGACGACGCACATGGCACGGCTCGCAGGCCGGGCGCTGGCCGGCGCGGCCACGATCGCCGCCTCGACGGCGGCCCTGGCGGTCGGCGACCTGCCGGGCGGTCCGGCGGTCAACCAGATCGACCTTCACCCGCCGGTCACGCGCATCGCGGCGGAGCAGCAGTGGCTGCACAACATGATGCTGGTCCTCTGCCTGGTGATCTTCATCGCCGTGTTCGCGGTGATGTTCTATTCCATCATCAAGCACCGCAAGAGCAAGGGCGCCAAGTCGGCCAACTTCCACGAGAGCGTGAAGGTCGAGATCGCCTGGACGGTGGTGCCCTTCCTCATCGTCATCGGCATGGCGCTGCCGGCCACCAAGGCGGTGGTGGCGATGAAGGACACCACCAACGCCGACCTCACCGTCAAGGTCACCGGCTACCAGTGGAAGTGGGGCTACGACTACCTGAAGGGCGAGGGCGAGGGCATCGGCTTCCTGTCCACGCTGGACTTCAACCAGCGCGCGGCGTCCGACGCCGGCCAGCCCACCGGTGACGACTACCTGCTCAAGGTCGACAACCCGCTGGTGGTGCCGGTGAACAAGAAGGTGCGCATCGTCACCACGGCCAACGACGTCATCCACTCCTGGACGGTGCCGGCCTTCGGCGTCAAGCAGGACGCCATCCCCGGCTTCGTGCGCGACACCTGGTTCCGCGCCGAGAAGACCGGCCTGTACTACGGCCAGTGCGTGGAGCTGTGCGGCAAGGAGCACGCGTACATGCCGATCCAGGTCAAGGTGGTGACGCAGGACGAGTACACCGCCTGGGTCGCCGACCGCAAGAAGGCGCTGGCCGCGCAGGCCGACGATCCGAACAAGCAGTGGACGCAGGCCGACCTCATCGCCCGCGGCGAGAAGGTCTACGCCGCGAACTGCGCGGCCTGCCACCGGCCCGACGGCAAGGGCGCCGGTCCGATCAAGGCGCTGGACGGCTCGGCCATCGTGCTCGATGCCGACCACGGCAAGCAGATCGCCATCCTGCTCAACGGCGCCGCCGGCGGTGCCATGCCGGCGTGGAAGGGCAAGCTCAGCGAGACCGAGATCGCCGCGGTGGCGACCTACACCAAGAACAGCTGGTCCAACAAGACCGGGCAACTGGTGCAGCCGGCCGAAGTGGTTGCGGCCAGCAAGTAAACGGCGACAGCGTCAAAAGGAAAGACCATGAGTGCAGTTCTGGACCACCCCGGCGTCCACCACGGCCACGACGAACACCACGACCACCCGCACGGTTGGCGGCGCTGGGTCTTCGCCACCAACCACAAGGACATCGGCACGCTGTACCTGCTGTTCAGCTTCGCCATGCTGATGGTCGGCGGCGTGCTGGCGCTGGGCATCCGGCTGGAGCTGTTCCAACCCGGGCTGCAGTTCGTCAACCCGCAGCTGTTCAACCAGTTCACGACCATGCACGGTCTGATCATGGTGTTCGGCGCCATCATGCCGGCCTTCGTCGGCTTCGCGAACTGGATGGTCCCGCTGCAGATCGGGGCCTCCGACATGGCGTTCGCGCGCATGAACAACTTCAGCTTCTGGCTGCTGATCCCGGCGGCCATCATGCTGGTGGGTTCGTTCTTCATGCCGGGCGGTGCGCCGGCGGCGGGCTGGACGCTGTACGCCCCGCTGACCTACCAGATGGGTCCGTCGATGGACGCCGGCATCTTCGCGATGCACATCATGGGCGCCAGCTCCATCATGGGCTCGATCAACATCATCGTCACCATCCTGAACATGCGCGCGCCGGGCATGACGCTGATGAAGATGCCGCTGTTCTGCTGGACCTGGCTGATCACCGCCTACCTGCTGATCGCGGTGATGCCGGTGCTGGCCGGCGCCATCACGATGACGCTGACCGACCGCCACTTCGGCACCGCCTTCTTCAACCCGGCGGCCGGCGGCGACCCGGTGATGTACCAGCACATCTTCTGGTTCTTCGGCCACCCCGAGGTCTACATCATGATCCTGCCCGCGTTCGGGATCGTGAGCGCCATCGTGCCGGCCTTCGCCCGCAAGCGGCTGTTCGGCTACACCTCGATGGTCTACGCCACCGCGTCGATCGCCATCCTGTCCTTCATCGTGTGGGCGCACCACATGTTCACCACCGGCATGCCGGTGACCGGACAGCTGTTCTTCATGTACGCGACGATGCTGATCGCGGTGCCGACGGGCGTGAAGATCTTCAACTGGGTGGCCACCATGTGGCGCGGCTCGATGACGTTCGAGACGCCGATGCTGTTCGCCGTCGGCTTCATCTTCGTCTTCACCATGGGCGGCTTCACCGGGCTGATCCTGTCCATGGCGCCGATCGACATCCAGCTGCAGGACACCTACTACGTGGTGGCGCACTTCCACTACGTGCTGGTGGCGGGCTCGCTGTATGCGCTGTTCGCCGGCGTGTACTACTGGGCGCCGAAGTGGACCGGCGTGATGTACAGCGAGACCCGCGGCAAGATCCACTTCTGGTGGTCGCTGATCTCGTTCAACGTCACCTTCTTCCCGATGCACTTCCTCGGCCTGGCCGGCATGCCGCGCCGCTACGCCGACTACCCGATGCAGTTCGCCGACTTCAACGCGCTGGCGTCGGTGGGTGCCTTCGCCTTCGGCCTGGCCCAGGTGTACTTCTTCTTCTTCATCGTCGTGCCGATGATGCGCGGCCAGGGCGAGCCGGCGCCGCAGAAGCCGTGGGAAGGTGCCGAGGGCCTGGAGTGGGAAGTGCCGTCGCCGGCCCCCTTCCACACCTTCGAGAACCCGCCCAAGCTGGACCCGACGGCCACCCGCATCGTCGGCTGAGCCCGACGCCCGCCGCAGCACCATGCCCGCCGCCATGACCGACCGCCACGATGCCGACCAGCGCCGCCGCAACCTGCGGCTGGGGCTGATCCTGGCCAGCGTGGCGGTGGCCTTTGCCGCGGGCTTCGTCGTGAAGATCGCGTTGCTGTCATGACGCAGGGCGCCGACACCGGACTGAAGCGGGACAACCTCGCCCTGCTGAGGAAGCTGGGCGTCATTGCCCTGCTGATGTTCGGCTTCGGCTACGCGCTGGTGCCGCTGTACAAGCACATCTGCGAGGCGCTGGGCATCAACGTGCTGTCGCTGTCCGAGCGACAGGCCGGCGCCGGTCCCGCCCGCAGCGCGGCGGCCAACACCCAGGTGGACGCCAGCCGCACGGTCACCATCGAATTCGACGCCAACGCCCGCGGCCCCTTCAGCTTCAGGCCGGAAGTGGCCTCGCTGCAGGTGCACCCCGGCGAAGTGGCCACCGTCGTCTACGAGTTCCGCAACGAGCAGGACCGGCCGCTGGCGGCGCAGGCCATTCCCAGCTACGCGCCGAAGCAGGCGACGGCCCACTTCAACAAGATCGAGTGCTTCTGCTTCAACGAGTACACGCTGCAGCCCGGCGAGGTGCGCCGCTGGCCGGTGGTGTTCATCGTCGACCCGAAGCTGCCGCGCGACGTGCGCACCATCACGCTGAGCTACACCTTCTTCGAGGTGGGCGGCAAGGGCCTGCCCGCGGCCGCGGCGGCGACCTCGCTGGAGCCCCGCTCATGACGGGCGACCGTCGGGGTGACGACGCCGGTGGCGGCCTGCGAGAGGCGGTGTCGCGCCGCAGTTCGCCGTGGCAGGCGCTGGCGGCGGTGGCCTGGTCGTTCTTCGGCGTGCGCCGGTCGGTGGACCATGAGCGCGACGTGACCCAACTCAACCCGCTGCACGTCATCGTCGCCGGCCTGGTGGCCGCCGCCCTGTTCGTCGCGGCGCTGGTGCTGCTGGTGCAATGGGTGGTCGCCTGAGGGCGGCCGCCGGATGAAAGAGTTTTCAGGTTCGAGGAGAGAAACCAAGATGTCGGCAGCCACGACCCCGTCCGGGCACGCGCCCTACTACTTCGTGCCCGGGCCTTCGGCCTGGCCGGTCCTGGCCGCCATCGGCCTGTTCTTCGTCATCCTCGGCGCCGGCCAGTGGATCAACGGCCACGGCTGGGGCCTGTGGAGCCTGCTCTTCGGCCTCGCGTGGTGGGCGGTGATCCTGTTCCGCTGGTTCGGCGAGGCCATCCGCGAAAGCGAGGGCGGGCTGTACGGCCAGCGCATCGACGTCTCCTTCCGCTGGAGCATGAGCTGGTTCATCTTCTCGGAGGTGATGTTCTTCGGCGCCTTCTTCGGCGCGCTGTACTGGGCGCGGGTGCATTCGGTGCCCAACCTCGGCAGCCTGGAGAACGCGGTGCTGTGGCCGGACTTCCGCGCCATCTGGCCGAGCACGGCCCCGGGCGTCACCGCCTCGCCGGCCGGCACGGTGGACCCGTTCACCACCGTCGGCCCGTGGCCGCTGCCCACCGTCAACACCGCGCTGCTGCTGACCTCGGGCGTGACGCTGACCATCGCCCACCACGCCCTCATCGCCGGCCAGCGCGCGAAGACGTTGCTGTGGATGTGGGTCACCGTGCTGCTCGGCGCCATCTTCCTGGTGGTGCAGGGCGTCGAGTACCACCACGCCTACACCGACCTGAACCTCAAGCTCAGCTCGGGCATCTTCGGCTCGACCTTCTTCATGCTCACCGGCTTCCACGGTTTCCACGTGTTCGTCGGCATGCTGATGCTGCTGTTCATCACGCTGCGGCTGCAGAAGGGCCACTTCACCCCGCAGCGCCACTTCGGCTTTGAAGGCGCCGCCTGGTACTGGCACTTCGTCGACGTGGTCTGGCTGGGCCTGTACCTGCTGGTCTACTGGCTGTGACGCCGGACGGGCGCCCCGTCGCCCGTCGCAACCCGACACGCCGCGGCCTCGCCGCGGCGTCGTGTTTTCAGCGGTCGTTCAGCGGCCGAGCGCGCCGCTCGGCGTGATCCAGCCCATCTGCCAGCCCACCAGCACCAGCAGGAAGATGGCCACGGACAGCCCCACCCGCACCGCCAGCGCACGGGCCATGCGCTTGTCCGCCGGGCCGTCTTGCGCGCCCGGTGGCCGCTTGCGCAGCATGAAGACGCCGGCACCGGCCAGGGCCACGAGGATGAGGACGAGCGCCAGCGCGATGAGCGGTTTCATCGGCCGGAATTATCCGCGTCCGTCCGCCGGCCTCGGTGCGCGCCGCGCCCTCGACGGCCCGGCCGCCGGGGTCTTGCGATGACCGAAGGCCAACGCCGCTGGGTGGTGCTGCTGGCGGCCCTGCTGGTGGCGGGCGTCACCGCCCGGCTGGGGGTCTGGCAGCTCGACCGCGCCCGCCAGAAGACCGCCCTGCGCGAGGCCATCGAGCAACGCGGCGCGCTGCCGCCGCTGGCCGCGGCCGAACTGCCGCGCCGCGCCGACGCCGTCGAGCCGGTGCTGCACCGGCGCGTGCGCCTGGCCGGCCGCTGGGCCGCCGACCGCACGGTCTACCTGGACAACCGCCAGATGGACGGCCGGCCCGGCTTCTACGTGGTCACGCCGCTGCTGCTGCCGGTGGAGGCGGGCGGTGGCGCCGTGCTGGTGCAGCGCGGCTGGGTGCCGCGCCACGTGCAGGACCGCAGCCGGCTGCCGCCGATCGACACCGCCACCGGGCCACTCGCCTTCGAGGGCCGCATCGCCCTGCCGCCCGCCCGGCTGTACGAGTTCGACGGGCAGGCGCCGGGACCGATCCGGCAGAATCTCGACCTGTCGGCGTTCGCGCGCGAAACCGGCCTCGACCTGGCACCGCTGTCGGTGCTGCAGCTCTCCGTCGATGCCGCCGGCCCCGGCGACGGCCTGCGCCGCGACTGGCCGCTGCCGGCGGTCGACGTGTCGCGCCACCTGGGCTACGCCGCCCAGTGGTTTGCCTTCAGCGCGCTGGCCATCGTCCTCTATGCCTGGTTCCAACTCCTCCGCCCCCGGCGCCGCCGTGCCCGCCGCTGAACCGCTGCAGTTCAGCGTGCACGCCATGCCCGCACCCGGCCTGGCCGAAGGCGACCGGCTGCCCGCGCCCGACCCGCAACAGCGCCGCGTCGGCCGCTGGAAGATGCTGGCGGTGCTGGCCGTCTGCGCCGCGCCGGTGGTGGCGTCGTACTTCACCTACTTCGTCGTCCGGCCGCAGGGCCGCACCAACTACGCCGACCTGGTGCTGCCCACCCGCGCCCTGCCGGCCGACCTGCCGCTGGCCACGCTCGACGGCCGGGCGGTGCCAGCGTCGTCGCTCAAGGGCCAATGGCTGCTGGTGACGGTGGGCCCCGGCGCCTGCGACGCCGCCTGCGAGAAGCGGCTGTACCTGCAGCGCCAGTTGCGCGAGATGACCGGCCGCGAGTCCGAGCGCATCGACAAGGTCTGGCTGGTCACCGACGACGCGCCGGTGGCGCCCGCGCTGCAGGAGGCGCTGAAGCACCCGGTGCCGACCCTGGCGCTGCGCGTGCCGCGCGAGCGCTTGGCGCAGTGGCTGCAGCCGGCCGACGGCCACACGCTGGAGCAGCACGTCTACGTGATCGACCCGATGGGCGAATGGATGATGCGCGCCCCGGTCGACCCGCAGCCGTCGAAGCTCAAGCGCGACATCGACCGGCTGCTGCGCGCCTCGTCGAGCTGGGACCAGCCGGGCCGATGAACACCGACGCCCTCGTCGACCTGGCGCCGCTGCTGGAGCTGCTGGCGCTGGGCGCCTTGATCGCCGCCGCGCCGCTCGCCTGGGTGGCCTGGCGGCACCGCCATGGCCGTCCGGTGGACCGCTGGCGGGCGCTGAGCTGGGTCACGCTGTTCCTCACCTTCGACCTGGTCCTGTTCGGCGCCTTCACCCGGCTCACCGATTCCGGGCTCGGCTGCCCCGACTGGCCGGGCTGCTACGGCATGGCCAGCCCGCTCGGCGCGCGGCAGGACATCGCCGCCGCCGAGGCCGCGATGCCGCACGGCCCGGTGACCCATGGCAAGGCCTGGATCGAGATGGTCCACCGCTACCTGGCCACCGCCGTCGGCGGGCTGATCCTGGCGCTCACCGCGGTGGCCTGGCGGCAGCGCGGTCAGGCGCTGCGGGGCCGGGGCGCCGCCGCGCCGGTCTCCCCGTGGTGGGCCACCGCCACGCTGGTGTGGGTGCTGGTGCAGGGCGCCTTCGGCGCGCTCACCGTGACCATGAAGCTGTACCCGGCCATCGTCACCGCCCACCTGCTCGGCGGCATGGCGCTGCTGGCGCTGCTGGCTGCGCAGGCCCAGGCGTTCGCCCCTCGG
This sequence comes from Aquabacterium sp. J223, assembly GCF_024666615.1. Lineage (NCBI taxonomy): Bacteria > Pseudomonadati > Pseudomonadota > Betaproteobacteria > Burkholderiales > Sphaerotilaceae > Aquabacterium > Aquabacterium sp. J223. The sequence goes on along the minus strand of NZ_CP088297.1, from coordinate 4,526,797 downwards.
TCGATCGACCTGCCCGCGGGCCTGCGCGCCGCGGTGCTGGCGGTGGCGGTGCTGACGGCCGCGCAGATCGCGCTCGGCGGCTGGGTAAGCACCAACTACGCGGTGCTCGCCTGTCCCGACGTGCCGACCTGCCAGGGCCGCTGGTGGCCGGCGATGGACGGGTCGGGCTTCGCGCTGCGGCGCGAGCTGGGCCACGCCGCCGACGGTTCGCTGCTGCCCTTCCCGGCGCTGGTCGGCATCCACTTCGTCCACCGGCTGGGCGCGCTGCTGCTGCTGCCGGCGCTCGGCCTGCTGGCCTGGCGGCTGTCGCGCCACGCCGCGGCACGGCGCACCGCCGCCATGCTGGCGGCGATCGCGGTCTGGCAACTCCTCACCGGCATCGGCAACGTGCTGCTGGGCTGGCCGCTGGCCGCGGCCGTCGGCCACACCGCGGGCGCCGCCGCGCTGGTGGTGGTGATGACGGTGCTCGTCGCGCGCAGCCGCCGGCCGTGGGCCCGGCCCGCGCCACGGCCGCTGGCGGCCCGTCCGGCCGGAAACCTCGCGCCATGACCGCCACCGCCTCCGCCTCCACCACGGCCGGCTCGCTGCGCTCGCGCCTGGCGCAGTTCCATGCGCTGACCAAGCCGCGGGTGGTGCAGCTCATCGTCTTCTGCGCGCTGATCGGCATGCTGCTGGCCGAGCCCGGCTGGCCCGACTGGGTGCGGGTGCTGTGGGCGGTGGCCGGCATCTGGCTGGTGGCCGCCGCCGCGGCGGCGTTCAACTGCCTGGTCGAGCAGCACATCGACGCCCGCATGGCGCGCACGGCTTGGCGACCCACCGCCAAGGGTGAGCTCAGCAACACGCAGGCGCTGACCTTCTCCGCCCTGCTGTGCGCCATCGGCTCGGCCATCCTGTGGTTCGCGGTCAACCCGCTGACCATGTGGCTGACCTTCGCCACCTTCGTCGGCTACGCGGTCGTCTACACCGTGGTGCTGAAACCGATGACGCCGCAGAACATCGTCATCGGCGGCGCCTCCGGCGCCATGCCGCCGGTGCTCGGCTGGGCGGCGATGCGGGGCGATGTCGGCGCCGAGGCGTGGATGCTCTGCCTGATCATCTTCCTGTGGACGCCGCCGCACTTCTGGGCGCTGGCGCTGTACCGGGCGGAGGACTACCGACGCTCCGGCCTGCCGATGCTGCCGGTCACCCACGGCAACGAGTTCACCCGCCTGCAGGTGCTGCTGTACACGCTGGTGCTGTTCGCCGCCACGCTGCTGCCCTTCCTGCACGGCATGAGCGGCGTGCTCTACCTGGTGGCGGCGCTGGTGCTCGGCGGCCGTTTCATCCACTACGGCTGGAAGCTGTGGCGCGGCTACAGCGACGCCCTGGCGCGCGCCACCTTCCGCTTTTCCATCTGGCACCTGTCGCTGCTCTTCGCCGCACTGCTGCTGGACCATTACCTGCGACCATGGCTGCCATGACCCCTTCCCGACGCCACCTGCTGCTGGCCGCCGCCGGCCTGCCCCTGCTGACCGCCTGCGGCCAGCGCGAGGGCGCCGACACCGCCGGCTTCCAGGGCGTGGACATCACCGGCGCCACCTACGCCCGCGAGCTGTCGCTGCCGGACGTCGACGGCAAGCCGCGCACGCTGGCCGAGTGGAAGGGCAAGGTGGTGGTGCTGTTCTTCGGCTACGCCCAGTGCCCCGACGTCTGCCCCGCGACCATGGCCGAGATCGCCGAGGTCAAGCGCGCCCTGGGCGAGCAGGGGGACAAGCTGCAGGGCGTCTTCGTCACCCTCGACCCGGAGCGCGACACGCCCGAACTGCTCAAGGCCTACGTCGCCAACTTCGATCCCGCCTTCGTCGCCCTGCGCGGCACGCCGGAGCAGACCCAGGCCGCGGCCAAGGAATTCAAGGTCTTCTACGCCAAGGTGCCGGGCAAGGCCGAGGGCAGCTACACCCTGGACCACACCGCCGGCGCCTTCGTCTTCGACCCGCAGGGCCGCATCCGCCTCTTCACCCGCTACGGCGCCGGGGCGCCCGCGCTGGCGGCGGACGTGAAGCGGCTGCTGGCCAGCGCCTGAGCCATGGCCACGCCAAGCCTGCCCACGCTGCGCGTCGACGTCGTCTCCGACGTCGCCTGCCCCTGGTGCGCCGTCGGCCTGGCGTCGCTGGAGATCGCGCGCGACCGCCTGGCCGGCGAGCTGGCGCTGGACCTGCACTTCCAGCCCTTCGAGCTGAACCCGCAGATGGGCCCCGAAGGCGAGGACGCGCTGGCGCACCTGAGCCACAAGTACGGCGTGCCGCCCGAGCAGATCCGCCGCAACCAGGCGACGCTGCACGAGCGCGGCGCGGCCGTGGGCTTCCACTTCGGCGAGCGGGCGCGCATCTGGAACACGTTCGACGCCCACCGCCTGCTGCACTGGGCCGCGGGGCAGGGTCGTCAGCTCGACCTCAAGCGCGCCCTGCTGGCGGCCTACCACGGCCGCGGCGAGAACGTCGGCGACCCCGCGGTGCTGCGCGCCGTTGCCGAATCGGTCGGCCTGGACGGCGAGGCCGCGGCCGAGCTGCTGGCCAGCGACCGCCATGCCGAGGACGTGCGGCGCGAGGAGCAGCGCTGGCAGCAGATGGGCATCCGCTCGGTGCCGTCCTTCGTCATCGACGGCCGGCACCTGCTGCAGGGCGGGCAACCGCCCGAGGTGTTGGAACAGGCGCTGCGGCAAGTGGCCGCCGCCTCGGGCAAGGGCGCCTAGGGCCGTCGCGTCAGGCCCCGGCCGGCGCGTCCTCGGCGTCGAGGCGGAACTCCGCCACCACCTGCTGCAGCCCGCCGGCCTGGTGGGCCAGCGCCGACGCGGCCGCCGCCGCTTCTTCCACCAGCGCCGCGTTCTGCTGCGTCATGTGGTCCATCTCCACCACCGCCTGGTTGACCTGGCCGATGCCGTCGCGCTGCGCCTGCAGCGCGGAGGCGATCTCTTGCAGCAGCCCGCCCACGCGGCGCACCGCGTCGACCATTTCCGTCATGCCGCGGCCGGCCTCGGCCACCCGGTTCGCGCCGGTGTGGGCATGCTCGACCGCGTCGGCGATCAGGTCCTTGATTTCCTTGGCGGCGTGGCCGCTGCGCCGGGCCAGGCCCTGCACCTCGCCGGCCACCACCGCGAAGCCGCGGCCGTGTTCGCCGGCCCGGGCGGCCTCCACCGCGGCGTTGAGCGCCAGGATGTTGGTCTGGAAGGCGATGCCCTCGATCACCTCGATGATGTCGCCCATGCGGCGCGCGCTGGCGCTCACGGCGTCCATCTGACGCACCGCCTGCGTCGCCACCTCGCCGCTGCGCTCGGCGGCGGCGGTGACGCCGGCGGCCAGCGCGCTGGCGTCCTCGGCCCGGCGGGCGTTCTGGTTGACGGTCTCGGTCAGCGAGCGCATGCCGGCCGCGGTGCGCTGCAGCGCACCGGTCTGCTCCAGCGTGCGCTGCGACAGGTTGCCGTTGCCGCTGTCGATCTGCGCCGCGACGGTGGCGATGCCGTCGGTGGCGTCGCGGATGCGGCTCACCACGTCGGTCAGCATGTCCTCCATCTCGCCCATGACCCCGAGCAGGCGGCCGAACTCGTCCTGGCGCCCACCGTCGTCGAACTCCTGGCTGAGGTCGCCGGAGGCGACGGTCTGCGCGATCAGCAGCGCCTGCTGCAGCGGCCGGCCGATCGCCCGCTGCAGCGACCAGGCGCCGACGAGCGCCGCCGCCAACGTCGCGGCGCCGAGGCCGATCACCAGCCAGCGCGCCTGCTGCAGTCGGGCCAGCACGCCGGCACAGGCCACTGGACCGCCGGCGGTGCCGGGGCACAGCGCCGCGGCGCTGCTCATCGCGTCGAGCGCGATGCCGGCGATTGCCAGCGCCAGCAGCAGGACGGCGCCGAAGGCCAGCAGCAGCCGCCTCGAGGTGGTGGCACGGGCAAGAAGGGCCGACATGATTCCCCCAGGGTGTGCGAGATCGTGGGCCAGTGGAGCATGCGCCGGCGGCGGGCGCTGGTCCGATCAGCACCCCTTCCGGGCCTCAGTTCGAGGTGTCCGGCGTGGCGGCGGCCGGCGACGGGCACCCCGCTTGCACCGGGCGCCGCATGGTCCACTCCGACGACGACGCCCCGACCCGCGGGAGACCGGCCTGATGGTCCAGGCCGTTCTGCAGTGGTGGCGCGCCGAGGCGCGGCTGCCGGGCTGGGGCGCGCTGCGCACGGCCGGCGCGTTGTCCCTGCTGCTCGCGCTCGCGGTGCTGGCCGTGCTGGCCACCTCGGGCGCCGGCGTGCGCCCCGGGGGCTGGTCGCAGGGGCTGCGCGACGGCCTGACCGGCGGACTGTGGTGCGCGCTGGCCACCGCGGCCGGCGCCGGCGCGGTGCTCGTCGTGCGGCGCATGGCGCCCCGGGTCGAGGACGCGCTGATGGGCTTCGGCGCCGGCGTCATGCTGGCCGCCACCGCCTTCTCGCTGCTGCTCCCGGGCCTGGCGGCGGCGGGCGAGCAGGGGCTGCGGCCGGCGGCGGCCGGCCTGCTGGTCAGCGCCGGCCTGCTGTCCGGGGTGCTCGCCATGCTGCTGCTCGACCGCGCCTGGCCGCACCGCCACTTCGACGGCCGCGGCCACGACCGCGAGGGCCCCGGCCGGCCGATGGGGCGGGTGACGCTGTTCGTGCTCGCCATCACGCTGCACAACATCCCGGAGGGCATGGCCGTCGGCGTCGCCGCGGGGGCGGCCGTGCCCGAGGCGCGCGAACTCGCCGCCGGCATCGCGCTGCAGGACATTCCCGAGGGGCTGGTCATCGCGCTGGCGCTGGTCGGCGCCGGCCTGCCGCGCGGCCGGGCGGCGCTGCTGGGCGCGTTGTCGGGCGTGGTCGAGCCGGCGTTCGCCGTGCTCGCCGCGCTGGCGGTCAACGTGTTCTCGGCGCTGCTGCCGTGGGGCCTGTCGCTGGCCGCGGGGGCCATGCTGTTCGCGGTCAGCCACGAGGTGATTCCCGAAAGCCACCGCCGCGGCCACGAGACCTGGGCCACCCTCGGCCTGGCGGTGGGGTTCTGCCTCATGATGGTGATGGACACCTCACTTTGAGCCCCCGGCCGCCTGGCGGCCGCCCCCCACGCGGGCTACCCAAGCGGACCGGAGGACCCGGATCCCTCCGGGCGCGCTAACGGCAGCCCGCCCCTAGCCGCCGGAGGCAACCTGTCCCGGGTGGGACAGCACCGCGCCTCTTGTGGCGGGTGCCCTCGGTCTGCTGCCGCTGGCCGCCATTGCCGGTTGTGGCGTCGCCGCCTGTCCAGGTGAAGCGCCCTGCTGCTCACCTTCCACTTTCAGTGCCTCTCGCAAGTCTTTGCTTTTGGCCGAGAAAATCTTGTGAGTAACTGCACATGCGGCTGTAAGTTGTTGATTTGATTGAAGTTTCGCGCCCGTTTTGATTGACCGCGCCAGGGTGGTGCGATAAAGTGCCGCAAAGTGGTTTTTAGTGGGACTCAGTGGCATCTTTTGTCTTCCAGGGCGCTTCGGCGCTCGCGCTGGACGCGAAGGGACGGATCACCGTCCCCGTGCGCCATCGCGACGTGCTGCAGGCGCTGGCCGGGGGGACAGCTGACGCTCACGAAGCACCCCGACGGCTGCCTGCTGGTCTTCCCGCGTCCCGCCTGGGAGACCTTCCGCGACAAGCTGGCCGCGCTGCCGATGGCGGCCGACGGCTGGCGCCGCATCTTTCTCGGCAACGCGATGGACGTCGAGATCGACGGCGGCTCGCGGGTGCTGGTGTCGCCCGAGCTGCGCGCGGCCGCCGGCCTGAACAAGGACGTGATGCTGCTCGGCATGGGCCAGCGGCTGGAGCTGTGGGACGCCGAGCGCTACGCCGCGCACGAGGCCAAGGTCATGGCCCAGGGCATGCCCGAGGCGCTCAAGGACTTCGTCTTCTGATGGCTGGCGCCTACACGCACCGGACGGTCCTCCTGAAGGAGGCGGTCGACGCGCTGATGTGGGAGCCCGACGGCATCTACGTCGACGGCACCTACGGCCGTGGCGGCCATTCGCGCGAGCTGCTCGCGCGGCTGGGCCGGGGAGGGCGGTTGGTCGCCTTCGACAAGGACCCGGAGGCGATCGCCGCGGCCACGGCCGCCGACAGCGCATCGCGGGTCGAGGACCCGCGTTTTTGCATCTGCCACGCCAGCTTCGCCGACCTGCGCGACGAGCTGACCGCGCTCGGCATCACCCGGGTGCACGGCGTGCTGCTCGACCTGGGCGTCTCCAGCCCGCAGATCGACGACCCCGCGCGCGGCTTCAGCTTCCGCTTCGACGGCCCGCTGGACATGCGCATGGACACCACGCGCGGTGAGAGCGCGGCCGACTTCCTCAACCGCGTCGACGAGCAGCAGCTGGCGCAGGTGATCCGCGACTATGGCGAAGAACGGTTTGCTCGCCCGATTGCAAAGGCGCTTGTGGCTCGCCGCACGGCCGGACGGCCGGTGCTCACCACCGCCGAGCTGTCCGCCGTCGTGGCTTCTGCGGTCCGCACCCGCGAGGCCGGCCAGGATCCGGCGACGCGCACCTTTCAGGCTCTTCGGATTTTCGTCAACGCCGAGCTCGAAGCGTTGGAGCGGGCGCTGAGCCAGGTACCGGACCTGCTGCTGCCGGGAGGCCGACTGGCCGTCATCGCCTTCCATTCGCTGGAAGACCGCATCGTGAAGACCTTCATCGCCCGCGAGAGCCGCGCCGAGGTCGACCGCCGTGCGCCCTTCGCGCCGGTGCCCCCGCTGCGCCTGAAGGCGCTGGGCCGCATCAAGCCGTCGGCGGACGAAGTGGCCGCCAACCCGCGCGCGCGGTCGGCGGTGCTGCGGGTGGCCGAGCGCACCGGAGAGGCCCTGGCGGCATGACCAAGTTCAACCTCCTGCTGCTGCTGGCCCTGGTGGCGAGCGGCCTGCTGCTGGTCAACACCTCCTACCGCTCGCGGCGCCTGTTCACCGAACTGGACCGGGCGCAGACCGAGGCGCGCCGCCTCGACACCGACCGTGTGCGCCTGCTGGCCGAGCGCCAGGCGCAGGCCACGCACCTGCGGGTGGAGCAGGTGGCGCGGGAGAAGTTGAAGATGCGCACCGCCACGCCGGCGGTGACGCAGTACGTCGAGGATGTGCCGGCGCCTGCGTCGGCGGCGGGGCGGTGACGATGGGTTGGTTCAAGACGTCCGGATCGGCGCCCGCGGGCGCGCGCCCGCTGCCGCGCGGCCGGCAGCGCCCCACGCCGATGAACAGCGTGCGCAGCGTCAACTACGCCACCAGCCCGCTGCTGGCGTCGAAGACGCCGCCCTGGCGCTCGAAGTTCCTGGTCGCCCTCATCGCCACCGGCTTCACCGCGCTGGCGGGGCGCGCCGTCTACATCCAGGTCATCGGCACCGACTTCTACCAGCGCCAGGGCGAGAAGCGCTACGCGCACACGCTGGAGGTGCCGGCCAGCCGCGGCCGCATCGTCGACCGCAACGGCCAGATCCTGGCCGCCAGCGTGCCGGTGCCGTCCATCTGGGCCATCCCCAAGGACCTGGAGGCTTCGCCTGAGCAGCGCCGCCAGCTCGCCCGGCTGGTCGGCATGACCGAGCGCGAGCTGGCCAACCGGCTCGACGACAGCCCCAACTTCGTCTGGCTCAGGCGCCAGGTCGACGAGCGGCTGTGGGAGCAGGTCAAGGCGCTGAAGATCAAGGGCGTCTACCAGGTGGCCGAGTACCGCCGGCGTTATCCCGAAGGCGAGGCCGCGGCCCACGTGGTCGGCTTCACCAACATCGAGGACCGCGGGCAGGAGGGCATCGAGCTCGCCTTCCAGCGCGACCTGCAGGGCAAGGACGGCTCGCGCGGCGTGGTCAAGGACCGGCTCGGCCGGGTGGTCGAGGACATCGGCGACCAGATCGAGCCGCTGCACGGCCGCGACGTCTCGTTGTCCATCGACTCGAAGGTGCAGTTCTTCGCCTACCAGCGGGTGCGCGAGGCGGTGGCCGAGCACAAGGCCAAGGCGGGCAGCGTGGTGGTGCTGGACGTGCAGACCGGCGAGGTGCTGGCGCTGGCGAACTACCCCAGCTACGACCCCGGCGACCGCAGCGGCCTCACCGGCGGGCAGCTGCGCAACCGCGCGCTGACGGACACCTTCGAGCCCGGCTCGACGATGAAGCCCTTCATCGTCGCCCATGCCCTGGAGACCGGCCGCGTCAACCCCGACACGCCGATCCACACCGCCCCCGGCAGCCTGGTCGTCACCGGCACCGCCATCCGCGACGCCCACCCGCACAACATGCTGACGGTGCGCGAGGTGATCCAGAAGTCCAGCAACGTCGGCACCGCGCGGCTGGCCATGCAGATGGCGCCGCGCGAGATGTGGGAGCTGATGGCCGGCGTCGGCTTCGGCCAGAAGCCGCAGATCGACTTCCCCGGCGCCGTCACCGGCCGGCTGCGTCCCTACAAGACCTGGCGGCCGATCGAGCAGGCGACGATGTCGTACGGCTACGGCGTGTCGGCCTCGCTGCTGCAGCTGGCCCACGCCTACACCGCCTTCGCCTGCGACGGCACGCTGATCCCCATCTCCATGCTGCGCCAGCCGCAGCCGCAGGCGCCCTGCGCCGGCGGGGTGCAGGTGATGTCGCCGCGCACCGCGCAGACCATGCGCCTGATGCTGCAGCTGGCCGCCGGCCCGGGCGGCACCGCGCCGAAGGCGCAGACCATCGGCTACTCGGTGGGCGGCAAGAGCGGCACCGCGCACAAGCAGGAAGGCAAGGGCTACGCGAGCAACAAGTACCGCTCGTGGTTCGTCGGCATGGCGCCGATCGGCAACCCGCGCATCGTGGTCGCGGTGATGGTCGACGAGCCGAGCAACGGGCAGTACTACGGCGGCGCCGTGGCGGCGCCGGTGTTCAGCCAGGTGGTGCAGCAGAGCCTGCGCCTGCTCGGCGTGCCGCCCGACCTCGACGTCAAGCCGCAGATCATCGCGCAGCAGCTGGCCGAGCCCGAGAGCTTCTGAGCCCTCGCCGCCGCCGCCCGTACCGCCATCCGCAGTCCATGGCCCTCACCCACCTGACCTCGCCCCAGGCGGCCGCGCGCTGGCTCACCGAACGGGTGGGCGGCGAGCTGCGCACCGACAGCCGCCAGGTGCGGCCGGGCGACGGCTTCATCGCCTGGCCGGGCTACGCCACCGACGGCCGGCGCTTCGTGGCGGCGGCGCTGGACGCCGGCGCCACCACCTGCCTGGTCGAGGCCGAGGGCGTGGAGGCCTTCGGCTTCGCCGACGCGCGGGTGGCGGCGCTGCCGTCGCTGAAGGCGGCGACGGGCCCCCTGGCGGCGGCCTTCTACGGCCGGCCGAGCGAGCGGCTGCAGGTGGTCGCCACCACCGGCACCAATGGCAAGACCAGCACCGCCTGGTGGACCGCGCAGGCGCTGACCGCGCTGGGCCGGCGCTGCGGCGTGGTGGGCACGCTCGGGATCGGGGAGCCGCCGCTCGGCGATCGCGCCTCGACCGTCGAGTCCACCGGCCTGACCACGCCCGACCCGGTGCGGCTGCAGGCCGCCCTCAGGCACTTCGCCGATGCCGGCTTCTCGGCCTGCGCCATCGAGGCCTCGTCGATCGGCCTGGTCGAACAGCGGCTGACCGGCACCCGCATCGCCGTCGCGCTGTTCACCAACTTCACCCAGGACCACCTCGACTACCACGGCGGCATGGACGGCTACTGGGCGGCCAAGCGGCTGCTCTTCGGCTGGCCCGGGCTGCAGGCGGCGGTGGTCAACCTCGACGACGCGCGCGGCGCGCTGCTGGCGCTGGAACTGGAAGGCGCGGGCCTCGACCTGTGGACCTGCGCGGTGGGCCAGCCGGCGCGGCTGTGTGCCCAACGGTTGCGCTACGAGGACGGCGGCCTGGCCTTCGAGCTGACCGAGGGCGGCCGCAGCGTCGCGGTGAAGAGCCGGCTCGTCGGCGACTACAACGTGCACAACCTGCTGGTGGTGATCGGCGGCCTGCGGGCGCTGGGCGTGTCGCTGGACGACGCGGTGTCCGTCGTGCCGCAGCTGACGCCCGTGCCCGGACGCCTGCAGCGGGTCTCGCATGAAGGCCAGCCGGAAGTGGTCGTCGACTACGCCCACACGCCCGACGCGCTCGACAAGGTGCTGCGGGCGCTGCAGCCGCTGGCCGCCTCGCGAGGCGGCCGGCTGGTCTGCGTGGTCGGCTGCGGCGGCAACCGCGACGCGGCGAAGCGGCCGCGCATGGCCGCCATCGGCGAGGCCCTGGCCGACCGCCTGCTGCTGACCAGCGACAACCCGCGCGACGAGCCGCCGGCGCAGATCCTGGCGCAGATGGTGGCCGGGCTGGCGCGGCCGGATGCGGCCACGGTGATCGAGGACCGCGCCGGCGCCATCCACCAGGCCATCGGCCAGGCCGACGCGCGCGACGTGGTGCTGATCGCCGGCAAGGGCCATGAGGACCACCAGGAGGTGCGCGGCGAGCGCCGGCACTTCTCCGACGTCGAGCAGGCCGAGACCGCGCTGCGGGCGCGCGCGACGCCGGCCCCTGTGCCGATGGCCATGCCGATGTCGACGCTGATGGGCGCGGCCATGCTCGTCGACGACGCGGAACTGGTCGGCGACCCCGGCGTCGCCTTCACCCGCGTGCACACCGACACCCGCAACCTGCGGCCCGGCGACCTGTTCGTGGCGCTGAAGGGCGAGCGCTTCGACGCCCACGACTTCCTGCCGCAGGCGAAGGCGGCCGGCGCGGTGGCCGCCATCGCCGAACGCGGCCTCGCGGAGGCCGGCCTCCCCGGGCTGCAGGTGCCCGACAGCCTGGCCGCGCTGCAGGAACTGGCCGGCGCCTGGCGCCAGCGCTTCGCGCTGCAGCTCGTCGCCGTCACCGGCAGCAACGGCAAGACCACCGTCACCCAGATGGTGGCCGCCATCCTCGACGCCTGGCTGGGCGATCGGGCGCACGCCACCCACGGCAACCTCAACAACCACATCGGCGTGCCGCTCACCCTGCTGGGCCTGCGGCCGACGCACCGGGCGGCGGTGGTCGAGCTGGGCATGAACCACCCCGGCGAGATCGCCCGCCTGGCCGAACTGGCGCAGCCCACGGTGGCGCTGGTCAACAACGCCCAGCGCGAGCACCAGGAGTTCATGGCCAGCGTCGAGGCGGTGGCGCACGAGAACGGCCGCGCCATCACCGAACTGGGCGACGCCGGCGTGGCAGTGTTCCCCGCCGACGATGCCTACGCGCCGCTGTGGCGCGGGCTGGCCGGCCAGCGCCGGGTGATGGACTTCGCGCTCGGCCTCGACGCCCGCGCGGCGGTGCGCGGCGACGCCCACTTCGAGGACGGCGCGTGGTCGCTGCAGTTGCGCACGCCGGCCGGCGACGGCACCGCCCGACTGGCCATCGCCGGCCGCCACAACGTGAAGAACGCGCTGGCCGCCGCCGCCTGCGCGCTGGCCGCCGGTGCGCCTTTGGACGCGGTGCTGAAGGGCCTGGGCGCCTTCCGTCCGGTCAAGGGCCGTTCTCAGCTGCACGGCGCCGTCGACCGGCGGGGCCAGCCCTATGCGCTGGTCGACGACAGCTACAACGCCAACCCCGACTCGGTGCGCGCCGCCATCGACGTGCTGGCCGAGCTGCCCGGCCCGCGCTGGCTGGTGCTGGGCGACATGGGCGAGGTGGGGTCGCAGGGCCCGGCCTTCCACGAGGAGGTGGGCGCCTATGCCCGCGAGCGCGGGCTCGACGCGCTGTGGACCACCGGCCAGCTCGCCACCCACGCCGCCGTGGCCTACGGCCGTGGCGCCCGCCATTTCGACGACCTGGGCTCGCTGCTGGTGGCGCTGGCCGAGGCGCCCGCCTGCCAGGCCGCGCTGGTCAAGGGCTCGCGCTTCATGCGCATGGAGCAGGTGGTGCAGGCGCTGCTGACGCCGCCGCCGGCCCCGCCCGCCATGCTGCCCGAGGAGAACGACTGATGCTGCTCGGCCTGTTCAACTGGCTGCAGTCCCTGTACCCCGACACGCTCAGCTTCCTGCGCGTGTTCCAGTACCTGACGCTGCGCTCGGTGATGGCGGCGATGACCGCGCTGCTCATCGGCCTCGGCCTGGGCCCGATGGTCATCCGCCGGCTGGCGGCGCTGAAGATCGGCCAGCCCATCCGCGAGTACGGCATCCAGGCCCACCTGGCCAAGAGCGGCACGCCGACCATGGGCGGCGTGCTCATCCTCATCGGCATCGGCGTGTCCACGCTGCTGTGGTTCGACTGGAGCAACCGCTTCGTCTGGATCGTGCTGCTGGTCACCTTCGGCTTCGGCGCCATCGGCTGGGTCGACGACTGGCGCAAGGTGGTGCAGAAGAACCCGGAGGGCATGCGCAGCCGCGAGAAGTACCTCTGGCAGTCGATCATCGGGCTGCTGGCCGCCACCTACCTGGCCTTCGCCATCTCGGAGAACAGCAACCAGCGGGTGCTGGAGCTGTTCGTCAACTGGGTCACCAGCGGGTTCACCAATGACTTGCCGCCCAACGCCGACCTGCTGGTGCCGTTCTTCAAGACGGTGAGCTACCCGCTGGGCTTCTGGGGCTTCGTCATCCTCAGCTACCTGGTGATGGTGGGCGCCAGCAACGCGGTCAACCTCACCGACGGGCTCGACGGCCTGGCCATCATGCCGGTGGTGATGGTGGGCTCGGCGCTCGGCGTCTTCGCCTACGTGGTGGGCAGCTCGGTGTACTCGAAGTACCTGCTCTTCCCCTACATCGCCGGCGCCGGCGAGCTGCTGGTGTTCTGCGCCGCGATGGCGGGCGCGGGGCTGGCCTTCCTCTGGTTCAACACCCACCCGGCGCAGGTCTTCATGGGCGACGTGGGCGCGCTGGCGCTCGGCGGCGCGTTGGGCACCATCGCCATCATCGTGCGCCAGGAGATCGTGCTGGCGGTGATGGGCGGCATCTTCGTCGTCGAGGCGCTGTCGGTGATGGCGCAGGTCAGCTACTTCAAGTACACCAAGAAGCGCCACGGCGCCGGCCGGCGCATCCTGAAGATGGCGCCGCTGCACCACCACTTCGAGAAGAGCGGCTGGAACGAGACGCAGGTGGTGGTGCGCTTCTGGATCATCACCATGCTGCTGTGCCTGATCGGCCTGGCGACGCTGAAGCTGCGGTAGGCATGACGGCCCCCCACGCTCTCTTCGTTCGCTGCCCCCCACGGGGGCGCGCAGGGCCCTTCGGGCGGCCGGGCGGGCCCTGCCATGCTCCAAGGCAAGCACGTCCTCGTCCTCGGCCTCGGCGATTCGGGCCTGGCCATGGCGCGCTGGTGCGCGCGGCTGGGGGCGGCCAGCGTCCGGGTGTGGGATTCGCGGGAGGCGGCGCCGAAGGACGACGACCTGAAGCGCGAACTGCCGCAAGCCCGGCGCCTGCACGGCGCGCTGGACCTGGCCGCGCTTCTCGACGGCGGCGAGCGCATCGACGCCATCTTCAAGAGCCCCGGCCTGTCGCCGCGCGACGAACGCCTCGCGGCGCTGCTGAAGGGCGCCACCGACCGCGGCCTGTGGGTGGCCGGCGAACTGGAGCTCTTCGCCCGCGCGCTGGCCGCGCTGGCCGCCGCGCACGGCTACGCGCCCAAGGTGCTGGCGATCACCGGCACCAACGGCAAGACCACCACCACCGCGCTCACCGGCCTGCTGTGCGAACGCGCCGGGGCCCGCGTGGCGCTGGCCGGCAACATCGGGCCGTCGCTGCTGGACACGCTGGCCGCCGCGCTGGACGCGCAGGGCCTGTCGCTGGACGCACCGGCCGCGCCCGCCGCCGACGAGGCGCCCGACGACGAGGAGCCCGACGACGACGCCCTCGGCGCCGAACTGGCGCTGGTGGAAGACGAGACGGCGCTGGTCGACGAGCCCGAGCCCGAGGTCGCCGCCGAACTGGCCGCCGACGAGGCCGCGCACGCCGAGCGGCCGCTGCCCATCGCCCCGCCACCGCCACCGCCGCCGGTGTTCGAGCACCTGCCCGAGGTCTGGGTGCTGGAGCTGTCCAGCTTCCAGCTCGACGGCGTGCGCGGCTTCGAGCCGCACGCCGCCGCGGTGCTCAACATCACGCAGGACCACCTGGACTGGCATGGCGACATGGCGGCCTACGCCGCGGCCAAGGGCCGCGTCTTCGGCGAGCGCGGCATGCTGGTGATCAACCGCGACGACGCGGCGGTCGAGGCGCTGGTGCCGCCGCCGGTGGTGGTCAAGGGCGCGCGCGGCCGGCCCGGCCGCACCGTGTCGCGGGAGGTGGTCCGCTTCGGCCTCGACGCGCCGCGCGCGCCGGGCGACTTCGGCCTGGTCGTCGAAGGCGGCATGGCCTGGCTGGTGCAGGCGCTGCCGTCGGAGGACGACGGCGGCAAGGGCCGGGGCCGCAAGGCCGCGGTGCCGGCCGAGGACCTGCACATCCGCCGCCTGATGCCCGCCGACGCGCTGCGCCTGCGCGGGCGCCACAACGCGGCCAATGCGCTGGCCGCGCTGGCCCTGGCCACCAGCACCGGCCTGCCGCTGGCGCCGATGCTGCACGGCCTGCGCGAGTACCGCGGCGAGCCGCACCGCGTCGAGTACCTGGCCACGGTGAACGGCATCGAGGCCTACGACGACAGCAAGGGCACCAACGTCGGCGCCACGGTGGCGGCCATCGACGGCCTCGGCGCCGACCGCGCTCCGGCGAAGCTGGCGCTCATCCTCGGCGGCGACGGCAAGGGGCAGGACTTCGCGCCGCTGGTCGAGCCGCTGCGCCGGCATGCGCGGGCGGTGGCGCTCATCGGCCGCGACGCCGAGGCCCTCGCGTCGGTGCTGTCGGCGCTCGACCTGCCGCTGCAGCGCCACGGGTCGCTGCCCGACGCGGTGCGCTGGTGCTTCGCGCAGGCCCGGTCGGGCGATGCGGTGCTGCTCAGCCCCGCCTGCGCCAGCCTGGACATGTTCCGCGACTACGCGCACCGCGCGCAGGTGTTCGCCGACGAGGTGCAGGCCATCGCTGCCGAGCACGGGGAGGCCTTGGCATGAGCGGTGCGGTCGCCACCCGCCTGCAGGGCCTCGCCGGCTGGCTCGGCCGGCTCAAGCCCGGCCGCCGCGACGAGGACGGCCCGGTGCCCATCCGCGACTGGGTGGGGGCGCCCGCGGCCGGCCAGCCGGCGCGGCTGCTCGGCTTCGACCAGGCGCTGGTGGCGGTGACGGTGGCGCTGCTGGCGCTGGGCCTGGTGATGGTCTATTCGGCCTCCATCGCGCTGCCGGACAACCCGCGCTTCGCCCGCTACGCGCCCACCCACTTCCTGAGCCGCCATGCGCTGTCGCTGAGCCTGGCCTTCGTCGCCGCGGTGGTGGTGGTGCAGATCCCGATCGCCACCTGGGAGAAGTGGGCGCCCTGGTTCTTCGTCTCGGCCCTGGCGCTGCTGGTGCTGGTGCTCATCCCGCACATCGGCAAGGGGGTCAACGGCGCCCGGCGCTGGATTCCGCTCGGCGTGCTGAACTTCCAGCCCAGCGAGTGGGCCAAGCTGGCCACCGCGCTCTACGCCGCCAGCTACATGGTGCGCAAGATGGACGCGCGGGAGAACTTCTTCCGCGCGGTGACGCCGATGGCCGTGGCGCTGGGCCTCACCGGCATCCTGCTGCTGGCCGAGCCCGACATGGGCGCCTTCATGGTCATCGCCGCCATCGCGCTGGGCATCCTCTTCCTCGGCGGCGTCAACGGGCGGATGTTCTTCCTCAGCGTGGCGGTGCTGGTCGGCGCCTTCGTGCTGATGATCGTCTTCAGCGAGTTCCGCCGGCAGCGCATCTTCGCCTACCTCGACCCGTGGAACCCGGCCTACGCGCAGGGCAAGGCCTACCAGCTGACGCATTCGCTGATCGCACTCGGCCGTGGCGAGCTGTTCGGCCAGGGCCTGGGCTCCAGCGTGGAGAAGCTGCACTACCTGCCCGAGGCGCACACCGACTTCCTGCTCGCGGTGGTGGGCGAAGAACTGGGCTTCGTCGGCGTGGCCTGCGTCATCGCCGCCTTCTTCTGGCTGACGCGGCGCATCTTCCACATCGGCCGCCAGGCCATCGCGCTCGACCGGGTGTTCGCCGGGCTGATGACGCAGGGCATCGGCACCTGGCTCGGCGGGCAGGCCTTCATCAACATGGGCGTGAACCTGGGGCTGCTGCCGACCAAGGGGCTGACGTTGCCGCTGATGAGCTACGGCGGGTCGGCCATCGTGCTCAACCTGATCGCGCTGGCGATCGTGCTGCGGGTGGACATCGAGAACCGCGCGCTGATGCGGGGTGGCAGAACATGAGCCGTCACCTCGTCATCATGGCCGCCGGCACCGGCGGCCACATCATCCCCGGCCTGGCCGTCGCCACCGAGATGCAGCAGCGCGGCTGGAGCGTCAGCTGGCTGGGCACGCCCGCCGGCATGGAGCACCGGCTGGTGCCGCCCACCGGCATCCCGGTCGACGCCATCGGTTTCGCCGGGCTGCGCGGCAAGGGCGTCCGGCACACGCTGCAGGGTGCGCGCCAGCTGCTGAAGGCGTTCGGCGAGGCCCGGCGCATCCTGCAGCGGCGCGCGGCCGACGCGGTGCTCGGCATGGGCGGTTACGTCTGCGTGCCCGGCGGCGTCATGGCCCGGCTGGCGCGCAAGCCGCTGATGCTGGTCAACGCCGACGCCTCGCTGCTGCTGTCCAACCGGGCGCTGCTGCCGATGGCCGACCGCATCGGCTTCGGCTTCGACGGCGAAGCCGCCACCCGGCTGAAGGACCGCGCGGTCGTCACCGGCAACCCGGTGCGCGCCGAGATCGAGGCCATCGAGCCGCCGGCCGAGCGCTTCGCCCAGCGCAGCGGGCCGCTGAAGCTGCTGGTGGTGGGCGGCAGCCTGGGCGCCAAGGTGCTCAACGAGACGTTGCCGCAGGCGCTGGCGCTGATGCCGCCGGAGCGCCGTCCCAGCGTCACCCACCAGACTGGCCCGGCGATGGCGGATGGCGTGCGCGCCGCCTACGCGGCGGCCGGCATCGACAACGCCGAGGTGCTGCCCTTCATCGACGACATGCCGCGCCGCCTGGCGGCGTGCGACCTGGTGGTCTGCCGCGCCGGCGCGGTGACGGTGAGCGAGCTCTGTGTCGCCGGCGTGCCGGCCATCCTGGTGCCGCTGATCGTCAGCACCACCTCGCACCAGCAGGACAACGCGAAGTTCATGGCCCAGCACGGCGCGGCGCTGCACCTGCCGCAGAAGGAGCTGACCGCCGCCTCGCTGGCCGCGCTGATCGACCGCCAGGACCGTTTCGCCCTGTTCACCATCGCCGACAAGGCCCGCCACCTCGGCCGGCCGCGCGCCGCGGCGCGGGTGGCGGACGAGATCGAGGCGATGGTGGAGAAGAAGAAAAAATGAAACACGCCGTCAAGCGCATCCACTTCGTCGGGATCGGCGGCGCGGGCATGTCCGGCATCGCGGAGATCCTGCACAACCTCGGCTACACCGTGTCGGGCTCGGACCAGTCCGCCTCGGCCACCACCGAGCGGCTGGCCTCGCTCGGCATCCGGGTGGCGATCGGGCACGACGCGCAGCACATCGACGGCGCGCAGGCGGTGGTCACCTCCACCGCGGTGAAGGGCGACAACCCCGAGGTCATCGCCGCCCGCGCTCGGCGCATCCCGGTGGTGCCGCGCGCGGTGATGCTGGCCGAGCTGATGCGGCTGAAGTCCGGCATCGCCATCGCCGGCACGCATGGCAAGACCACCACCACCTCGCTGGTCACCAGCGTGCTGGCCGAGGCCGGCGTCGACCCGACCTTCGTCATCGGCGGGCGCCTGAACAGCGCCGGCGCCAACTCGCGCCTGGGCGCCGGCGACTACATCGTGGTCGAGGCCGACGAGTCGGACGCCTCCTTCCTCAACCTGACGCCGGTGCTGTCGGTCATCACCAACATCGACGCCGACCACATGGACACCTACGGCCACGATTTCGCGCGGCTGAAGGCGGCGTTCGTGGACTTCCTGCACCGCATGCCCTTCTACGGCGCCGCCATCCTGTGCGGCGACGACGCCGGCTGCCGCTCCATCATCCCGATGGTGTCGCGGCCGGTGGTCACCTACGGCCTGGACGAGGGCGTGCAGGTGCGGGCGGTGGACGTGCGGGCCCTGCCCGGCGGGCAGATGACCTTCGTCGCCCAGCGCCGCAACGGCACGGTGCTGCCGGACCTGCACGTCACGCTCAACCTGCCCGGCGAGCACAACGTGCGCAACGCGCTGGCCGCCATCGCCGTGGCCAGCGAGCTGGAACTGCCCGACGAGCCGGTGGTGCGCGCGCTGGCCGGCTTCACCGGCGTGGGGCGGCGTTTCCAGCGTTATGGCGAGCTGCCGGTCCCGATGTGGAGCGGAGTGGCGCCGCCGGCGCCGGGCCGCTCCCAAGGCGGCGGCGTGCCCCCTTGGGGGGCGGGCGGCGTACCCGCCGACCGGGGGCAGACGTTCACGCTCATCGACGACTACGGCCACCACCCGGTGGAGCTGGCCGCCGTGGTCGCCGCGGCGCGCGGCGCCTTCCCCGGCCGCCGGCTGGTGCTGGCCTTCCAGCCGCACCGCTACACCCGCACGCGCGACTGCTTCGAGGACTTCGTCAAGGTGCTGGGCAGCGCCGACGCGGTGCTGCTGACCGAGGTCTACGCCGCCGGCGAGGCGCCGATCGTCGCCGCCGACGGCCGCGCCCTGGCCCGGGCCTTGCGCGTGGCCGGCCAGGTGGAGCCGGTGTTCGTCGACGACGTGGCCGCGCTGCCGCAGGCGGTGCTCGACCAGGCCCGGCCCGGCGACGTGGTGATCTGCATGGGCGCCGGCTCCATCGGCGGCGTGGCCCAGAAGGTGGTCGACGCCATCGGCCAGCAGACCATGAGGGGGATGCAGCAGTGAGCGACGACCGCATCGACGTCCAGGGTCTTGGCCGGGTCGCGGTCCTGATGGGCGGCCGCTCCGCCGAGCGCGACATCTCGCTGCTGTCCGGGCAGGGCGTGCTGGCCGCGCTGCGCAGCCAGGGCGTGGACGCGCATGCCTTCGACCCCGCCGAGCGCGAACTGGCCGAGCTGAAGGGCGACGGCGTCGACCGCGTCTTCATCGCGCTGCATGGCCGTGGCGGCGAGGACGGCACGGTGCAGGGCGCGCTGGAATGGCTGCGCATCCCCTACACCGGCTCCGGCGTCATGGCCTCGGCCATCGCCATGGACAAGGTGATGACGAAGCGGGTGTGGTCGGCGGTCGGCCTGCCGACCCCGCCGTCGGTGTCGCTGGCGCCGCACGAGCAGACCGACGCCCGCATCGCCGACATCCCGGCCGCGATCGGGCTGCCGCTGATGGTCAAGCCGCCGCGCGAGGGTTCGTCCATCGGCATCACCAAGGTGAGCGACGCCGCGGCGCTGGTCCCGGCGGTGCGCGAGGCCGCGCGCCACGACCCCGAGGTGCTGTGCGAGGCCTTCGTCGAGGGCCTGGAGATCACCTGCCCGGTGATCGGCGAGGGCGACCGTGCGCTGGCGCTGCCCATCATCCGCATCGCCGCGCCGGACGGCAACTACGACTACCAGAACAAGTACTTCACCGACGTGGTGCAGTACCACTGCCCCAGCGGCCTGCCGCCGCACGAGGAGGCCGCCATCCAGGCCATCGTGCTGCAGGCGTACCGCGTCCTCGGCTGCCGCGGCTGGGGCCGAGCCGACCTGATGGTGCGCGCCAGCGACCGCCGGCCCTTCCTGCTGGAGATGAACACCTCGCCGGGCATGACCGGCCACTCGCTGGTCCCCATGTCGGCCAAGGCCGCCGGCATCCCCTACGAGCAGCTGTGCCTGCGGCTGCTGGCGTCGGCCGCGCTGGACCACGCCTGACGCCTTCGCCATGAACGCCGCCGTGCTCGCCAACCCGCTGCCCGCCGACGTGCGCCTCACGCGCGCGCTGGCGAGCACGCTGTTCGTGGTCGTCGGCCTCGGCGTCGTCGCGGCCGGCCTGCTGGCGCTGGCGCGGCTGCCGGTGTTCACCATCCGCAGCATCCAGATCGAGGGCGAGGTGTCGCGCAACACCGCCGCCACCATCCGCACCCATGCGCTGCCGGCGCTGCGCGGCAACTTCTTCACCCTCGACCTGCGCCGCGGGCGCGAGGCCTTCCAGCGCGTGCCCTGGGTGCGCCGCGCGGTGGTGCGCCGGGTGTGGCCGAACGGGCTGAAGGTGTCGCTGGAGGAACACCACCCGGCCGCGCTGTGGCGCGGCCTGCGCGACGGCGAGGAGGACCGGCTGGTCAACCGCGAGGGCGAGGTCTTCGAGGCGAACGTCGGCGACGTCGAGGAGGACCGGCTGCCGCAACTGGCGGGCCCCGACGGCAGCTCGTCCAAGGTGCTGGCGCTGTACCAGCGGCTGGTGCCGGTGTTCGACCGGCTGGACATGGGGCTGGAGCGGCTGTCGCTGACCGACCGCGGCTCCTGGCAGGCCGACCTGGACACCGGCGCGAAGGTCGAACTGGGCCGGGGCGAACCGCAGGAGGTGCTGGCGCGGGCCGAGCGCTTCGCCCGCACGCTGCCGCAGGTGACCGCGCGCTTCCAGCGTCCGCTGGCCACCGCCGACCTGCGCCATGCCGACGGCTACGCCGTGAAGCTGAAGGGCATCACCACCACGATGGAGGCGACGCCGGCCAAGCCCGGCGCGCCCAAGACGAGAACACGCTGAGGGAATCGCGCATGCCGAAGGAATACAAGGACCTGGTCGTCGGCCTGGACATCGGCACCGCCAAGGTGATGGCGGTGGTGGCCGAGGTCATGCCCGACGGCACGCTTCGGGTGGCCGGCCTGGGCGTGGCGCCCTCGCACGGGTTGAAGCGCGGCGTGGTGGTCAACATCGACGCCACCGTGCAGTCCATCCAGCAGGCCTTGAAGGAGGCCGAGATGATGGCCGACTGCAAGATCACCCGCGTCTACACCGGCATCACCGGCAGCCACATCCGGGGGCAGAACTCCACCGGCATGGTCATCGTGCGCGACAAGGAGGTGACGCCCATCGACGTCGCCCGCGTGGTGGAGACGGCCAAGGCCATCAACATCCCCACCGACCAGCGGCTGCTGCTGGTCGAGCCGCAGGAATTCGTCATCGACGGCCACGAGGTGAAGGAGCCGATCGGCATGTCCGGCGGCCGGCTGGAGGTCAAGGTCCACATCGTGACCGGCGCGCAGAGCGCGGCCGAGAACATCGTCAAGTGCGTGCGCCGCTGCGGGCTGGAGGTGGACCAGCTGGTGCTCAACCCCAGCGCCAGCAGCGCCGCGGTGCTGACCGAGGACGAGAAGGACCTCGGCGTGGCGCTGGTCGACATCGGCGCCGGCACCACCGACGTGTCGATCTACACCGACGGCAGCGTGCGCCACACCGCGGTGATCCCGATCGCCGGCGACCTCATCACCAGCGACATCGCGATGGCGCTGCGCACGCCGACCAAGGACGCCGAGGAGATCAAGGTCGAGTACGGCGTGGCCAAGCAGCTGCTGGCCGACCCGAGCGAGAACCTCGAGGTGCCCGGCCTGGGCGACCGCGCGCCGCGCATGCTCAGCCGCCAGGCGCTGGCCGGCGTCATCGAGCCGCGGGTGGAGGAGATCTTCTCCCTCGTGCACCAGGTCATCCGCGAAAGCGGCTACGAGGAGCTGCTGTCCAGCGGCATCGTGCTGGCCGGCGGCTCCGCCGTCATGCCCGGCATGGTGGAGCTGGCCGAGGACATCTTTCTGAAGCCCGTGCGCAAGGGCCTGCCGACCTACGGCGGCGCGCTGCACGACATGGTGGCCAACCCGCGGTCGGCCACCGTCATGGGACTGCTGGAGGAGGCGCGCCTGGCGCGTGCGCGCGGTCAGCGCGCGGCGCAGCAGGCCGGGTCGGTGAAGACCTGGTTCGGCCGCCTCAAGGACTGGTTTCTGGGGAATTTCTGATCAAGGGCCCGCCGGTGCTGCTTCCCGCAAGCGAAGCCGCACAGAGGCCCCCACACGAAGCGAGCGACGGCAACGCGGACTTCACACGCAAGCAACGCAACTGATTCACGGCAACTGCTAACTGGAGTGCACACCATGCCCATCGAGATGATCGAAGAGTTCAACGAAGGCACCAAGATCAAGGTGATCGGGGTCGGCGGCGGCGGCGGCAACGCCGTCGAGCACATGATCGCCAAGGGGGTGCAGAACGTGGAGTTCATCTGCGCCAACACCGACGCGCAGGCGCTCAACCGCTCCACCGCCCACAACCACCTGCAGCTGGGCCACACCGGCCTCGGCGCCGGTGCCAAGCCCGAGGCCGGCCGCCTGGCCGCCGACGAGGCCACCGACCGCATCAAGCAGGCCATCGAAGGCGCGCACATGCTGTTCATCACCGCCGGCATGGGCGGCGGCACGGGCACCGGCGCCGCACCGGTGATCGCCCGCGTGGCCAAGGAGATGGGCATCCTCACCGTCGGCGTGGTGACCAAGCCCTTCGAGTTCGAAGGCAACCGGCGCATGAAGGCGGCCGACGCCGGCGTGGCCGAGCTGGAGGCCAACGTCGACAGCCTGATCGTGGTGCTCAACGAGAAGCTGCTCGACGTGATGGGCGACGACGTCACCCAGGAGCAGGCCTTCGCGCACGCCAACGACGTGCTGCGCAACGCGGTCGGCGGCATCAGCGACATCATCCACATGGACGCGCTGATCAACGTCGACTTCGAGGACGTGAAGACGGTGATGAGCGAGCCGGGCAAGGCCATGATGGGCACCGCCCAGGCCAGCGGCCCCGACCGCGCCACCAAGGCCGCCGAGCAGGCGGTGGCCTGCCCGCTGCTGGAGGGCATCGACCTCAGCGGCGCGCGCGGCGTGCTGGTGCTGATCGCGGCCAGCCGTCAGACCTTCAAGCTGAGCGAGAGCCGCAACGTGATGAACACCATCCGCCGCTACGCCGCGGACGATGCGCAGGTCATCTACGGCGCGGCCTACGACGAGAGCCTGGGCGACCAGCTGCGCGTCACCGTGGTCGCCACCGGCCTGTCGCCGGCCAACCGCCGCCAGCAGGCGCCGCTGACCGTGGTGCAGCAGGCCCCGCTGCAGCGCACCGGCACCGACAACCTGCCCATCCTGCAGCAGGCGCTCGGCGCGGGCACCGTGCCCGCCGCCGACTACCACGCGATGAACGTGCCCAGCGTCTGGCGCAACGGCCGCACCCAGGCGGCGGCGAAGGTGGACGCGCTGGCCAGCAACGGCATGGACGAGATCGAGATTCCCGCCTTCCTGCGCAAGCAGGCCGACTGAGCGGACGCGCAGTGCGCGGCTGGGCCGCGCTCCGGTTGCCGCCGCATACCGTTGCCGATCGCCGCCGGGGCGTGCCCCGGGGGTGCTTGAGAGGCCGCGGCCGCCCTTGCACGCGCAAGAGCGGCCGGGGCCTTTTTCGCTCCTGCGCGACGAGGTCCGGTGGCGCGCCTCGATAAACTGATCCGCCGTCCGAAGCCCGAACGCCTCATGAGTCCCAGAGCCCGCCGGGTCCTCCAGGCCGTCCTCTACGAGGTCGGCGCCGTCGCCGTGGTCGGACCGGTGCTGAGCCTGGCCTTCGACCGGCCGGCGGCCTCGACCCTCGGCCTGGCCGTCGTGCTGTCGGGCATCGCGCTGGGCTGGAACTACCTCTTCAACACCCTCTTCGAGCGCTGGGAGTCCCGGCAGGCCGTGCGCGGCCGGTCGTGGGTCCGGCGCCTGGCGCACGGCACCGGCTTCGAGGGCGGGCTGGTCATCCTGCTGGTGCCGGTGATGGCGCTGTGGCTGGACATTCCGCCGCTGGCGGCGTTCCTGGCCAACCTGGGCCTGCTCGCCTTCTTCTTCGTCTACGCCATCGCCTTCACCTGGACCTTCGACCGGCTGTTCGGCCTGCCGGCCTCGGCCGGTGGGCCGCGGCAGGCCGACGCCTCCCCGAGGCCGTGACGCCCGTCGCCGACCGGTCGCACGACGTGCCGGCGCAGGCGGGCCGGCGCTGCCCGCTGTGCCAGGGCGACAACCGCTGCATGCTCGCACGGGCGACCGGCGCCTCGGTGGCCGACTGCTGGTGCGCCGGCAGACGCATTGCGGCGTCGACGCTGGCCGCCGTGCCGCTCGCGCTGCGCGGCAGGGCCTGCCTGTGCGCGCGCTGCGCCAACCCGCCCTGAGGTGTGCAGCGGTCGTCGACGACAGGGCGCGTGTTTTGCCTCGCGCGCGTGACGCGCCCCGATACTGCACGCTGCGGCGATCCCGTCCGTCAACTGGAGCCGCCATGCGCATCGCCGAATTCATCCTTCAGGACATGGAGGGCATCCTGCGGGAGTGGGAGGCGTTCGCGTCGACGCAGTTGCCGGCTGCCGCGCAGATGACGCCGCTGGCGCTGCGCGACCATGCCAAGCAGATCCTGGGCGCGGTGGCCAAGGACCTGGCCACCCCGCAGACGCGGCAGGCCCAGGCCGAGAAGTCGAGGGGGCGGGCGCAGGAGCCGCTCGGGGCGCCGGAAACCGCCGCCGAGATCCACGCCGTGCTGCGCGCGCGCAGCGGCTTCGACATCAACCAGTTGGTGGCCGAGTACCGTGCGCTGCGCGCCAGCGTGCTGCGGCGGTGGATGGACGTGATCCCGCCGGCCGACCGCAGGCTGGAGGACGTGGTGCGCTTCAGCGAGGCCATCGACCAGGCCATCGCCGAGTCGATCAGCTTCTTCATCGCCCGCGTGGACCAGGCCCGCAGCCTGCTGCTCGGGATGCTCGGCCACGACATGCGCAGCCCGCTCAACACCATGCTGGCGACCGCCGCCTACCTGACGGCGCTCAAGGCCGGCGACAAGGTGTCGGACGCCGCGGCACGCCTCACGCGCAGCGGCAGGGCGATGAGCGTGCTGCTCGAGGACCTGGTCGACTTCAACCGCATCATGCTGGGCCTGGGCATCAACGTGACCCGCGCCGAGGTCGATCTGGGCGCGGTGCTGGCCGACGAGGTCGACCAGCTGCGGGGCGCTCATCCCGGTCGGGAGATCTCGCTCGAAGTGGAGGGCGACGCCACCGGCCGGTGGGACGGCCACCGGCTGCAGCAGCTGACCCGCAACCTGGTCGTCAACGCCATCAAGTACGGCGCGCCGGAAACGCCCGTGCGGGTCGCCCTGACCTGCCGGGACGCCGAGGTCGGGCATCGAGGTCGCCAACCAGGGAGCCACCGTCGACGCCGCGCTGCTCGACAAGATCTTCGACCCGCTGGAGCGGGGCCCGGCGGCGGAGCGCGGCGCAAACGCCGAGGACGGACTCGGCCTGGGCCTGTACATCGTGCGCGAGATCGCCCGGGCCCATGCCGGCGACGTGCAGGTGCGCTCCCAGGACGGCGTCACCGCGTTCACGGTGCGGCTGCCGCGACGGCTGCAGTAGCGGCGCAACGGGTGCCGCCGGCGCTGCGCGGCCGCGCCTGCGTGTGCGCCGGCTGTGCGGGCGGCTCGAAGGGGCTGGACGGCTGAGTCGCCCGGGCGGATTCACCCTGCCGCACGTCGGCCTCGGCCTTGCCTCACGACCCCCATGGCCCGCACCACGGACGACCCTTTCCAGCTCGAGCGCTTCCTGCAGGCCCAGGCGGGCGCCTACCCGCCGGCGCTGGCCGAGCTGCGCGCCGGCGCCAAGCGTTCGCACTGGATGTGGTTCGTCTTCCCGCAGCTGAGGGGCCTGGGCCGCAGCGACATGGCGAGGGCCTACGGCATCGTGTCGCTGGACGAGGCCCGGGCGTACCTGGCACACCCGGTGCTCGGCGCTAGGCTGCGAGAGGTGATGGCCGTGCTGAGCGACCTGGCAGGTGCCGATGCCGAGGCGGTGTTCGGCCCGGTGGATGCGGTGAAGCTGCGCTCCTGCGTCACGCTGTTCCAGGCCGCCGCGCCGCAGGAGCCGCTGTTCGGCGCGGTGCTGGCGAAGTACTTCGGTGGCCGGCCGGACGGGCAGACGCTGGCGCTGCTGGCGCCGACCGACGGTCGCCGCTGAGGCGACCGGGGCGGGGCGTTAGATTCGCCCCATGCCCACCAACCACCTCCACCTGCTCGCCGCCGCGCTTGCGATGGTGCTGCTCACCTTCGCCGTCGCGGTCGCGATGTTCTTCGCCCGCTTCGGTGAGATGCGGCGCAAGCGGCTGCACCCGCAGGCCATTGCCACCTCGGCCGCCATGGCGGCGCGGCTGGAGCGCACCGGGCCGGCCGACAACTTCCGCAACCTGTTCGAGGTGCCGGTGCTGTTCCATGCGCTGGTGGCGGTGGCGCTGGCGCTGAACCTCGTGCCGTCGTGGCTGGTGGTCGGCGCCTGGGCCTTTGTCGCGCTGCGGGTGGTGCACAGCCTCATCCACTGCAGCTACAACCGGGTGATGCACCGCGCGGTGGCCTTCCTGGCCGGCTACCTGCTGGTGCTGGGGTTGTGGATCGCCTTCGTCGCCTCGGTGTTCCAACGGGCGTCCGCCTGAGGACTCACGCCGACCGGCCCAGCGCCTGCGCCTCCTGCGCGTGCCAGGCCGGCGGCCGGCCGCGCCACTCCCCCCACCAGCAGCTCGACGAAGGCCTGTGCCGCCGGCGACAGCTGGTGGCCGCGCTTGACGACGGCGTACAGCGTGCGCGGCACCGCCGGCCCGACCAGCGGCACCGCGGCCAGGTCGCGCCGGTGCTGCGGCCCGACCAGGTAGGACGGCAGCACGCTCACGCCCAGGCCCTGCAGCGTCATCGCCAGCGAGGTGGCGACGTAGTCGGCCTCGTGCGTCGGCACGAAGTGCTGGCCGCTTTCCGCCAGCGTCTCGTCGATGACGGCGCGGATGGGATTGCGTCGGCTGCCGGAGATGGTGGGCACCTCCTTCAACTCGCGCCAGCGCAGGTGGCGACGCTGCGCCAGCGGGCTGTCGGCACGGCAGATGACGCACAGCCGGTCCTGGATCAGCGGCGTCAGCTCGACCGCGGCGGTGCGGCGGTCGGGCGTGCCGATGGCGAACTCCACCTCGTCCATCAGCACCGCCTCGACGATGCGCTCGGGCGGCCGGTCCTGCATCACCGCCTCGACCTCCGGGTAGCGCTCGCGGAAGCGCTGCAGCATCGGTGCCATCAGCGCCGCGGCGGCCGAGGTGCTGGCGGCGAAGCCGAAGCGGCCGAGCCGCTTCTCCCGCATGCCGCGGGCGCCGTTGACCAGGCGCTCCACCCCGTCCAGCACCTCCTGCGCCACCGGCAGCGCGTCGAGCGCGGCCTGCGTCGGCGTCAGCCGCCGGGTGGTGCGGTCGAACAGGCGCACGCCCAGCGTCTCCTCGAACTGGCGCAGCAGCAGGCTCACGGCGGCCTGCGTGAGGTTGAGCTGCTGGGCGGCGCGGGTCACGCTGCCGAGCCGGTAGACCGCCACGAACGCCCGCACCTGGCGCAGGTTCACATTCATATGGACATATTATGAGTCGTTAAGTAACTCTTGCTTTTCTTGTGGATGGGCCTGCGGTGCAATCCGCGGCTGCCGATTTTTCACACCACCGCCATGTCCACCATCCCGCCCGCCCCGTACCGCCGCATTGCCGCCGAGGAAGGCTGGTGCACGCCCGAACTGATGCGCATGTACGAGCGCATCGTCGAGACGCGGTCCATCAACGACCCGGGCTTCTACAGCCTGTGGGGCTTCTTCGGCACGAGCCCGAGCGAGCGCGCGCGCACGCTGAAGGACCGCATCCAGGACCTGGAGGGCCGGCGCCTGCGCGACATGGACGAGCACGGCATCGACATGCAGCTGCTGATGCTGACCGCGCCCGGCGTGCAGGTCTTCGACGCCGCCACCGGTACCGCACTGGCCGCGTCGACCAACGACCACATGGCCGACACCATCCGCCGCCACCCGACGCGCTTCGACGGCCTGGCGGCCGTGGCGCCGCAGGACCCGCAGGCCGCGGCCAAGGAAATCGAGCGCGCGGTCAACCAGCTCAAGCTGAAGGGCGTGGTCATCAACTCGCACACCCAGGGCGAGTACCTCGACGACACCAAGTTCTGGGACATCTTCGCCGCCTGCGAGGCGCTGGACGTGCCGCTGTACATCCACCCCAACACGCCGTCGCCGCAGATGGTGGAGCCCTTCCTGTCGCGCGGCCTGGGCGAGGCGATCTACGGCTTCGCCTGCGAGACCGGGCTGCACGTGCTGCGCATGATCGTGGCCGGCGTGTTCGACCGCTTCCCCAAGCTGCGGCTGGTGCTCGGCCACTGCGGCGAGGGCCTGCCCTACTGGCTCTACCGCATCGACTTCATGCACGGCGGCATCGTGCGCGCCAACCGCTGCGAGGGCGCCAAGCCGCTGCAGCGCACCCCGGGCGAGGTGTTCCGGCAGAACGTCTGGGTGACGAACAGCGGCATGTGCTGGGCGCCCCCGGTGATGTACTGCCACCAGGTGCTGGGCGCCGACCGCGTGCTCTACGCCATGGACTACCCGTACCAGGTGGTGGCCGACGAGGTGCGGGCGATGGACGCGCTGCCGCTGTCCGACGAGCACAAGAAGATGTTCTTCCAGACCAACGCGGAACGGCTGTTCCGCCTGGCGCCGCAGTCGGCCTGATGGCGGCGCCCACCCGAATGCGCCCACAAGAAGGAGACGACATGGCCCCTCACCCCAGCACCTCCACGGCCCGCCGCGGCGCGATGCGCCTGGTCGGCGCCGCGGCGCTGGCCCTGTTCGGCGCGGCCGCCAGCCCGCTCGCGCTGGCGCAGGCCGGCGCGGCCGCCACCCCCGGCTGGCCGAACAAGCCGGTGCGGCTGATCGTCACCTTCCCGCCCGGCGGCAGCAGCGACGCCGCCGCGCGCCTGGTGGCGCCCAAGCTGGCCGAGCGACTCGGCCAGGCGGTGGTGATCGACAACCGGCCCGGCGCCGGCGGCGGCATCGGCCTGGAGGCGGCGGCCAAGAGCGCGCCCGACGGCCACACGCTGGTGCTGGCCTCGGCCGGCGGCCTGACCGCCAACCCCAGCCTGTACCGCAAGCTGAACTACGACCCGGTGAAGGACTTCGCGCCGGTGGTGCTGTTCGGCACCAGCCCCTTCGTGCTGGTGGCGCACGAGTCGCTGCCCGCCGCCAATGCCCGCGAACTGGTGGCGCTGGCCAAGTCCAAGCCCGGCAAGCTGAGCTACGCCTCCGGCGGCAACGGCACCGCCATGCACCTGTCGGGCGAGCTGCTGAAGAGCACCGCGCAGGTCTTCGTCGTGCACGTGCCCTACCGCGGCACCGGTCCGGCGGTGCTGGCCGCCATGTCGGGCGAGACGGAGCTGGCGGTGGCCGACCTGGCCAGCGTGCAGCAGCAGCTGAAGGGCGGCCGGCTGAAGGCGCTGGGCGTGATGGGCGCCAAGCGCAGCAGCCTGGCGCCGGAGCTGCCCACGCTGGCCGAGACGGGCCTGCCCGGCTTCGAGTCCAACGGCTGGTTCGCGGTGCTGGCGCCGGCCGGCACGCCCGCGCCCATCGTCGCGCGCCTGAACGCCGAGCTGAATGCCATCCTGCGCTCCGACGACATGCGGCGTCAGTTCGCGGTCGCCGGGCTGGAGCCGCTGGGCGGCAGCAGCGAGGAACTGGCGCGGCTGATGAAGTCCGAGACCGACAAGTGGGCCCAGGTGATCAAGGTGTCGGGCGCCAAGCTCGACTGACCGGGCCGCCGCACGCCCGCCAATCCCACACCACGAGGAGACCTTCCATGACCCACCCCAACCCGGCACGCCGCCGGCTGCTGAACGCCCTGGCCCTTGCACCGGTGGCCGGTGCCCTGCCGTTCGCCGCCCAGGCGCAGGAGGGCGGCACGCTGCGCCTGGTGGTGCCCTTCACCCCCGGCACCACGCCCGACCTGTGCGCCCGCCTGATCGGCCCGGTGTGGGCCAAGCGCTTCAGCAAGACCGTGGTCACCGACAACCGGCCCGGTGCCAGCGGCATGCTGGGGCTGGACGCGGTGGCCAAGGCCGCGCCGGACGGCAACACCCTGCTGTTCGGCACCAACACGCAGCTGACCCTGCCCTTCGTCTACGCGAAGGTGCCGTTCGACGTGATCAACTCGTTCTCGGCCATCGGGCTCATCGGCTCGACGCCGATGGCGCTGGTGGTGCACCCGTCGGTGGCGGTCAACAACACCCGGGAGCTGGTGGCCTGGCTGAAGGCGCAGCCGCAGTCGACCGACTACGCTTCGCCCGGCAAGGGCACCGTGCACCACCTGACGATGGAGTACTTCGCCCACCTGAGCGGCACCAAGCTCAACCACGTGCCGTACAAGGGCTCGGCCCCGGCGCTGGCCGACGTGCTGGGCGGACACGTCAAGCTGACCATCGTGCCGATGCACGTCGCGGCGCCGCACGCCGCCGAAGGCAAGCTGCGGGTGATGGGCGTGTCCAGCCGCGAGCGCGACCCCGGCTTCCCCAACGTGCCCACGCTGGCCGAGACCGGCGTGCCCGGCATGGACACCGAGGCCTGGTACGCGGTCTACGGCCCGCGCGGCCTGCCGCCAGCCATGGTGGCCACCTACAACGAGGCGCTGCGCGCCGCGCTGGCCGACCCCGAGGTGCTGTCCACGCTGAGCAAGCAGGGCGTGACGCCCCGGCCCAATTCCCCCGAGCAGTTCGCGCGGCTGATGCGCGAGGAGCACGACAAGTGGGGACGCCTCATCAAGGCCATCAACCTTCCCCAGGAATAGACCAGCTGCGGTCTCTTCCCCGGGCCCCTTCACGCAGTACCTCAGTCCCATGACCGACACCACCACCCCCCGTCCCGGCCCCGTCCCGTACAAGCGCATCGCCACCGAGGAGGGCTGGGCCGCCACGGGCCAGCTCGACCGCTACCGCCGGCTGGTGGAGCAGGGCAAGCTCGACGACCCGGCGTTCAACGCCATGTGGCGCTTCTACCTGGCCGGCACCAGCGACCGCACCCGCCACATCGAGCGCTGCCTGGGCGACACCGACGACCTGCGCCTGCAGCACATGGACGCCGCCGGCATCGACATCGCCGTGCTGTCGCTGACCTCGCCCGGCGTGCAGGTCTTCGGCCGCGACGAGGCGGTGGCCATGGCACGCGACGCCAACGACGAGCTGGCCGCGGCGGTGGGGCGCCGTCCCGACCGCTACGCCGGCCTGGTGGCGGTGGCGCCGCAGGACCCCGCCGAGGCGGCCAAGGAGATGCAGCGCGGCGTGCGCGAGCTGGGCATGCGCGGCGTGATCATCAACTCGCACACCCACGGCGAGTACCTGTCGGACCCGAAGTTCTGGGCCATCTTCGAGGCGGCCGAGGCGCTGGACGTGCCGATCTACCTGCACCCCAACTGCCCGCCCAAGGCGATGGCCATGCCCTTCCTGGAGGCGGGGCTGGACGGCGCCGTCTTCGGCTTCGGCGTCGAGACCGGCCTGCACGCGCTGCGCATGATGACCAGCGGCGTGTTCGACCGTTTCCCCAAGCTGCAGCTCATCCTCGGCCACATGGGCGAAGCGCTGCCGTTCTGGCTGTACCGCCTCGACTACATGCACCGCGCCACGGTGCGTTCCGGCCGCTACCCGCAGCTCAAGCCGCTGCAGCGCGGCATCCCCGAGGTGATGCGGAACAACGTGCTCATCACCAACAGCGGCGTCGTCGACCCGCTGGGCATCAAGTTCAGCCAGGCGCAGCTGGGCGTGGACCGGGTGCTCTACGCCATGGACTACCCCTACCAGTACGAGATCGGCGAGGTGCTCGCGCTCGACGCCATGGACATGCCGGCCGCCGACAAGAAGGCCTTCTTCGAGGACAACGCCCGGCGTGTCTTCCGCCTCGGTTGAACGCCGCTGGCGCGGGTCTTCCCCGGTGCCGAGGTTCCGTCGGCTGAATTAACGTCTGGATCCCGAGCCGCCCGCAAGAGGGCGGCCTTCCTTTGAGGGATTACAGATGGAACTTGAGGTCAACGGTCGACGGCTGAGCGCCGATGTGGATCCTGAAACGCCGCTGCTGTGGGTGCTGCGCGACGAGCTCGGCCTGACCGGCACCAAGTTCGGTTGCGGCATGGCCATGTGCGGTGCCTGCACCGTGCACATCGACGGCCAGCCCACGCGCTCCTGCGTGATGCCGGTGTCCGCGGTGGCAGGCAAGCGCATCACCACCATCGAGGGCCTGTCGCCGAACGGCGACCACCCGGTGCAGAAGGCCTGGGTGGCCGAGCAGGTGCCGCAGTGCGGCTACTGCCAGTCCGGCCAGGTGATGACGGCCGCCGCGCTGCTCAAGGCCACGCCCAAGCCCAGCGAGGCGCAGATCAAGCAGGCGATGAACGGCCACATCTGCCGCTGCGCCACCTACCAGCAGATCGTCCAGGCGGTCGGCCGTGCCGCGCGGGAGGGCTGAGGCCATGCGCACCGAAGCACAAGGCATTTCCCTGCAGCGGCCCTCGCGCCGCCAGTTCCTGCTCACCACCGGCGGCCTGAGCATCGGCGTCGCCTTCGGCGTGCCGGCGGTGGCGCAGAACGCGCCGGCCTCCGCCGCCGGCGCCGGGGCCGAGGCCTTCGGCCCCAACGCCTGGGTCACCATCGGCACCGACGGCACGGTCACCATCGTCTCGCCGGCGGCGGAGATGGGGCAGGGCACGTCCACCGCCATGCCGATGTGCCTGGCCGAGGACCTGGACGCCGACTGGTCGAAGGTGGTCGTCAAGCAGGCGCCGCACAACCCGAAGGCCTATGGCAACCGGCTGTTCGGCGGTGCCATGGCCACCGGTGCCTCGCGCACCACGCGCGGCTACTACCAGCCGATGCGGCTGGCCGGCGCCCAGGCCCGGCTGGTGCTGCTGCAGGCGGCGGCCGGCCGCTGGAACGTGCCGGTCGGCGAGCTGACCACCGAGCCCGGCGTGGTCGTGCACGCGGCCAGCGGCCGCCGCATGGGCTACGGCGAGGTCGCGTCCTTCGCCACCGTGCCGGCCGAGCTGCCCACCGTCACCCCGGCGCAGCTCAAGCCGCTGAAGGACTGCCGCCTGATCGGCCGCGACATCGCCCGGCTGGACATGAAGGACAAGGTCACCGGCCGCGCGATGTACGGCATCGACACCCGGCTGCCCGGCATGCTGCACGGCGCCGTCTTGCGCGCGCCGCAGCAGAAGGACCGGCCGCAGGCGGTGGACGACAGCGCCGCACGCCAGGTCAAGGGCTGGCTGGCCACCGTGCAGCTGCCCTACGGCGTCGGCGTGCTGGCGACCAACACCTGGGCGGCGCGCAAGGCGCGCGATGCGCTGAAGGTGACCTGGGCCGGCGCCTCGCCGGCCAAGGGCTACACCACCGCCGCCGTCAAGCGCGACTACCAGGCCGTGGCCGCCGACCTCGGCCGCACCGGCGTGGAGGTGGAACGCCATGGCGACGTGCCGGCGGCCATCGCCGGCGCCAGCCGTGTCCTCAAGGCCGACTACGTCACCGGGCACCTGGCGCACGTGGCGCTGGAGCCGATGAACGCCACCGCGCAATGGAACGGCGACCGGCTCGAGGTGTGGGCGCCGACCCAGGCGCCGACCATCGCCGCCGCCACGCTGGCCGGCGCGCTGCAGATGCCCATGCCCAACATCGTGGTGCACACCACGCTGCTGGGCGGCGGCTTCGGCCGCCGGGTGGAGGGCGACTACACGGTCGACGCCGCGCTGCTGGCCAAGGCCGCCGACGGCAAGCCGGTGAAGGTGACCTGGAGCCGCGAGGACGACGTGCGCAACGACAAGCTGCGCCCGCTGGTGGCCCAGCACCTCGAGGCCGGGCTGGACGGCAGCGGCAAGGTGGTGGCGCTGCGCCACCGCGTGGTGTCGGAGTCGATCTACGGCCGCACCAACCCGGCGGGCTACAAGGCCGCCGGCGGCAAGGACGCGCCGGTGCACGAAGGCGCCGAGCACCTGTACGGCATCGACGCGCACCTGGTCGAGTTCCTGCGGCAGGAACGCGGCATCGACGTCGGCTTCTGGCGCGGCGTGGGCGGCGGCTACACCAAGTTCGCGCTCGAAAGCATGATCGACGAGGTGGCGATCGCGCGGAAGATGGACCCGCTGGCGCTGCGGCTGGAACTGCTGGCCAAGCAGCCGCGGGCCCAGGCGGTGCTGCGCGAGGCGGCCGCCATGGCGGGCTGGGACCGGCCGCGCCCGCGCGGCCGTGCGCTCGGCATCGCCTACTCCGACATCTGGGAGACGCACATCGCCGAGGTGGCCGAGGTGTCGGTGGACCGCAAGACCGGCGAGCTGAAGGTGCACGGCCTGTGGGCCGCGGTGGACGCCGGCGTCGCCCTGCTGCCCACCAGCGTGGCGCGCCAGGTCGAGGGCGGCATGCTGTGGGGCCTGGAGACGTTGCGCGCCGAGCTGACGCACACCGACGGCGTGGTGCAGCAGAGCAACTTCCACGACTACCCGGTGCTGCGGCTGGCCGACGTGCCGCCGGTGGTGCAGGTCAAGGTGCTGCGCACCGAGCATTCGCCCGGCGGTGTGGGCGAGGCCGGCCTGCCGCCGCTGGCGCCGGCGGTGGCCAACGCCTTCGCCAAGCTGACCGGCAAGCGGCTGCGCAGCCTGCCCTTCAGCCCGGAGACGGTGAAGCGCGCGCTGGCCTGAGCGCACGCGCACGGCAGAAGGCCGGCCCTCGGGCCGGCCTTCTGCTTTCAGCCCAGTGGGTCAGCGCGCCAGCTGCTGCTGCACCCAGGCCAGCAGGTCGCGGCTGGTCATGGCGCCGCTGCGGCGCGCCACCTCGCGGCCATGGCGGAACAGCGCCAGCGTCGGGATGGTGCGGATGCCGTGCTGCGTCGCCGCCTTCGGCGCCAGGTCGGTGTCCACCTTGGCGAAGCGCACCTGCGGCAGCGCCTTGGCCGCCTGCTCGAAGTGCGGCGCCATCTGCCGGCACGGCCCGCACCAGGCGGCCCAGAAGTCGACCACCACCGGCAGCTCGGTGGCGGCGAGGAAGGGCGGCAGCGTGCGGTCGTCCAGCGGCACCGGCATCGGCTTCATCAGCGGCGCCTGACACTTGCCGCACACCGGACCGTCGTCCAGCCGTTCATCGGGCACGCGGTTGGTGGCGGAGCAGACGGGGCAGGCGAGGTGCATGGCGGGCGGGCGACAGGAAGCAGGGGCCGTACCCGGTGTGACGCGGGTGCGGGCGGCTCTGCCTTAGATGGGTCCGCCGGACGACGTTCCAAGCGCGGCCCGGCCGTCGGGGTCGGATCCGCCCGACGCTGGCGGCGTCGCCGGCGCCGCCGGCGCGGCGGGCGGCAGGCCGAGGTCGATGGAGGCGCCGGGGTCCTCCTCGCCGGCCACCGATTCCTCGTCCAGCGACACGGGGGCGGGCGCCGCCGGTGGCGGCGCGGCCGGTGGGCGGTCGTGGGGGCGGGACGGGTGTGCCATGGTGACGCCTTGCCGGCAAGCTCGGTGCCCGTGCACGGTTCATGGCCGCGTCATCCCCGCTTCACGGCCGCGTCACCCCGGCCGCCGAGCATGCCCGGCCATGACAGCCACCCTCCTGCGCCACGCGGTCGCCGAGCGCGATCCCGCTGCCCTGGCGCTGCGGCCCGCGCCCGCCCGAGCCACCACCGATGCCGATGCCGAGCCGGCGCTGCGCGTCGCGTGGGCGCGCGACGCCGCGGAGGTGCGCGAGGCGCAGGCCCTGCGCCACCGCGTCTTCGCCGTGGAGATGGGGGCCCGGCTGTGCGTGCCGGCGGGCACGCCGCCGGGGCTCGACGTCGACGTCTTCGACGCCTTCTGCGAGCACCTGCTGGTGCGCGCCGAGGTCGTGCCCGGCGAGCCCGGTCCGGTGGTCGGCACCTACCGGGTGCTGACGCCCGACGCGGCGCGGCGCGCCGGCGGCTACTACAGCGAGGGCGAGTTCGACCTCACCCGCCTGCGGCCGCTGCGCGCCGGGCTGCTGGAGCTGGGCCGCTCCTGCGTGCACCCCGACCACCGCGCCGGCGGCGTGGTGCTGGCGCTGTGGGGCGCGCTCGCCGCGTTCATGCAGCGCAACCGGCTGGAGACCATGGTCGGCTGCGCCAGCATCAGCATGCGCGACGGCGGCCACACCGCCGCCAGCCTCTGGGCCCGGCTGCGCCAGAGCCACCTGGCCGCGCTGGAATGGCAGGTGCGCCCGCGCCTGCCGCTGCCGGTGGACGAGCTGCGCCAGGACCTGGACGTGAGCCCGCCGCCGCTGATCAAGGGCTACCTGCGCTGCGGCGCCAAGGTGCTCGGCGCGCCGGCCTGGGACCCCGACTTCCACACCGCCGACCTGCCGCTGATGCTGCGCTTCCCCGACCTGGCGCCGAGGTACCGGCGGCACTTCTCGGCTTGAGGCGGGCGCCGGCATCGGCCGGCTGCATCGAGGCCATAGGCAGCGTGCGACCCGGCCGAGGGTCCCCGCTTCCTACAATCGGCGGATGCTCCGACAACGCACCTTGAAGTCGCTGACCCGCGCCGTCGGCGTGGGCCTGCACAGCGGCCAGAAGGTCGAACTGACGTTGCGCCCGGCGGCGCCGGACACCGGCATCGTCTTCCGCCGTGTCGACCTGCCGGTGCCGGTGGACATCCCGGTGCACCCGCTGTCGGTGTGCGACACCCGCATGGCGTCGACCATCTCGGCCGGCGGCGACCCCGGCGCGCCGAAGGTGCAGACCATCGAGCACATCCTGTCGGCCTGTGCCGGGCTGGGGCTGGACAACCTGGTCATCGACATCACGGCCGACGAGGTGCCCATCCTCGACGGCTCGGCCGCCGCCTTCGTCTTCCTACTGCAGTCGGCCGGCATCGCGCTGCAGGACGCGCCCAAGCGCTTCATCCGGGTGACCAAGCCGGTGGAGGTGCGCCAGGGCGAAGGTCCGTCGCTGAAGTGGGCGCGCCTGGAACCGCACCACGGCTGGCGCTTCGCGTTCGAGATCGAGTTCAACCACCCGGCGGTGGACTCCACCGGCCAGCGCGTGGTCTTCGACATGGGCTCGGGCCGCTACAAGCGCGACATCGCGCGCGCCCGCACCTTCGGCTTCACCAAGGACGTGGAGATGATGCGCGAGCGCGGCCTGAGCCTGGGCGGCAGCATGGACAACGCCATCGTCGTCGACGAGAGCCGGGTGCTCAACAGCGAGGGGCTGCGCTACGACGACGAGTTCGTCAAGCACAAGATCCTCGACGCCATCGGCGACCTCTACATCGCCGGCCATGCGCTGCTTGGCAGCTACACCGCCTACAAGAGCGGTCATGCGCTGAACAACCTGCTGCTGCGCGCGCTGCTGGCCGATCCCTCCGCGCACGAGCGGGTGACCTTCGAGCGCGAGGCCGACGCGCCGTCCGGCTTCGCCGAGCTGGCGCCGGCGTGGTGAGGCGGCATCAACCGACGTGCTGATCTTCCGCCTCGTCTTCGGCCTGCTGCTGGTGGCGGGGCTGCTGTGCTTCGCGGCCTACGTCGCCACGGGGGACGTGCGCTGGCGCCGCTGGGGGCTGGTGATCGTCAAGTGGACGGTGGTGGCGGGGTTGGGGTTCTTCGCGGTGATCGTGTTGGAGCGGTTGGCGGTGATGCTTTGATCGCTTTGCGTTGCGGCTCTTAGGCGTCTTTGCGTGGCCGTGGGCTTTTTGCGTTGCAGCCCGTGGGCCTGCGCGGCCCACGCCCGCGGTAACTTTCTTTTGGTCTTGCCCAAAAGAAAGTCACCAAAGAAAAGGGCGCTTCAACATCCGATTTCGCTCTCGCACTGGATGACGGGGCCCGCTTCTCGCTCCAGTTTCTGCCTGCCATCAGGCCCTGCCTCAGTTTGCGAGGAAGGGGAACGCTCCACCAGCGGCGGCTTCCGAATGCGCTCGTGTCTTGGCCCATGCGGCGTCGCTGCGCTCGCCTACAGCAGGCAGTGGGGGCACGAGGTGCCTTCGGGCTTGCAAGCGAGCGAAGCGAAGCGGCGCGGACCCAGGCACGAGCCTGGTCGGAAGCCGGCCGCGGCTGAGCGTCGGACGCCCTTGCAGACTGAGGCAGGGCCTGATGGCAGGCAGAAACTGGAGCGAGAAGCGGGCCCCGTCATCCAGTTCGAGAGCGAAATCGGATGTTGTGTTGAAGGCCCTTTTCTTTGGTTCCTTTCTTTTGGGCCACCAAAAGAAAGAACCGCGGGTGTGGGCCGCGCAGGCCCACGGGCTGCATCCCGAAGAGCCACCATGCATCCCGAAGACCCACCACGGGCTGCGCCGCAAGAGGCTCAGTAAGCCCGCCCCTTCCGGTATTGCCCCTGCGCCCGCGGCGCCAGCACCGCCTGCCGGCCCAGCACGGCCAGCGATGCACCGGCATGGGCGTGCGCGATGGCCAGGCCCAGCGCATCGGCCGCATCGGTCCCCGGCACGCCGGGCAGCGACAGCAGCCGCGCCACCATCGCCTGCACCTGGTGCTTGGCCGCCTGCCCATGGCCGACCACCGCCTTCTTCATCTGCACCGCGGTGTACTCCGACACCGGCAGGCCGCCGGCGACGAGTGCCGCCAGCGCCGCGCCACGGGCCTGGCCGAGCAGCAGCGTGCTCTGCGGGTTGACGTTGACGAAGACGATTTCCACCGAGGCGGTGTCGGGCCGGTAGCGCTCGACCACCTCGCGCACGCCTTCGAACAGGATCTTCAGCCGCGCGGGCAGGTCACCCCGCGCGGCGTCGGCGGTGCGGATGGTGCCGCTGGCGGCATAGGCCAGGCGCGGTCCGTCGCAGTCGATGACGCCGAAGCCGGTGGTCTGCAGGCCGGGGTCGATGCCGAGGATGCGCATGCGCCATTCTCACCGGGGCGTCGTCGCCGGCCGGGTGCTCAGGTCCGCCGGGCGTGCTTCAGGATGGCCGCGATCAGCGGCTCCACCTCGATCGGCTTGGCCAGGTGGTCGACCATGCCGGCGCGCAGGCAGCGCTCGCGCTCCTCGGCCATGGCGTGGGCGGTGAGGCCGACGATGGGCAGCGCCGGGTCCAGCGCCAGCATCTCGCGGGCGGCGGTGTAGCCGTCCATCTCGGGCATCTGGATGTCGGTGAGCACCAGCTGGAAGTGGCCCGGTGCATGGTCCTGGAGCGCCTGCACGGCCAGCCGGCCGTTCTCGACCAGGTGCAGGCTGGCGCCTTCCATGCGCATGATGGCCTCGAGCACCAGCGCGTTGACCTCGTTGTCCTCGGCCGCCAGCAACTGCAGCCCGGCGAGCCGGCCCACCGGCTCCACCGGCGCGGCGGCCGGCGGCTGCGTGGGCGGCACACGGGCGGCGACGAGGTGGCGCGCGCGCACCGGCTGCTCGATCAGCGCCACGCGGCCGCGCAGTGCCGGCGGCAGTTCGGCCACCACCGGGTGGGTGAGCACCGCGATGCGCTGGCCGCGCTCCAGCGCGGCGGCGGCCGCATCGCGCAACGGCTCGTCGCGCAGGGCGTCGGTGTGCACCACCGCCAGCGCGCTGGGCAGGGCGAAGGCGCCTGCTTCGGCCGGCACCTCGCGCACCTCGAAGCCCAGGTCGCGCAGCGTGGGCGCCAGGTGGTCGAGCGACGGCTGGTCGCGCAGCCCGGCCAGCACCAGCATTTCACCCGGCACCGGCCGCGGCGGCAGTTCGGCGTCCACCAGCGGCAGGCGTGCGGCGAAGGTGCTGCCCTGGCCGGCCCGGCTGTGCACGCCGATGGAGCCGCCCATCAACGCCATCAGGTGCCGGCTGATGACCAGTCCCAGGCCGGTGCCGCCGTGACGGCGTGTGGTGGAGGAGTCGACCTGCTCGAAGGGCTTGAACAGCCGGGACAGCCGGTCGGGCGGAATGCCGATGCCGGTGTCGCTGACGCTGAACCACAGGTCGCGCTCGTCGCGGCGCACCACCAGCTGGATGGCGCCGGTGTCGGTGAACTTCAGCGCGTTGGCGAGCAGGTTGCCGAGCACCTGCGTCAGCCGCAGCGGATCGCCGCGCAGCCGCAGCGGCAACCCGGGCCGCTCGTCGACGCGGAAGGCCAGCCCCTTGGCGAACACCCGCGGCGCCACCAGCGCCACGGCACGGTCGACCACCTGGCCCAGCTCGAACAGCTGCGACTCCACCCGCAGCTTGCCGGCCTCCATCTTCGAGAAGTCGAGGATGTCGTTGACGACGTGCAGCAGCACCTGGCCCGAGTCCAGGATCATGCGGAAGGTCTCCTCCGCCGGCCGGTCGCGGTCGCCCCGGGCCGCGACCTCGGCCAGGCCCAGCACGGCGTTCAGCGGGGTGCGGATCTCGTGGCTCATGTTGGCCAGGAACTCGGTGCGCGCGCGGGCCAGGCGTTCGGCCTCGGCCAGCGCCGCCTCGCGGGCACGCTCGACGGCCAGGCGCTCGCTGACGTCGCGGAAGCTCACGACGGCACCGACGATGCGCTCGTCGCGCCACATGGCGCGCGCCGCGTAGACCACCGGCACCCGGTGGCCGTCGCGGTGGCGGAACATGGCCTGGTCCTCGCGGGCGGGCACGCCGTCGCGCAGCACCTCGGCCAGGGCGCGGCCATCGTCGGCCGACCGCATCAGCACCGAGTACGACTGCCCCATCAGGTCGTCCGGGGACCAGCCGAGCTGGCTGCACGCCGCCGGGTTGGCGAAGCGCACGCAGCCGGACTCGTCGACGCCGAAGAGGCCGTCGGCCGCGGATTCGAGGATCAGCCGGAGTTGCGCCTCCGCATCCTCGGCCCGCAGGCGGCCGCCGCCGGCGGGCGTCGGCGACGCGGCCGCGTCGCCCTGCACCAGCCAGCCGCGCGGGGTGCCGTCGGCGCCCAGATCGGGCACCAGCCGCAGCCCGGCATGCGCTTCGTCGAGCGACACGGCGGCCGGCTGACCGGACAGCGCCGGCCGCAGGCGGTCGGCCTGCACCGGGTCGACCAGGTCCAGCAGGCGGCGGCCGATCACCTGCGCGGCGTCGAGCCCCAGGTCCCGTGCATGGGCCGCGCCGGCCCACAGGTAGCGGCCGTCGCGGTCGAGGTAGGCCAGCACGCCGGACGCCGCCTGCAGCAGCCGCTGCTGCCAGCGCAGCCGCTCCAGCAGGGCACCACCGGCGGGCACCGGCCGGCGACCGGCGGTGGCCAGCCGCCCCGCGGGCTCGAAGGACAGCAGCAGCAGGCCGTCCAGCCGGCGCAGCACCGGGCGCACCAGGCGGCCGTCCGCGGCCACGGGCTGCGCCTCGCCGCGCAGGGCGCCATCGCCGTCCGCATCGTCCTGCAGGCTGGGGTCGTGCCCGGTCTGCGGGACGCGGGCCAGCAGCGCCGACACCACCGTGCGCCAGCCGGGCTGAAGGGCGTCGGTCAGCGGCCGGCCGGCCGCCGGCCGTGCGAAGGGCTCGACGTCGCCATGCCAGGCGACGACCTGCCGGCCGTCATCGCTCAGCTGAAGCGTCGGTGGCGCATGGACCGCCAGCAGCGCGGCTTCCAGCGTCCCCGCGGCCGGGCTCAAGGGCCGGCGCGCGGCACGCGGCCTGTTCTTTTGCATCACGGCTCCCTGCGAGGGGCCGTGACGCCCGGCCCCCCTTGCAAGCCAGTATAGGAAAGGCTCCCGCCATGCACCTCATCCGAAAGGTGAGGAATACCGCAAGTGGTCGCCTTGCGGTGTCGGCCCCGGGTGCCCGAGGGCGTCAGTGGCGGAAGTGCCGGGTGCCGGTGAACAGCATCACCAGCCCGCGCTCGTCGGCGGCGGCGATCACCTCGCCATCGCGCATGGAGCCGCCCGGCTGGATGACGGCGGTGGCGCCCTCGTCGGCGACCACGTCGAGGCCGTCGCGGAAGGGGAAGAAGGCGTCGCTGGCCACCGCCGAACCCGCCAGCGACAGGCCGGCGTGGCGCGCCTTGATGCCGGCGATGCGGGCCGAGTCGATGCGGCTCATCTGGCCCGCGCCGACGCCCAGCGTCATGCCGCCGCCGCAGAAGACGATGGCGTTGCTCTTGACGAACTTGGCCACCTTCCAGGCGAAGAGCAGGTCGTCCAGCTGCTGCGGCGACGGCTGCGCCTTGCTGACGACCCGCAGCTCGGCGCTGCCCACGTTCTTCGCGTCGGCCGACTGCACGAGCAGGCCGCCGCCGACGCGCTTGAAGTCCAGCGCGTTGCCGACGCCGGACAGCGGCAGCTCGAGCAGCCGCACGTTCTGCTTGCCGGCGAAGGCCGCCCTCGCCTCGTCGGTGAAGGACGGCGCCAGCAGCACCTCGACGAACTGCCGGGCCACCGCCTGCGCGGCGGCCCCGTCGAGCGGCCGGTTGAAGGCGATGATGCCGCCGAAGGCGGAGGTGGGGTCCGTCTTCAGGGCCTTGTCGTAGGCCTCGGCCGGGTTCGCGCCCAGCGCCACGCCGCAGGGGTTGGCGTGCTTGACGATGACGCAGGCGGGCGCCTCGAAGCTCTTCACGCACTCCCACGCCGCGTCGGCGTCGGCGATGTTGTTGTAGCTCAGCTCCTTGCCCTGCAGCTGCCTGGCCAGCGCCAGCGTGCCGGCGGCGGGCTGGCGCTCGCGGTAGAAGGCGGCGCTCTGGTGCGGGTTCTCGCCATAGCGCAAGCCCTGCACCCGCTCGAACTGCAGGCTCAGCACCGACGGGTACTCGGCGCGTGCCGGCACCGCGGCGCCCTGCGCCTCGGCGCCTTCATCGAGCGAGCCGAGGTAGTTGGTGATCATCCCGTCGTAGGCGGCGGTGTGGGCGTAGACCTTGCGCGCCAGGCGGAAGCGGGTGCTGCGCTGGACCGCGCCGGCGTCCAGTTCGGCCAGCACGCCGTCGTAGTCGGCCGGGTCGATGAGCACCGTCACGTCCTGCCAGTTCTTGGCCGCCGCCCGCAGCATGGCGGGACCGCCGATGTCGATGTTCTCGATGGCGTCGTCCAGCGTGCAGCCCGGGCGGGCGGTGGCCTGCGCGAAGGGGTAGAGGTTGACCACCAGCAGGTCGATGGTGCCGATGCCCTGCTCGGCCAGCGCGGCCATGTGCTCGGGCAGGTCGCGGCGGGCCAGCAGGCCGCCGTGGATGCGCGGGTGCAGCGTCTTGACCCGGCCGTCGAGCATCTCCGGGAAGCCGGTGACCTCCGCCACCTCGGTCACCGGCAGGCCGGCGTCGGCGAGCAGCCGGGCGGTGCCGCCGGTGGACAGCAGCCGGAAGCCGCGCTGGTGCAGCGCGCGGGCGAAGTCGAGGACGCCGGTCTTGTCGGAAACGGAAAGCAGGGCGGTGGCCATCGGTGCAGGCGTCTTCTCTTACTTGATGAGCTTGTGCTCCTGCAGCTTGCGCCGCAGGGTGTTGCGGTTGATGCCGAGCCAGTCGGCGGCGCGCGACTGGTTGCCCTCGGCGCGCTTCATCACCACCTCGAGCATCGGCTTCTCGACGGCGGTGAGGATCATGTCGTGGATGCCGTGCGGCTCGGCGTCGCCCAGGTCCTTGAAGTAGGTCTCCAGGCTGGTGCGGATGCACTCCTCGATCTTCTTCTGACTCATGTGCGATCTCAGGCGCGCCGCCGGTCCTGTGCGTCGTCGTTGGCCGCGGCCGCGGTCAGCGGCAGCCGGT
Source organism: Aquabacterium sp. J223 (assembly GCF_024666615.1). NCBI lineage: Bacteria > Pseudomonadati > Pseudomonadota > Betaproteobacteria > Burkholderiales > Sphaerotilaceae > Aquabacterium > Aquabacterium sp. J223. The sequence continues at coordinate 4,483,426 of NZ_CP088297.1, read as the reverse complement.
GGTGGTGCTCGCCCAGGGCCTCGAACCAATCGGCCACCGCCTGCCACTGCGTGTGCGCGTCGTCGATGGCGTTCATCGCCTGGCGGAAGGCGTCGCCGCCGGGCAGGCCCTTGAGGGCCCAGCCGATGTGCTTGCGCGCGCTGCGCACGCCGCTCGCCTCGCCGTGCAGCGCGTAATGGTCGGTCAGGTGCTCGAGGAACCAGCCGCGGGCCTCGGCCACGGTGGGCGCGGGCCGCAGTTCGCCGGTGGCCAGGAAGTGCGCGATGTCGCCGAAGATCCAGGGTCGCCCCTGCGCGGCGCGGCCGACCATCAGCGCGTCGGCGCCGGTCAGTCGCAGCACCTCGGCGGCCTTGCGCGGTGAATCGATGTCGCCGTTGGCCACCACCGGAACGGCCGCCGCCGCCTTCACCGCGGCGATGGTGTCGTACTCGGCCTGGCCCTGGTAGCCCTGCTCGCGGGTGCGGCCGTGGACGGTGAGCATCGCCACGCCGGCCGCTTCGGCTGCACGGGCGATGGCCAGCGCGTTGCGCTCGGTCGCGCACCAGCCGGTGCGCATCTTCAGCGTCACCGGCACGCCGTGCGGCGTGCAGGCGGCCACCACCGCCTCGACGATGGCCAGCGCCAGCGCCTCGTCGCGCATCAGCGCCGAGCCCGCCCAGCGGTTGCACACCTTCTTCGCCGGGCAGCCCATGTTGATGTCGATGATCTGGGCGCCGCGATCGATGTTGTGGCGGGCGGCGTCGGCCATCATGGCCGCGTCGGTGCCGGCGATCTGCACCGCGATCGGCCCCGGCTCGCCACTGTGGTCGGCACGGCGGCAGGTCTTCAGCGTGTGCCACAGCTCGGGCCGCGAGGTGATCATCTCGCTGACCGCGTGGCCGGCGCCCAGCCGCCGGCACAGCTGCCGGAAGGGCCGGTCCGTCACCCCCGCCATGGGCGCGACGAACAGCCGGTTGGGCAGGACATGGTGGCCGATGCGCATGTCGTGAAGAGGGCGAGGGCCTGTGCATGGCGCGTCGGGGTCGCGTCATGCACAGGCCCTGGTTGCGCTGTGCGGGGTGCTGAAAAAGGAGGCAGGAGTATAGCCACGGGGCGCGCCGCCGCCGCGGCCCGCCCGGCGGTGTCGCCTGCCGATAATGCGCCGCGATGGACGCCTGGATGCACGACGCGATGCGCTGGCTGTTGCAGGCCATGGCCCTGCCCGAGGTCGGCCTGTCGACGCTGTTCCTGGTCGCGCTGGTGTCGGCCACGCTGCTGCCGCTGGGGTCGGAGCCCGCGCTCTTCGGCCTCGTCAAGCTGGACCCCGCCATGTTCTGGCCGGGGGTGCTGGTGGCCACCGCGGGCAACACGCTGGGCGGCGCCATCAGCTGGTGGATGGGCTATGGCGCGGAGCGCGCCTACGAGCAGGTGACCCACCACCCGCCACGCCAGCGCCGGCTGCTCACGCTGCTGCAGCGCTTCGGCCCGGTGACCTGCCTGCTGTCCTGGCTGCCCTTGGTGGGCGACCCGCTGTGCGCGCTGGCGGGCTGGCTGCGCATGCCGTTCTGGCCGTGCGTGGCCTGGATGGCGGTGGGCAAGTTCGGCCGCTACGTGGTGATGACCGCGGCGCTGCTGTGGCTCTTCCCGGGCCGCTACGGCGGCTGAGGTGCGGCAGCGGGTAAGGCGAAGCGTTCCCGTTCAGGCCGGCCGGCCGTGGCCTTGCCGCCGACGACATGACCTCGGCCCTGGCAGGCGCCAGAATGGACCGGTCCATCCGAACAGGAGCACGCCATGAAGGGCGACCCGCAAGTGCTGCAGTACCTCAACGCGCAGCTGAAGAACGAACTCACCGCGATCAACCAGTACTTCCTGCACTACCGGATGCTCAAGCACTGGGGGCTGGACCGCATGGCCCAGCACGAGTACGACGAGTCGATCGGCGAGATGAAGCACGCCGACCGGCTGATGTCGCGCATCCTCATGCTCGACGGCCTGCCCAACCTGCAGGACCTGGGCAAGCTGCTGATCGGGGAGAACGCGGTCGAGGTGCTGCGCTGCGACCTGCAGCTGGAGACCGCCTCCGCGGTGACCGTGCGCGAGGGCATCGCCCACTGCGAATCGGTGCGCGACTACGTCAGCCGCGAGCTGCTGGAGGACATCCTGAGCGACACCGAGGAGCACATCGACCACCTGGAGACCCAACTCGGCCTGGTCGACCAGGTGGGGGTGCAGAACTACCTGCAGAGTCAGATGGGCGAGGGCGAAGGCGACGACTGAGCCGGCGCCGGCGGGCCCGCCGCGCCCCCGCAGGCGATGTCCGGGGGTTGTTCCCAAGCCCCGGATCGGGGGACGGGCATCAATTGAGAAGCGTTCTCACTTCGTATAGCATGCGCGGCATCCGACCCCAGGGCCCACCGCGCCATGATCGTCTGCCTGTGCCACCGCATCTCCGACCGCGAGATCGTGCAAGCCGCCCGTGACGGCGTGACCGAGTTCGAGGCCCTGCAGGACGAAACCTGCCTGTCGCGCAACTGCGGCTGCTGCGAGGCGGTGGCCCGGGAGATCTTCGAGGCGGCCTGCGCCGACGCCGGAGCGTGCGCGGGCAGCTGTGCGGCCCGCCGCCCGGTCGCCACGCCGACGGTGGTCACCGTTCGCCGGGCCGAGCCGGCACCGCTGCAGGCGGCCGCCTGATCAGGCGGCGAGCAGCCCCTTGCGCTCGATGAAGCGCACCACGGCGTCCAGCCCGGCCTTCGTCTTCAGGTTGGTCATCACGTAGGGCCGGTTGCCCGCGAAGTCCGGCCGCATGCGCCGGGTGTCGGCCTCCATCACGCCCAGGTCGGCGCCGACGTGCGGCGCCAGGTCGGTCTTGTTGATGACGAAGAGGTCGCTCTTGGTGATGCCGGGGCCACCCTTGCGCGGGATCTTCTCGCCGGCGGCGACGTCGATGACGTAGATCGTCAGGTCGCTGAGCTCCGGGCTGAAGGTGGCCGCCAGGTTGTCGCCGCCCGATTCGATGAAGACGATGTCGGCGTCGGGGTACTTCGCCAGCATGCGGTCCACCGCCTCCAGGTTGATCGACGCGTCCTCGCGGATGGCGGTGTGCGGGCAGCCGCCCGTCTCCACGCCCATGATGCGGTCCGGCTCCAGCGCACCGGCCACCGTCAGCAGGCGCTGGTCTTCCTTGGTGTAGATGTCGTTGGTGACCACCACCAGGTCCCAGCGTTCGCGCATCGACTTGCACAGCATCTCCACCAGGGTGGTCTTGCCCGAGCCCACCGGGCCGCCGACCCCCACGCGCAGCGGCGGCAGCTTCTTGGTGCGGCGGGGGATGTGGTGCAAGGGGCTCATGGGCTGGTGGGGCAGGGTGGGGACGAAGGGGGATGCACGGTGCGTGCCGGTGCGGTCATGGCGGGTCGCGGGCTGGCCGGGCCTCAGTCCACCGCGCCGCTGGCGTCGGCGAGCAGCCGGCGCGAATGGTCGGTGAGCCGGTCCAGCGCCTGCACGAACGCCGCACGCTGCGGGCCGTCCAGCGCGGTCAGCCATTCCTGGTTGCGGCGGTGCGCTTCGGCGTGGGCCTCGCGGTGCAGCCGGCGGCCCTTCGGCGTGGCCACCAGGTAGAAGGAGCGCTGGTCGGCCGGGTCCTCGCGCCGCTCCAGGTAACCCTGCTCGACCAGCCGCGACACCAGTCGGCTGGCGTGGCTCTTCTGCAGGTGGGTCTCCTCGCACAGCGCGCGCAGGGTCAGCGGCCCCAGGGCTGCCGTCACCACGATCACCCGGCATTCGACCGCGCGCAGGCCGAAGAGGCGGCTGTAGCGCAGCTCGGCATGGCGGCCGGACAGGTCGGCCAGCACCTCCAGCTTGAAGCTGGGCAGCTCGCGCAGCGACGGCAGCGGGGCCTCGTCTTCGGCGGCGGCAAGGGGGGCGGCGGGCCATCCCGGGATGATAGGGCGGGCTTCGTTGACGCGGGAACGACCGCGGGGTAGATTGCCGTTCGTTGCCGCGGAAACGATAACGGAGACAACATGACCGCATCCCGCCTGCGCGCCGCGACCGGCGCCTGCCGCGCCACGCTGTCGCGCCGCCACTGCCTGGCGCTGGCCGTCGGGCTGGCCGCCGTACCCTCGCTGCGCGCGCAGCCCGCCTTCCCGTCGCGCCCGCTGCGCATCGTGCCCTTCGGCACGCCGGGCGGCCCGGTCGACATCCTGGCCCGCGCCTATGCCGAGAAGCTGCAGCAGCGCTTCGGCCAGCCGGTCATCGTCGAGGCCAAGCCCGGTGCCAGCGGGATCCTCGCCGCCGACGCGGTGGCCAAGGCGCCGGCCGACGGCCACACGGTGTTCGTCACCCTGCCGCTCACGCACATCCACAACGCCATCCTGCAGCCGAAGCTGCCCTACGACCCGGTGAAGGACTTCGAGCCGCTGTCCGAGCTGGCCACCGGCGGGCCGGTGATGCTGGTGCCGGCGTCGATGCCGGTGTCGAACCTGAAGGAGTTCGTCGCCTACGCCAAGACGCGCGGCCGCATGACCTACGGCACCTGGGGCACCGGCTCCAGCGCCCACCTCTTCGGCGAGGCGTTCAAGCGCCAGGCCGGGCTGCAGCTGGACCACGTGCCCTACAAGGGCGAGAGCGCGGCCCACCTCGACATGTTCGGCGGCCAGCTCGACTTCGCCTGGGCCAACCCCGGCACCGCCAAGTCGCACGGCGCCAAGGTGAAGGTGCTCGGCATCACCGGCACCAAGCGCATCGGCCTGATGCCCGACGTCGCCACCTTCACCGAGCAGGGCTTCTCCGGCTTCGACCTCGACAGCTGGCTCGGCGTCTACACCACCGGCCGCACGCCCAAGCCGGTGGTCGACCAGCTGGCCCGGGCCTGGGCCGAGATCACCCGCATGCCCGACATCCGCCAGCGCCTGCTCGACGCCGGCATGGAGCCCTGGGGCAGCACGGCCGAGGAATTCGCGCGCACCCAGCGCAACGACTACCCGCGCTGGGAGGCCCTGATCAAGGGCGCCGGCGTGACCACCGAATGAGCGCCCCGTCCCCACCATGAGCAGCACCCCCCTGGCGACCCTCCTCGACGTCGGCACCGGCTACGGCCGTCCGGCGCCCACCTCGATCGAGCGGCTGGCCCGCGTCGGCCCGCGCACGCCGATGGGCGAGCTGATGCGCCGCTTCTGGCACCCGGTCGGCCTGTCGTCGGACGCCGGCGACGTGCCGCGCCAGGTGCGCGTGCTCGGCGAGGACCTCATCCTCTTCCGCGACGGCCAGGGCCGGCCCGGCCTGGTGGCCGAACACTGCGCGCACCGCGGCAGTTCGCTCTACTACGGCAAGGTCGAAGCCGAGGGCATCCGCTGCTGCTACCACGGCTGGCTGTTCGCCGCCGACGGTCGCTGCCTGGAGCAGCCCTGCGAGCCCGAGGCCGGTGCCGCGGCGCGGCACAAGGTGCGCCAGCCCTGGTACCCCGTGCAGGAACGCTACGGCCTGGTCTGGGCCTACATGGGCCCGCCCGAGAAAAAGCCGGTGCTGCCGCGCTACGAGGCGCTGGAGGTGCTGGGCGAAGGCGAGTTCGTCGAGGCCGACGGCAACAGCATCGGCGGCGGCGGTCCGGTGATCATTCCCTGCAACTGGCTGCAGCACTACGAGAACCTGGCCGATCCCTTCCACGTCGTCATCCTGCACTCCACCTTCAGCGGCACGCAGTTCGTCGAGCAGATGGCCCGCATGCCGCAGGTGCGCTTCGAGCCGACGCAGCTGGGCGTGAAGATCACCTCGCTGCGCACGCTGGACGACGGCCGGCCCTTCCGCCGCGTCACCGAGGCGGTGCTGCCCACGCTGCGCGTGGTGCCCAACCCGCGGGTGGCGGCCTACGGGCGGGTCGAGTCCATCGGCTGGGTGCTGCCGATCGACGACACCTCGTTCCGCATCTACACCGCCGGCCGCGTGCGCGAGCCCGGCGAGCTGTTCCGCCAGCGCTCGCGCCTGAACGGCAAGCTGTGGGAGGAGCTGACGCCCGAGGAGCACCAGCGCTGGCCGGGCGACTACGAGGCCCAGGTCAGCCAGGGCCCGATCGCCCACCACAGCGAAGAGCACCTGGCCCGCACCGACGTGGGCATCGTCATGCTGCGCCGCTACCTGCAGCAGCAGGTCGACCGCGTGGCGGCAGGGGGCGACCCCGCCGGCGTCAGCTTCGATCCCGAGGCGCCGCCGCTCACCTTCGAGGCCGGCAACTACCTCGGCTGAGCTGGCCTGCCGGCGCCGGCCGGCGCCGGGCCGCCCCAAGCCGGGCCCGGGGGCTGTCATTCCTTCAGGAGCGGAAGAGCCGCGAGTACTGCGTCTCGTGCCGCGAGGACAGGATCGCCAGCCGCGGGGTGAAGGCCATGGCGCCGGCCTCGCCGCGGGCGAGCGCCTCGTCCACCGCCGCCGGCAGCGCGGCGGCCAGGCGCTGCAGGATGCGCTGGCCGGCGCTCTGGCCCAGCGGCACCGCCTTGATGGCGGCCTGCACCTGGTTCTCGGCCCAGGCGAAGCCCATGGCGAGCAGCGCGTCGCGCGGCGCCGCGCCGCTGTGGGCGGCGGCCAGCGCGAAGGCGATCGGCCAGGTCGGCGCCGGGGCCAACGCGGCCAGCCGCGCGCAGCGGGCGAGTGCCGGCGGGTCGCCCTCGGCGCGCTGGCGCAGCCAGTCGGCCAGCGAGCGGCCCATCTGTTCGGCCTGCAGCCGGCCCTCGGCCGTCTCGCGGCTGTGCAGCACCCAGTCGTTGAGGCGCTGGATGGTGTCGTCGTCGTCCCCTCCCCAGGCGGCGATGGCGGCCCCGGCGATCGCCAGGTCACCGCGCGCCAGGCCGAGCGCCAGCTGGTCGTCGAGCCAGGCGGCGACGCGGGGTTCGTCGGCCGCCACGCCGGCGTCCACCGCCGACTCCAGCCCTTCCGAGTAGCTGAAGCCGCCCACCGGCAGCGCCGGCGACGCCAGCCACAGCAGCCGCAGCAGGGCCGGGGCGGTGTCGGCGACGGTCTGGGTCGGCGGCGCCGGCCGTGGCAGGGCGTTCAATGGTCGTGGCCGCAGCCCGGGCCGTGGACGTGGCCCGGCGCGCCGTGGCCGTGGCTCTCGTCATGCGGATGGGCAGGCCCGGCGGCATGGCCGTGACCATGGTCGTGGTCGTGGTCGTGGTCGTGGGCCGCGTGCCCATGACCGTGTGCATGGTCGTGCCCGTGGCCGTGCGCGCTCGTCGCCGCCTCGCCGTAGGCACCGCCTTCGGGCTCGAAGGGCGCGTGGGTCTGGGTGACGATGAGGTGCATGGCGCGCAGCAGGTCCGCCAGCACGTGGTCGGGCTCCAGCTTCAGGTGGTCGGGCTTCAGCTCCAGCGCGACGTGGCGGTTGCCCAGGTGGTAGGCCGCCCGCACCAGGTCGAAGGGGCTGCCGTGCTCGGCGCAGGGCTTGACCACCAGCACCGGTTGCGGCGCGGCGTCGACCCGCACCAGCGAGCCGTCCTCGCCCACCAGCACGTCGCCGCCGCGCACCACCTGGCCGCGCGGCAGGATCACGGCCAGGTGGCGGCCCAGCGAATCGGTGGCGTCGAAGCGGCTCTTCTGCCGCACGTCCCAGTCGAGTTGCACGGTGGCCGCGCGCTTGAGCAGCACCGGCGCCAGGCCCTGCCCCTGCGGCAGGCGTTTGTGGAAGGTCAGCATGCCGCCGATTGTCTCGCGCCCGGTCACGGCCGTTCCGACGGCAGGCGCGGCATGGCCTCCATGCGGGCGATCGCCAGACTGGCCTCGGCCGACACCCGGCGCAGCAGCGACTTTTCGGCGGGGGTCCAGGTGCGCGGGCCGCCGGTGTGCTCCAGGCACACGACGCCGCGCGGCCGCCCGTTGACCTGGAAGGCGGCGTCCAGCAGCGCCTGCACCCCATGGCGGCGGAAGTAGGGCTGCAGGCCTTGCAGGTTGGGGTCCTCGTCGACGTTGGAGCAGGCGTAGACCCCCTCGCGCATGACCCAGCGCAGGTACTCGCCGTACTCCTCCTCGGCCAGCGGACCGTAGGGCGGCCGCTGGCCCTGCGCGGTGTGCAGCGACACGCAGTGCAGCACCATGGGCGACGCCATCAGGTCCAGGCACCACAGGCTGACCGTCGACACCTGGAAGTGCTGCTGCAGCGCTTCGCTGAGGTCGTCGCGCACCCGCTGCAGCTGCGTGTCGTTGGGACCCAGCCCGGCGACGATGTGCCGCACGGTGTCGATCAGCCGACCGCCATCGGTGGTGGAGCGCACGGGTCCCTCCCTTCCTTCTGGATCGACTGCGGCGCGGTTCGCCGGCCGGAAAAGGGTACCCGGTTTGGCGGCCTAGAAGAGGAAATAGCGCTGCGCCAGCGGCAGCACCTTCGCCGGCTCGCAGGTCAGCAGCTGCCCGTCGGCGCGCACCTCGTAGGTCTGGGCGTCGACTTCCATCACCGGCAGCAGCGCGTTGTGCACCATGCCGGACTTGGTCACGCCGCGGCAGCCCTTGGCCGCCGACAGGTGCTTGCGCAGCGACAGCGACTCGGCGAACCCGTTGCCCAGCGCCGCCTGCGAGACGAAGGTGATGGAGCCCCGGCCCAGCGCACCGCCGAAGCTGCCGAACATCGGCCGGTAGTGCACCGGCTGCGGCGTCGGGATGCTGGCGTTGGGATCGCCCATGGCGGCGTGGGCGATGAAGCCGCCCTTGATCACCAGCGACGGCTTGACGCCGAAGAAGGCCGGCCGCCACAGCACCAGGTCGGCCCACTTGCCGGCCTCCACGCTGCCGATGTCGTGCGACAGACCGTGGGCGATGGCGGGGTTGATGGTGTACTTCGCGACATAGCGCTTGACCCGGGTGTTGTCGGCGCGTTCGCTGTCGCCCGGCAGCGGACCGCGCTGGGCCTTCATCTTGTGCGCCGTCTGCCAGGTGCGGATGATGACCTCGCCCACCCGGCCCATGGCCTGGCTGTCGCTGGACATCATGCTGATGGCGCCCAGGTCGTGCAGGATGTCCTCGGCGGCGATGGTCTCGCGGCGGATGCGGCTCTCGGCGAACGCCAGGTCCTCGGCGATGGCCGCGTCGAGGTGGTGGCAGACCATCAGCATGTCGAGGTGCTCGTCCACGGTGTTCACCGTGTAGGGCATCGTCGGGTTGGTGGAGCTGGGCAGGAAGTTGGCCTCGCCCACCACCTTCAGGATGTCCGGCGCATGGCCGCCGCCGGCGCCTTCGGTGTGGAAGGCGCACAGCGTGCGGCCCTTCGTCGCCGCGATGGTGTTCTCGACGAAGCCGGACTCGTTCAGCGTGTCGCTGTGGATGGCGACCTGGATGTCGTGCTGTTCCGCCACGGCGAGGCACTGGTCGATGGCCGACGGCGTGGTGCCCCAGTCCTCGTGCAGCTTCATGCCGATGGCGCCGGCCTCGGCCTGCTGCACCAGGGCCTCGGGCCGGCTGGCGTTGCCCTTGCCGAAGAAGCCCAGGTTCATCGGGAAGGCGTCGGCGGCCAGCAGCATGCGCGCCAGGTTCTCCGGCCCCGGCGTGCAGGTGGTGGCGAAGGTGCCGGTGGCCGGCCCGGTGCCGCCGCCCAGCATGGTGGTCACGCCGCTGGTCAGCGCCTCCTCGATCTGCTGCGGGCAGATGAAGTGGATGTGGCAGTCGATGCCGCCGGCGGTGACGATCATGCCCTCGCCGGCGATGACCTCGGTGCCCGGGCCGATGACGATGTCCACGCCCGGCTGCACGTCCGGGTTGCCGGCCTTGCCGATCTTCGCGATGCGCTGGCCGCGCAGGCCGATGTCCGCCTTGACGATGCCCCAGTGGTCGACGATGACGGCGTTGGTGATCACGCAGTCCACCGCCTCGTGGTCGCCCGGGCCGTTGGGCACCTGGCCCTGGCCCATGCCGTCGCGGATGGTCTTGCCGCCGCCGAACTTGACCTCCTCGCCGTAGCCGCCGGCGGCCAGCGTGAAGTCGCGCTCGATCTCGATCACCAGCCCAGTGTCGGCCAGCCGCAGCCGGTCGCCGGTGGTGGGGCCGTACATCTCGGCATAGGCCCGCCGTCCGATGGTGGCCATCTCAGAGGTCTCCCTGCACGAGGCCGCGGAAGCCGAAGACGCGGCGGGCGCCGGCGTAGTCGACCAGCTCCACCGTGCGCTGCTGGCCGGGCTCGAAGCGCACCGCGGTGCCGCTGGGGATGTTCAGCCGCATGCCATGCGCCGCCCCCCGGTCGAAGTGCAGGGCGCCGTTGGTTTCGGCGAAGTGGTAGTGCGAGCCGACCTGGATCGGCCGGTCGGCGGTGTTCTCCACCACCAGCGTCAGCGTGCGGCGGCCGGGGTTGAGGTCGAGGTCGCCGGGCTCGGCCAGCAGTTCGCCGGGCACCATCACTGGCGACCCCGCCACACGGCCCAGGCCAGCGCACCGCCGACGAGCACGAAGCCGAGCACGTCGGTGGCATGCCAGTGGGCGGCGTCGGCCAGACCATGCCCGTCGTGGGCGGTGGCGACGAGAGGGGTGGCCGCGCCGGCCAGCAGGGACAGGAGGCGCTTCATGGCGGTCATGCTGGTGTTCATGCAATAGGTTGGTGCACCGTCACCAGCTTGGTGCCGTCGGGAAAGGTGGCCTCGACCTGGATCTCGGGGATGAGCTCGGCCACGCCCTCCATCACGTCGTCGCGGGTCAGCACGGTCTTGCCGTCGCTCATCAGCTGCGCCACCGGCGTGCCGTCGCGCGCGCCTTCCATGATGGCGGCGGTGATCAGCGCCACCGCTTCGGGATGGTTGAGCTTCAGGCCGCGGGCCCGGCGGCGTTCGGCCAGCAGGGCGGCGGTGAAGATCAGCAGCTTGTCTTTCTCGCGCGGGGTGAGGTCCATTGGGATGGGGGGGCGATGCGGCCGGCGCGCAGTGTCGCGGGCGGCGCGCCGGGGCGCAAGAGACATGCCACGGCCGCTCCCGGGAGGAACGGGCCTTGCCGCGGCGGACGACCCGAGCGTGTCGCCATGCCCCTGCCCACCCCACCCGCGTCGTGCCGGCGCCTGCTCCTCGTCCTGATGCTGGGCTGCACCGTGCCGGCGCTGGCCCAGGCGCCCGCCGCCGACGCCCCGCCGTCCAAGGTGCTGAGCCTCGTCCCGCGCGACGGCGCCAGCGCCGACGACGGCCACGCCAGCCTGCAGTTCATCGGCACCGCCACCGTCCTCCTGCGCCATGCCGGCCTGACCCTGCTCACCGACCCGAACTTCCTGCACAAGGGCGAGCACGTGCACCTGGGCTACGGGCTGAAGTCCAGGCGGCTGACCGACCCCGCCGTCCCCTTCGAGAAGCTGCCGCCGCTGGACGTGGTGCTGCTGTCGCACTTCCACGGCGACCACTTCGACCAGCGGGTGCAGCGCCGGCTGGACAAGGACCTGCCCATCGTCACCACGCAGGGCGCGGTCAAGCACCTGGACAAGCTCGGCTTCCGCCACGTCGTCGGCCTGGCCACCTGGCAGTCGGTGGAGTTGCGCCGCGGCGACCAGCGCTGGCGCATCACCGCGCTGCCCGGCCGCCACGGCCCGCCGGTGATGAACCGGGCGCTGCCCGAGGTGATGGGCAGCCTGATCGAGCCGCTGGACGCGCAGGGCCGGCCGCGACTGCGGCTCTACGTCAGCGGCGACACGCTGGTGCACGACGACCTGCGCGAGATCCCGCGCCGCTTCCCCGGCCTCGACGTCGCGCTGCTGCACTTGGGCGGCACCCGCGTGCTCGGCGTGCTGGTGACGATGGACGCCGAACAGGGCGTGCGAGCCATGCAGCTGCTCGACCCGCGCGAGGTGCTGCCCATCCACTACGACGACTACGAGGTCTTCAAGTCGCCGCTGTCGGACTTCGTGGCCGCCGCGTCGAAGGCCGGCCTGCGCGACAAGGTGCGGGTGCTGCCGCGCGGCCAGACCTGGCGCTTTCCGGTGCCGGCCGAGGGCCGCTAGCCAACACCGCCGGCCGGTCCTGGGTCACGCCGGGTCGTCGGCGGCCGCCTGCTGCGCCAGCGCCGCGGCGCCCAGCAGCCCCGGCAGCGGGTGCAGGATCTGCCGCAGCGGCACCCGGCGCATCACCTCGGCGAAGCGGCCCTTGGCCTCGAAGCGCTGGCGGAAGGCCGGCGCGTCCAGCCGCGACCGCAGCGACAGCGGCAGGCTGCCCGCCAGCCACACGCCGTCCCAGGCGCCGAGGGCCAGCACCATGTCGCCGCAGGCGTCGGCGAGCAGGCCGCAGAAGCGGTCCAGCGTCCGTCCGGCCGCGGCGTCGCCCGCGTCGGCGGCCTGCACGATGGCTTCGGGGGCGGGCGCCGAGGCGGCCTCGATCTCGTCGTGTTTCATGCCGTGCAGCACCGCATGCAGCAGTTGCAGCCCCGGCCCGCTGATCAGCCGCTCGCGTGAGACGCGGCCACCGAAGCGGGCTCGCAGCCGCTGCAGCAGGTCGTCCTCCACCGCGTCGGCCGGCGCGATGCCGGCGTGGCCCGCCTCGGTGGGCAGCACGGTGGTGCGGCCGTGGCCGTCGATGACCAACCCGGCCATGCCCAGGCCGGTGCCGGGGCCGATGACCACCGCCACCCGCGGCATGCCGGGCACCGGCGGCGACGGCTGGGCCGGGCCGGGCAGGAGGTCGACCTCGTCGTCCGCCAGCAGCGGCACGCAGGCGGCCAGCGCCACGAAGTCGTTGACCAGCCGCAGCCGGCGCAGGCCGAGCGCGGCGGCCAGGCCCGCCCGGTCGAGCTGCCACGGGTGGTTGGTCATGCGCACGCCGTCCGCATCCACCGGGCCGGCGGCGGCGACCACCGCCTGCGCCGGCAGCGGCCGGCCGACGTCCTCGGCGTAGCGGCGCGCCGCGTCCGAGAAGCGGGCGAAGTCGCGCACCTTGTAGCGGTGCACACTGTGGTCGTGCAGCGGCCGGGCCGCGCGCGGGTCGGCCAGGGCGAAGCGCACGTTGGTGCCGCCCAGGTCGGCCAGCAGCCAGCGTGCGTCGGGGTCGTTGGCGGTCATGCTGGGATTGTCCCGGGCAGCGGCCGTGCCCGCGGCGCCGCGCCGTTTCTTGCCTTCGTCGTTGCCATGTGCCCTGAGGACTGTTCCCGTCGCGCCGCCGTGGCGCCGGTCGCCGAACCCGGCGGCGCGCCGCGCACCGCGCCCACCGCCCCGGCCGGCGAGGCGGTGCAGCGGGTGATGAAGGTGCGCCGCGACTACAACGGCTGGGTGGCCAGCGAGACGCTGGAGGACTACGCGCTGCGCTTCACCCCGCGGTCGTTCCGCAAGTGGTCGGCGCTGCGGGTGGCCAACACCGCGTTTGGCGCCTCGTCCTTCCTGGTGCTGGAGGCGGTGGGCGCGGCCCTGCTGCTGGACCACGGGGCGGTCAACGCCTTCTGGGCCATCCTGGCCACCGGCCTGCTGATCTTCGCCATCGGCCTGCCGATCAGCTACTACGCCGCCACCTACGGCGTGGACATGGACCTGCTCACCCGCGGCGCCGGCTTCGGCTACCTCGGCTCGACCATCACCTCGCTGATCTACGCCAGCTTCACCTTCATCTTCTTCGCGCTCGAGGCGGCCATCATGGCCTACGCCCTCGACCTGGCCTTCGACATCCCGCCGGCCTGGGGCTACCTCATCTGCGCCGTGGTCGTCATCCCGCTGGTCACCCACGGCGTGACGGCCATCAGCCGGCTGCAGGTGTGGACGCAGCCGCTGTGGCTGCTGCTGCTGGTGGTGCCCTACGCTTGGGTCTTCTGGCACGACCCGCAGCTGCTGAGCCGGGTCGCCGGCTACGCCGGCGAGCACGCGCCGCCGGGCGCGGCACCCGCCTTCACCCTGCTCGGCTTCGGCACCGCGGTCACGGTGGGCATCGCGCTGGTGACGCAGATGGGCGAGCAGGCCGACTACCTGCGCTTCATGCCGGAGAAGACGCCCGCCAACCGCAAGCGCTGGTGGGCCGCGCTGCTGATCGGGGGGCCGGGCTGGGTCATCCCCGGCGTGCTCAAGATGCTCGGCGGCGCGGTGCTCGCGTGGCTGGCGCTCAGCCTGTCGGTGACGCCCGAGCGGGCGGTCGACCCCAACCAGATGTACCTCGCCGCCTGGGGCGTCGTCTTCCCCGAGCGGCTGGGCTGGGCCATCGCCATCACCGCGCTGTTCGTCGTCGTCTCGCAGCTGAAGATCAACGTCACCAACGCCTACGCCGGCTCGCTGGCCTGGAGCAACTTCTTCGCGCGGCTGACGCACAGCCACCCCGGCCGCGTCGTCTGGGTGGTGTTCAACACCGCCATCGCCCTGATGCTGATGGAGCTGGACCTGTTCCAGGGCATGAGCCGGGTGCTGGGCCTGTACGGCAACATCGCCATCGCCTGGATCGGCGCGGTGGTGGCCGACCTGGTGGTCAACAAGCCGCTCGGCCTGTCGCCGCCGGGCATCGAGTTCAAGCGTGCGCACCTGCACGACATCAACCCGGTGGGCGTGGGCGCCATGGGCATCGCCTCGGCGCTGTCGATCGCGGCCCACCTCGGGGCGTTCGGCCCGCTGGCGCAGGCGTACTCCGCGGTCATCGCCATGGTCACCGCGTTCGCCAGCGCACCGCTGATCGCCTGGGCCACCGGCGGGCGCTACTACCTGGCGCGCAAGCCGAGGGTGGCCGGCGACGGCGCCACCTGCGTCATCTGCGAGCGGCCCTACGAGGGCGAGGACATGGCCCGCTGCCCGGCCTACCAGGGGCCGATCTGCTCGCTGTGCTGCTCGCTCGACGCCCGCTGCGGCGACCTGTGCAAGCCGCACGGCCGGCTGGCCACGCAGTGGCAGGGCCTGCTCACGCGGCTGCTGCCGCGTTCGGTGCAGCCCTACCTGGCCTCCGGCCTGTCGCATTACCTGCTGGTGATGGGCGTGGTGGTGCCGCTGCTGGCGCTGGCCTTCTGGGCCGTCTACCAGCACGAGCTGGGGCTGCTGGCCGCGTCGTCGGCCGACCGTGCGCGCGAGCTGTGGCTGGGCCACCTCAAGGTCTTCGCCGCCGTGCTGCTGCTGGCGGGCGTGGTGGTGTGGTGGCTGGTGCTGACGCAGAAGACCCGCGCCGTCGCCCAGGAGGAATCGAACCGCCAGACGCAGGCGCTGATGCGCGAGATCGAATCGCACCGCCGCACCGACCTGCAGCTGCAGCACGCGCGGCAGGCCGCCGAGGCCGCGCGCGAGCAGGCCGACCACGCCAACCAGGCGAAGACCCGCTACATCACCACCATCAGCCACGAGCTGCGCACGCCGCTGAACAGCATCCTCGGTTATGCGCAATTGCTCGCCGAGGACGAGGACGTGCCCGAGCACCGGCGCCAGGCGGTGCACGTCATCCGCCGCGGCGGCGACCACCTGCTGTCGCTGATCGAGGGCACGCTGGACATCGCCCGCATCGAAGGCGGCAAGCTGACGCTGGACCCGCGGCCGATGCGCTTCGCCGACGCGGTGCAGCAGATCGCCCGGCTGTTCGAGCTGCAGGCCGCCGAGAAGGGCATCGCCTTCGTGCACGAGACCGAGGGCGAGCTGCCGGCCGCCGTGCGCGCCGACGAGCGCCGCTGGCGGCAGATCCTCATCAACGTGCTGGGCAACGCGGTGAAGTTCACCCGCGAGGGGCGGGTGGTGTTCCGTGTCTCGCACGCCCGCGAGATGGCCCGCTTCGACATCGAGGACACCGGCCCCGGCATCGCGCCCGACGAGCTGGACCGCATCTTCGAGCCCTTCGCCCGCGGCAGCGGCAGCTCGGGCGCGGCCAGCGCCGGCGGCACCGGCCTGGGCCTGACCATCGCCAAGATGCTGACCGACCTGATGGGCGGCGAGATGAGCGTGCGCTCCGAGCCCGGCCGTGGCACCTGCTTCTCCATCCGCCTGTTCCTGCCGGCGCTGCACGGGCCGCTGCCGCCGGCGCTGAGCGCCCGGCCGCCGCGCGTCGGCTACACCGGTCCGCGCCGGCGGGTGCTGGTGGTCGACAACGAGGAGGTCGACCGCGACCTGGCCCGCCGCTGGCTCGAGCCGCTGGGCTTCGAGGTGGCGCAGGCGGCCTCCGGGGACGCCGCGCTGGCGCTGCTGGCCGACGGGCCCCGGCCCGACGCGGTGCTGATGGACCTGGCCATGCCCGGCCTCGACGGCTGGGCCACCCTGCGCGCCATGCACGAGCGCGGGCTGGACGGCCTGCCGCTGGCCATCGTCAGCGCCAACGCCTTCGACAAGGGCCTGGACCACGAGGTGGGGCTGAAGCCGGCGGTCCGGCCGGAGGACTTCCTGGTCAAGCCGGTGCGCCGCGACGAGCTGCTCGACTGGCTGGCAAGGCGCCTCGGCCTGACGTGGGTCGAGGCGTCGACGACCGCGCCGGCCGCGCCGCCCGCCGCCGCGCTGGTGCTGCCGCCCGCCGCCGAACTGCGCGCGCTGCAGGCCTTCGTCGACCTGGGTTACCTGCGCGGCGTGCTGGCCAAGCTGGACGAGATCGAAGCCGCCCACACCGCCAGCGCCGCCTTCGTCGCCCGGCTGCGGCCGCTGGCCCGCGGCTTCAAGCTCGACGCGCTGGGCCGCGAGCTGCGCGACGCGCTGGCGAGGGCACCGGCATGAGCGCGCCGGGCCGCCCCCCAACCGCGAATCCCGCAGTGCCCGGCACGGCGGGTCGTCCGACGACACGCGTGGAGCTGAGCGGCGGCGACGTGGTGCTCATCGTCGACGACGTGCCCGACAACCTGTCGGTGCTGCACGACGCGCTGGACGAGTCGGGCTACACCGTGCTGGTGGCTACCGACGGCGAACAGGCGCTGCAGCGGGCGGCGCAGGCGCGGCCGGACCTGATCCTGCTCGACGCCGTCATGCCCGGGCTGGACGGCTTCGAGGTGGCGCGCCGGCTCAAGGCCGAGCCGGCCACCGCCACCATCCCCATCGTCTTCATGACCGGCCTCACCGAGACCGACCATGTGGTGGCGGCCTTCGACGCCGGCGGCATCGACTACGTGACCAAGCCGATCCGCGCCCGCGAGGTCATCGCCCGCATCGCCGCCCACCTGCAGGCGGCGCGCGAGCGACGGCAGGCCCGGCAGGCGCTCGACGCCTTCGGCCATGCGACGCTGGCGGTGCGCTCGGCCGACGGCCGCATCGTCTGGCAGACGCCGCTGGCGCGCGACCTGCTGCGCGGCTGGGCGCTGGCCACGCCCCAGCCGCTGCAGGCCGACGGCGCGCGCAGCATGCAGCCGGTGCTGGGCGAGGACCTGCGCGACTGGCTGCAGGCGCAGACGGTGCGCGTGGCCACCGGCCAGGAGTCGCAGCCGCTGACGCTGGCGCGCCAGGGCCAGCGCCTCGCCTGCATCCTGCAGGCCGCCACCGGCGAGGACGAGTGGCTGCTGGTGCTGCAGGAACAGTCGGACCAGGCCACGCTGGAACTGCTGGCGCAGGGCTTCGGGCTGACGGCGCGCGAGGCCGAGGTGCTGCACTGGGTGGTGCAGGGCAAGACCAACCGCGACATCGGGGACATCCTGTCGCTGTCGCCGCGCACGGTGCACAAGCACCTGGAGCACGTCTTCGCGAAGCTGGGCGTGGAGACGCGCACCGCCGCCGCCGGCCGGGCGTTGAAGCTCATCGCCGCCGGCCGGCCGCGGGGGGCCGAACCGCCGGCCTGAACCGGGGCGGCCTCAGCCCTTGCCGCCGGTCAGCCGGTCGCGCTCCGCCTCGCGGTCGGCGCCGCCGGCGGTGCGGCCGTCGCCCAGGCTGTTGCCGCTGCCGGCGTGGTCGGCTTGGCCCTGGCCGGCCTTGCCGCTGGCCGGGCCCTTGGCACCGCCGCCGACCGGCGCGTCGTCCTTCGGGCCCTTGGCGGTGGCACGATCGTCGTCGCGGACGCCGCCGCCCTGGGGGTTCTGCTGTTGCATGGCTGTCTCCTCGCGGCGCGAAACGGCGCCGGGCATCGGCCATCCGGCAACGGCCATGCCCTGGGACGGTCGTCAGCCCATCAGCACCGACAGGCTGCGCTCGTAGTCGGCGGTGAGCCGTTCCAGCGCGTCGAGCAGCGATTCGCTGGCCTGCGCCAGCTGCAGCCGGCCGCCCGGCGTGTCCACCGCGCGCACGCCCTGCAGCAGCCGCTCCCATTCGCTGTCGAGCGCGGTCAACGAGGCGCGGATCTCGTCGCTCGACAGCGGTGCCGCGTGCAGCTCGGCCAGCGCGGCGACGAACTGCTGCACCGTCGCGTCCGCCGCCTCGGCCGCCTGGCGCGCGGCGTCGCCCTTCAGCAGCAGCGCCTGCAGCGCCTGCTTGGCCAGGCGCTGGGACAGCATGCGCTGGCGCCCGCTCAGGTTGACCACCCGCAGCGGCGCCGCCGGACCGGCCGCCTGCAGCGCGGCGGTGAGGCGCTCGGCCTCCTCCAACAGCCGCTCGCCCACGGCGTCGGCCGCCAGCAGGTCGGCGCCGTCCGCCTGCGCCCCGGCCGTCGGCTCCGGTTGCAGCGCGGACCGCAGTGCCGAGAGCGCATCGGCCACCGCCTGCAGCAGGTCGCCGAAGGTCGCGGCGGACAGCGTCTTCTGCAGCTGGGCCACCTGCTGATCGGCGCGCTGCAGGCTCTGCTGCAGCAGCGCGCGGGCCGCGGGTGCCTCGGTGCCGGTGCGCGCCAGCGCCTGCAGTTTCAGCAGCCGCTGCGACAGCATGCGCAGCTGGCCGGCGCGGTTGACGGCCTGCGCGTCGTGCGCGGTGTCGATCACCTGCTGCGCCACCTGCGCCACCGAGTGGCGGGCGTTCATCGCCGACCGGCGCAGCAGCGCGAAGGCCTCGTCCTCCGACAGGCCGCGCGCCTTCATCAGCACCCCGGTGGCGCGGGACAGGCGCTTGCGCTCCTCGTAGCGCTCGGTCATCTGCTGCAGGGCGTCGCGCAGCCGGCGCTCGTGGTCGAAGCGCGCCTGCGCCAGTTGGACCAGCGGCCGCAGCCGGGCCGCCGCATAGCCCTGCACCACCCAGCCGTGGCAGCCGCTGTCCATCGCCTGCTGCGCCGCCTCGGCCTGCAGCGCGTCGGTGAACACCAGCACCGGCAGCGGCGCCGTGTCCTGCAGCAGGGCCAGGGCGCGGAAGAACGCCGGGCCCGGCCTCGGCTCCCAGCAGACGACCAGGTTTGGTGCCAGCCGCACCGCCTCGCGCACCAGGTTGTCGCAAGTGGTGCGACCGGCCAGCCGCAGGCCGGCCGCGGTCAGGTCGTCGGCCAGCGGCGGCAGGTCGGGGGCGGCGGACGGGGCGGCCAGCAGGACGGCGACCATGCGGCGGTCTTTCTCGGGCGGGATGGGCTCGGGCGGGCGGAGGGCGCCGAGCATAGTGCACGCCCTCGGCCGCCGCCTGCAGCCGCCGATGGCACGGATGCTGCAGCCCCTGGCGCATCCACGTCGGGCCCAGCGCCGTGCCCGACCTGGCGCCCCCGGCCGACCGCACGACGATGTGCCCGCCACCCGCTTCGAGCAGCCGCGGTGGCCCGGTCCGGCAGGCCGACGACCGCGTCGGTCCGGCGCCTGGCACACCGTCCGCCCTGTCGGGTCAGCGCCCTGCCGACCTCGGCGGGCGACCCTGCACCGCCTTGCACCCCACCCCGCGCCATGACCACCCGCTTCTCCGACTTCCTGCGCTCCGGCCACGGGCCGACGCTGTTCGCGTCCTTCCTCTATTTCGACTTCTGCTTCGCCATCTGGGTGCTCAACGGCGCCATGGGCCCGTTCATCGGCGAGGCGTTCAACCTGTCGCCGGCGCAGAAGGGCTTCATGGTCTCGGTGCCCATCCTCGCCGGCGCGCTGATGCGCTTCCCGCTCGGCGTGCTGGCGCAGTACATCGGCCGCAAGAACGCGGCGATGGTGGAGATGGGCCTGATCGTCGCGGCGCTGGTCTTCGGCTACGTCTTCGTCGACAGCTACGACAGCGTGCTGGCCATGGGCGTGCTGCTGGGCATCGCCGGGGCCAGCTTCGGCGTCGCGCTGAGCCTGGGCAGCGGCTGGTTCCCGCCCAAGTACAAGGGGCTGGCGATGGGCATCGCCGGCGCGGGCAATTCGGGCACCGTGCTGGCGGTGCTGTTCGCGCCGCCGCTGGCGATGAAGTTCGGCTGGCAGAACGTCTACGGCCTGGCGGCGCTGACCATGCTGCTGCCGCTGGCGGTGATGTGGTTCGCCGCCAAGGAGCCGCCCGACCGCGAGCCCCAGACCTTCCGCGAGCACATCGCCTGCCTGTTCGAAAAGGACGGCTGGGCCTTCAGCCTGATCTACGTCGTCACCTTCGGCGGCTTCATCGGCCTGGCCAGCTTCCTGCCGACCTACTACCACGACCAGTTCAAGGTGACCAAGGTGGAGGCCGGCCAGCTCACCATGCTGGCCACGCTGATGGGCTCGGGCGTGCGGGTGCTGGGCGGCTGGGTGTCCGACCGGCTGGGCGGCATCACCACCCTGTCGGGCGTGCTGGTGCTGGTGGCGGTGACGCTGGTGCTGTGCGGCTTCGCCGGCGGCTCGCTGGCGCTGACCACGCTGCTGTTCATGCTGTGCTTCGCGGCGCTGGGCGCCGGCAACGGCGCGCTGTTCCAGCTGGTGCCGCTGCGCTGGCCGCTGACCACCGCGGTGGCCGGCTCGATGATCGGCGAGGTCGGGGCGCTCGGCGGCGGCTTCCTGCCCAACGCCATGGGCCTGTCGCAGCAGCACACCGGCACCTACCTCTGGGGCTTCGTCGCCTTCGCGGTGCTGGCGGTGGTCATGCTGGTGATGCTGCGCCGGGTGCAGATCCGGTGGACGCGGACCTGGGCGGAGAAGGGGGGTCGCGCGCGCGGCGCGGCGCCGGGCAGCCGTCCGGTCAGCGCGGCAGGAACAGCAGCCACACGATCAGCAGCGCGTTGAACAGCAGCGACACCGCCAGCGCGAGCTGCCACAGCAGCGCGGGGTCGCGGCGGATCAGCGGGGTGGCCGGCGGCGGCGGCAGGCGGCGCGAGGCGCCGCGTTCGAGGGCCAGGGCCAGTTCCTCGGCGGTCTCGAAACGCAGCCGCGCGTCGCGGGCCACCGCCTTCAGCACCAGGTGGTCGAGCCAGATCGGCACGTCGGGCCGCAGCCGGGACGGCGGTACCGGGTCGCGCCGGTAGCGGCCGGTCTGCCAGGGTTCGACCTCGCCGTAGGGCAGCCGTCCGGTGAGCCAGCGGTACAGCGTGACGCCCAGCGCGTAGAGGTCGCTGCCGGCATCGGCGCGGCCACCGTCGTCCCACTGCTCGGGGTTCATGTAGCTGGGCGTGCCGGCGTGCAGCTCGCGCTGCGCCGCGGGCTCCTGGCCGGACAGCGCCGCGCCCAGGTCGAGCAGCCGCCAGCCGCCGTCGTCGCCGAGGTGCAGGTTCTCCGGCTTGACGTCGCGGTGGATCACGCCCTGGCGGTGCAGCCGGCCCAGCGTGCGCGCCACCTGCAGCGCGCCGTCCACCGCCTCGGCCACGCTGAAGCGGCGGCCCTGCGCCAGCCACTGCGCCAGCGTCTGGCCGCCGTGCCAGTCGAACAGGGTGTACAGCGCGGTGGCCCCCTGCGGCTCGACCACCCGCACCAGGCCGCGGCCGTCGTGTTCGGTCACCCTGGCGCCCAGCCAGGCCTCGTGGGCCAGCATGGCGCGCTCCTCGGGGTCGTGGGCCCGGGCCTCGTGCAGCGTCTTCAGCGCCACCAGCCGGCCGTCGCCGTCGCGCGCCTGGTACAGGCGGTGCACGCCGTTGTCGGCCACCAGCGCGGTGATGGTCAGCCCGTCGATCACCGCGCCCACCTTCAGCCGCGGCGGCGCGCTCAGGTGGCGCAGCCGCTGCACCACGTCGTCGAGCCGGGCGGTGTCGAGTCCGAGCACGCGGATGACCAGCGCGCTGCAGTTGTCGTGGCTGCCGGCGGCCAGCGCCGCGTCGACCAGCGCTTGGCTGGCCCGCTGCGCATCGCCCGTCGGGTCGGCGGCCAGCGCGGCGATGCGCGCCGGCGGCAGCGTGCGGTGCACACCGTCGGTGGTCAGCACGAAGAGGTCGCCCACCGCCAGCTCGCCCTGCAGGTAGTCCACCCGCACCGCGTCCTCCAGGCCGATGGCGCGGCTCAGGCCGTTGCGCAGGTCGGGGTGCGACAGCGCATGGTCCTGCGTCAGCGGCTGCAGCCCGTCGCCGTGCAGCCGCCAGCAGCGGGTGTCGCCCACATGCGCCACGGTGAAGCCGTGCCCCTGCAGCGCCAGCGCGGTGAGGGTGGTCATCGCCGTGGCGCCGTCGGCCTGGCCGCGCTGGGCGTTGAGGCCCGCCAGCCAGCGGTTCTGCGCGCCGATCAGCCGGTCGAGGACGACGGTGGTCTCCCAGGTCGCGGGCGCGGCGAAGAAGTCCTGCAGCAGCGCCATCACGGTCGTCTGCGCCGCCAGCCGGCCCTGCCCGCCGGCCGAGACGCCGTCGGCGATGGCGGCGATCAGCCCGCGCGCGGCCTCGTGCGGTTCCGCGCGCAGCGCGCCGGCGAAGTCCTCGTTGCGGGCGCGCCGGCCGGCGTGGCTGGCGTGGCCGATGTCGCAGTGGAAGGTCATGGTGAGGTGGGCCGCGGCCTCCCGTTGAGGCCTGGGGTTCCACGCCGGGCTCCCTGCGGCGGCGAAGTCTAGCCGGCGGTCCGCCTCGACCCTCCGGCATCGACGTTCACCGGTTCACCCCAGCGTCCGGCTCGCCAGCGCCGCCGCCGCCGCCCGCGTCTCCACTCCGAGCTTCTCGAAGATGTGCTCCAGGTGCTTGTTCACCGTGCGCGGGCTCATGCCGAGGATGTCGCCGATGTCGCGGTTGGTCTTGCCCTTGGCCAGCCAGGACAGCACTTCGGTTTCGCGTGGGGTGAGGGCGGCGGTGGCCAGCCGGTTGTCCTGCGCGCTGCCGGCCGCTTCGGTGTGCAGCAGCCACATCGATTCGCCCAGGCCGGCGGCGCCGAGCTGGCGGGCGACGAGCTGGCTGCCGTCGGGCCGCGGCTGGCGCAGCGGCGCGTCGCCCTGCGCGGCGGACAGCCAGGCGGCGCCGGCTCCCGGCTCGCCGAAGGCGTCCTGCAGCCAGCCCTGCGCCCGCGGCGAATGCCAGGCGATGCGGCCGCGGGCGTCGAGCATCACCACGCCCAGGCCGCCGACGTCCACCGCCTCGCGCGCCAGGCGGGTGGCCTTGGCGTTGCGCACATGGGTGGCCAGCCGGGCCAGCACCTCGGGCACCTTGATCGGCTTGACCACGTAGTCGACGCCGCCGGCGTCGAAACCGTCCACGATGTTCTCGGTCTCGGACAGGCCGGTCATGAAGATCACCGGCACATGGGCCCAGCTCGGCTGCGCCTTGAGCCGCCGGCAGACCTCGAAGCCGGACAGCCCGGGCATCACCGCGTCGAGCAGGATGGCGTCGGGCACCGCGAGCTCCAGCCGGTCGAGCGCGTCGTGGCCGTCGCCGGCCACCAGCACGGTGTAGCCGTCGTCGGCCAGGGCGTCGCACAGCAGGCGCAGGGTGTCGGGGGCGTCGTCGACGACCAGCACCACGCCGGCGCTGCCCGGCGCGGGGGTGGTGTTCGCGGGGTCGGTGCGGGCTTCGGGTTCGGCAAGCATGGGGCGGGTTTCCAGGCGGCGTGCAGGCGGGCGTGCCCGCAGGGTCAGGCGTCCGCCGGCTCCTTGAGCCGGTCGATGAGGCCGGTGAAGTCGAAGCGCTCGACCAGCCGTTCGAGCTGGCGGCACTCGGCGGTCAGCGCGGGGTGGTGTTCGGCGATCTCGGCCAGCTGGCGGCGCAGGCCCTGCGCATGGCCCAGGCGCGCCAGCTGACGCAGCGCCGGGCGCAGGTGCGCCGGCAGGGGGGCGCGCTGGCCGACGAGGGTGCGGAGGCCAGGGTGGACGCCAGCGCGCCCATCACCGGCGGGGCCTCGTGCACCCACTGCAGGCTGAGCGCGCTGCCCAGCGCGGCCAGCAGCTCCGACTCGACCACCGGCTTGGGCACGAAGGCCTGGCAGGCGGCGTCGGCCACCGCCTCGGCGCGGTTCTCGAACACGTTGGCGCTGACGATGACGATGGGCAGCGTGCCGTGGCCGAGGGCGCGGATGGCGCGCGCGGTGGCCCAGCCGTCGATGTCGTCCATCGTCAGGTCGAGCAGCACCGCGTCGGGCGCACGCTGGCGCACGTTGGCCACCGCCTCGGTGCCGCTGGCCGCTTCCTCGATGTCGAAGCCCAGCGGCATCAGCAGCGCGGCCAGCAGCTGCCGCTGCAGCGGCTGGTCGTCGACCACCAGCAGCCGGCGCCGCCGGCCGCGGTAACCGGTGACCGGCCGCAGCGTGGCCACGTCCTGCAGCGGCGGCACCGCGTCGCCATGCAGCTCGCGCAGGTAGAGGCGGACCGAAAAGGTGCTGCCCTGGCCGGGCACGCTGCGCAACGTCAGCTCGCCGCCCATCAGGTCGGTCAGCAGGTGAGTGATGGTCAGGCCCAGGCCGGTGCCGGGCTCGGTGGCGCGGCGGCCGGCGCTGCCGCGCTCGAAGGGCAGGAAGATGCGCTCCTGGTCCTCCGGCGCGATGCCGCTGCCGGAGTCCTCGACGTCGAAGCGCACCACCTCGCGCCGGCAGTCCACCCGCAGGGTGACCTGGCCCTGGTCGGTGAAGCGCACCGCGTTGCCGAGCAGGTTGATGAGGATCTGGCGCAGCCGCTTGGCGTCGGCCTTCACCCACGGCGGCAGCCGGCCGCTGGTGGCCAGGCTGAATGCCAGGCCCTTGGCCTCGGCCTGCGGCCGCACCATGCGCACCACCTCGTCGAGGAAGGCCGGCAGCGGCAGGGGGCCGGTGTCCAGCCGCAGGCGGCCGGCCTCGATGCGCGCCAGGTCGAGCGTGCCGTCGACCAGCGCGTGCATGTGCTCGGCCGAGCGGTGGATGGTGGTCAGCGCGTCGCGCACCCGGCCGACCGGCGGCGCCGTCTTCAGCGCCACGTGGGCGTAGCCGAGGATGCTGTTCAGCGGCGTGCGCAGCTCGTGCGTCATGCCGGCGACGTAGCGGGTCTTGGCGTTGCTCGCGCGTTCGGCGGCTTCCTTGGCGCGCTGCAGTTCGGCGTCGGTCCGGCGGTGGGCGTCGATCTCCTGCTGCAGCAGCGCGTTGTGGCGCTGCGATTCCTCGTGCGACAGGCGCCGGTTCTCGGCCGCCAGCACCACCCACCAGGCGCCCACCGCGGCCACCAGCGCCATCAGCGCGAAGATCTTGACGAAGACCTCGCCGAGCGCGTCGGCCGGCAGCACCAGCCGTTCCTGGGCATAGACCAGGCCGAGCACGGTGGCCAGCAGGCCGCACATCGACAGCAGCACCACGCTGTAGTGCGCCACGCGCAGGTTGATGCGCTCGGCCAGGCGCGCGGGCAGCAGCAGGCTGGTGAAGTCGAGCACCTGCTCGGCCGCGCGCGATCGGGTCTTGCAGCGGTCGTCGCAGCGCGACTCCAGCGTGCAGCACAGCGAGCAGATCGGCGCCCGGTAGGCCGGGCAGGACGCCATGTCCTCGGCCTCGAAGCGGTTCTCGCACACCGCGCAGGTGACGAGTTCGCCGGGCCGGCCGGGCTGGTCCGGCGTGCGCGCCAGGTAGAAGCGGCCGCGCGTCGCCCAGGCCAGCAGCGGCGAGACCAGCAGCGCGGTGACCAGCGCGATGAAGGGCGCGAAGGCCTGCGCCACCGGGCCGAGCAGCCCGCCGAACGCCGCCATGCCCAGCACCGTGGCGACCAGCATGCTGCCCAGGCCCACCGGGTTGAGGTCGTAGAGGTAGGCGCGCTTGAACTCGATGCCGCGCGGGCTCAGGCCCAGCGGCTTGTTGATCACCAGGTCGGCCACCAGCGCGCCGACCCAGGCGATGGCGACGTTGGCGTACAGCCCCAGCACCTGCTCCAGCGCATGGAAGACGCCCAGCGTCATCAGCAGCACGGCGATGAGCACGTTGAACACCACCCACACCACGCGGCCGGGGTGGCTGTGCGTCAGCCGCGCGAAGAAGTTGCTCCAGGCCAGCGAGCCGGCGTAGGCGTTGGTGACGTTGATCTTGACCTGGGAGACGATGACGAAGATGACGGTGGCCGCCAGCGACAGGCCCGGTGCGCCGATGGCGGCGGTGAAGCCGGCCAGGTACATGCGGGTCGGCTCGATGGCCTTTTCCACCGGGATCTCCACCTGAAGCGCCAGGAAGGCGAGGAAGGCGCCGGCCAGCATCTTCAGCATGCCGGGCACCACCCACCCGGGGCCGGCCAGCAGCACCGCCGCCCACCACCGCCCGCGGTTGGCGTGGGTCTTCTCGGGCAGGAAGCGCAGGAAGTCGACCTGCTCGCCCACCTGCACCACCAGCGAGAAGGCGACGGTGGCGGCGGCGCCGAAGGCCAGCGGCTCGAAGCCGGCGCTGCCGGTGCTGCGGCCGGCCAGGGTGGTGAAGTCGCGGTACAGCTCGGGCTGCTCGATGAGCAGCCAGGCGAAGGGCCACAGCAGCAGCACGATCCAGACCGGCTGCGTCCAGCCCTGCAGGCGCGAGATCAGCGTGATGCCGTGCGTCACCAGCGGCACGATGACCACCGAGCTGACGATGTAGCACCACACCAGCGACCAGCCGAAGGCCATCTCCAGGGCCAGCGCCATGATGGCCGCCTCGAGCGCGAAGAAGATGAAGGTGAAGCTGGCGTAGATGAGCGAGGTCAGCGTCGAGCCCAGGTAGCCGAAGCCGGCGCCGCGGGTGAGCAGGTCCATGTCCACGCCGTACTTGGCGGCGTAGTAGCCGATGGGCAGGCCGGTGGCGAAGATCACCAGCCCCACCACCAGGATGGCCCACACCGTGTTGGCGAAGCCGTGGTTGAGCGCGATGGCGCCGCCGATCGCCTCCAGCGCCAGGAAGGACACCGCCCCGAGCGCGGTGTTGGCCACCCGCCACTCCGACCACTTGCGGAACGCCCGCGGCGTGTAGCGCAGGGCGTAGTCCTCCAGCGTCTCGTTGGCGACCCAGGCGTTGTAGTCGCGGCGGATGCGGATGATCTGGGAGGGCGTCGCGCTCATGTCGTCGCGCTCATGTCAGGCCCTCGCCCGACGGCTCCGTCGGTCGACCCCGGGGGGATGCGGGCCGGCTCGGGAGCGGCCCGGCGCTCGGCCCGCGGGGGCGGTGAATGCGGTGTGTCATGGGAGGTCCGGCGCACGTTCGCAAGAACCGGACCGGACGGCCTATGCGTCGATTGACGTATTCGGCCCGGCGCCCCCGGGCACGACAGTGCGGCCCATCGCTTTCGCACTGTCCGACGGAGAAGGAGCCCCGAATGTCCCATGCCGAGAATCCCGACCTGAAGCGCCGCCGCCTGCTGCAGGCCGCCGGTGCACTGCCGCTGGCCGGCCTGCCCGCCGTGGCCCTGGCGCAGCAGTTCCCCACCGCCAAGGTCAACCCCACCAAGCTGGCGATCACCGACACCGAGGTGACCGTGGGCCAGCTGCACTCGGCCACCGGCACGATGGCGATCAGCGAGACCGGCTCCATCCAGGCCGAGCAGCTGGCCATCGACCAGATCAACGCCATGGGCGGCATCCTCGGCCGCAAGATCAAGGTCATCAAGGAGGACGGCGCCAGCGACTGGCCCACCTTCGCGGAGAAGAGCAAGAAGCTGCTGGTCAACGACAAGGTGGCCTGCGTCTTCGGCTGCTGGACCAGCGCCTCGCGCAAGGCGGTGCTGCCGGTGTTCGAGAAGGAGAACGGGCTGCTGTACTACCCCACCTTCTACGAAGGCCTGGAGCAGAGCAAGAACGTCATCTACACCGGCCAGGAGGCGACGCAGCAGATCCTCTACGGCCTGGACTGGGGTTCGAAGGAGAAGAAGGCCAAGACCTTCTTCCTCGTCGGCAGCGACTACATCTGGCCGCGCACCTCGATGAAGATCGCCCGCAAGCACATCGAGACGGTGGGCAAGCTGGGCAAGGTGGTCGGCGAGGAGTACTACCCGCTGGGCCACACCAACTTCAACTCCCTGATCAACAAGATCAAGGTGGCCAAGCCCGACTGCATCTTCGCGGCGGTGGTGGGCGGCTCCAACGTGGCCTTCTACAAGCAGCTGAAGGCGGCTGGCATCACCGGCGACAAGCAGTTCCTGCTCACGCTGTCGGTGACCGAGGACGAGATGACCGGTGTCGGCGGCGAGAACTTCGCCGGCTTCTACAGCTCGATGAAGTACTTCCAGACGCTGGACAACGAGAACAACAAGAAGTTCGTCGACGCCTTCAAGAAGGCCTACGGCCCGAAGGCGGTGATCGGCGACGTCACCCAGGCCGGCTACCTCGGCCCGTGGTTGTGGAAGGCGGCGGTGGAGAAGGCCGGCAGCTTCGACGTCGACTCGGTGGTCAAGGCCTCGCCCGGCATCGAGCTGAAGACCGCGCCCGAGGGCTACGTCAAGGTCGACGAGAACCACCACCTGTGGAGCAAGTCGCGCATCGCCATGGGCATGCCCGACGCCACCTTCAAGGTGGTGGCCGAGTCGCCCAACCTGATCAAGCCGGACCCCTTCCCCAAGGGTTACCAGTGATCGGTGGGTGCGAACGGCACCCGTGTTGAACGAAATGGGCGGGCCGAGCGCCGGCCCGCTCCCAGGCCGGCCCGTCATCCCCTCGGGGATCGGCCGGCCCGCTCGCCGGACGAGGGGCTCACATGACGCTTGCTGAGATGTGGAACATCGCGCTGATGCAGGGCTTCGCCGGCATCAGCCTGTTCTCGGTGCTGCTGCTGATGGGCCTGGGGCTGGCCATCATCTTCGGCCAGATGGGCGTCATCAACATGGCGCACGGCGAGTTCATGACCATCGGCGCCTACACCATCTTCCTCGGCTCGACGCTGACCGAGAAGTACGCGCCGGGCTTCATGCAGGCGTACTTCCCGGTGGCCATCGTGGCCGCCTTCGGCTTCGCCTTCGTCGGCGGCTGGCTGGCCGAGTGGGCGCTCATCCGCCACCTGTACAAGCGGCCGCTGGACACCCTGCTCGCCACCTGGGGGCTGTCGCTGGCGCTGCAGCAGTGCTTCCGTTCCTTCATCGGCCCGAAGGAGGTCAGCCCCACGCTGCCGGACTGGCTGATGGGCTCCTGGGCGCCGCAGGAGGGACTGGACATCCCGATCAACGGCCTGTTCGTGCTGGCGCTCACCGCGGTCGTCACGGCCGGCGTGCTGGTCGCGCTGTACAAGAGCCGCTGGGGCCTGCGGGTGCGCGCCACGGTGGCCAACCGGCCGATGGCCAACGCCACCGGCATCAACACCAAGAACACCGACCGGCTGACGTTCGCCATCGGCTGCGGCATCGCCGGCGTCGCCGGGGCGGCGTTCACCACCATCGGCTCCACCGGGCCGACCAGCGGCTCGCTCTACATCGTCGACGCCTTCCTGGTCGTCACCTTCGGCGGCGCGGCCAGCCTGCTGGGCACGGTGGCCTCGGCCTTCGGCATCGCGCAGACGCAGTCGGTCAGCGAGTTCTTCATGACCGGCTCCATGGCCAAGGTGCTGACGCTGAGCCTGATCGTGCTGATCCTGATGATGCGTCCGCAGGGGCTGTTCGCCGCCAAGGTCCGTCGCTGAGCAACCGGAGTTGAATCGATGAAGGCCCTGCACGAGTTCATGAAGCGGTCCGGCCTGGGCTACCTGGTGCTGCTGGGGGTGCTGATGGTGGTGGTGCTGCCGCTGTCGCTGGACATCTTCCGCCTCAACCTGGTGGGCAAGTACCTGAGCTACGCCTTCGTCGCCATCGGCCTGGTGATGGTGTGGGGCTACGGCGGGGTGCTGAGCCTGGGCCAGGGCGTGTTCTTCGGCCTCGGCGGCTACGCGATGGCGATGTTCCTCAAGCTGGAGGCCAGCGACCCGGAGAGCACCAAGATCCAGTCCACGCCGGGCATCCCCGACTTCATGGACTGGAACCAGCTCACCGAGCTGCCCGCCTTCTGGCTGCCGTTCAAGAGCCTGCCGCTGTCGCTCATCCTCGTCATCGCGGTGCCGGTGGCGCTGGCCTGGCTGATCAGCTTCGCCATGTTCAAGCGGCGCGTCGGCGGGGTGTACTTCGCCATCATCACGCAGGCGGTGGCGCTGATCCTGACCGTGCTGATCATCGGCCAGCAGGGCTACACCGGCGGCGTCAACGGCATGACCGACCTGAAGACGCTGCTGGGCTGGGACATCCGCACCGACAGCGCCCGCTACATCCTCTACTTCGTCTGCTGCGCGCTGCTGCTGGCCAGCATCGCCCTGTGCATCGTCATCCAGAAGAGCAAGCTGGGCACGCTGCTGCTGGCGATGCGCGACAAGGAGGACCGGGTGCGCTTCTCCGGCTACGACGTGGCCAACTTCAAGGTCTTCACCTTCTGCCTGGCGGCGGCGCTGTCGGCCATCGGCGGGGCGATGTTCACGCTGCAGGTGGGCTTCATGTCGCCCAGCTTCGTCGGCATCGTGCCGTCGATCGAGATGGTGATCTACGCCGCGGTGGGCGGCCGCATGAGCCTGGTCGGCGCGGTGTACGGCACGCTGCTGGTCAACGCCGGCAAGACCTTCTTCTCCGAAAGCTTCCCTGACCTGTGGCTGTTCCTCATGGCCG
The DNA here is from genome assembly GCF_024666615.1 of Aquabacterium sp. J223. Lineage (NCBI taxonomy): Bacteria > Pseudomonadati > Pseudomonadota > Betaproteobacteria > Burkholderiales > Sphaerotilaceae > Aquabacterium > Aquabacterium sp. J223. The sequence continues at coordinate 4,452,921 of NZ_CP088297.1, read as the reverse complement.
CGCTGTTCATCGGCGTGACGATGGCCTTCCCCGACGGGCTGGCCGGCGTGTGGAGCCAGAAGATCGTGCCCTGGTGGCAGCGCAAGCAGGCCGCCCGGCTGCAGAACCGGGCGCAGATCGCCGCCGCCCAGGCCAGCTACCCGCTGCCGCCCGCGCCGCCGCGGCCGTCGCAGCCGGCCGACCTGCCGTCCGGCATCAGCGGCCAGCGCGCCTGAGGGAGACGCACGTGATCAATGAAGCGAAGCGGGCCGAGCGCCGGGCCGCTTCCAAGCCGGTCCGCATTCCCTCGGGGGATCGGTCGGCGTACTCGACGACCGAGGGGCACCCATGAGCAACACCGACTTCGCGCTCGCAGTGGAAGACCTCACGGTCTCCTTCGACGGCTTCAAGGCCATCGACAAACTGACGCTGTACGTCGACAAGAACGAGCTGCGCGTGATCATCGGCCCCAACGGTGCCGGCAAGACCACGCTGCTGGACCTGATCTGCGGTCGCACCAAGGCCAGCGGCGGCAGCATCAAGTTCCGCAACACCGAGCTCACCCGCATGGCCGAGCACAAGCGGGTGCGGCTGGGCATCGGCCGCAAGTTCCAGACGCCGTCGATCTACGAGAACCTGAGCGTGTGGAAGAACCTGGAGGTGTCCTTCCCCGGCGGGCGCTCGGTGCTGGGCGCGCTGGCCTTCCGCTGCGGTCCGGAGGTGCGGTCGCGCATCGAGTCGGTGGCCGCCGAGATCGGCCTGACCGACCGCCTGCATACCGAGGCCGGCCTGCTCTCGCACGGCCAGAAGCAGTGGCTGGAGATCGGCATGCTGCTGATGCAGGAGCCCGAGCTGCTGATGCTCGACGAGCCGATCGCCGGCATGAGCGCGCGCGAGCGCGAGCTCACCGCCGACCTGCTGCAGCGCATCTGCAAGAACCGCAGCGTGATCGTCATCGAGCACGACATGGACTTCGTGAAGAAGATCGCCCACAAGGTGACGGTGATGCACCAGGGAAAGATCCTCGCCGAAGGGCCGATGGAGAAGGTGCAGGCCGACCCCAAGGTCATCGACGTCTACCTTGGCCATTGAGGAGCGACGACATGCTGAAAGTCAACGACCTCGTCGTCGCCTACGGCCAGAGCCAGGCCCTGCACGGCATCAGCTTCGAGGCCAACCGCAACGAGACGGTGGCCATCATGGGCCGCAACGGCATGGGCAAGACCACGCTGTTCAAGAGCCTGATCGGCATGCTGCCCGCCAAGGCCGGCCGCATCGAGGTCGACGGCAACGACGTGACCAGGCTGGAGAGCTACCAGCGCGTGGCCCGCGGCATCGCCTACGTGCCGCAGGGCCGGATGATCTTTCCCACGCTGACCGTGCTGGAGAACATCGAGACCGGGCTGGAGAACGCCAAGTCCAAGCGCGTGCCCGAGGAGATCTACGCGCTCTTCCCCGTGCTGTGGGACATGCGCAAGCGCAAGGGCGGCAACCTGTCCGGCGGCCAGCAGCAGCAGCTGGCCATCGCGCGGGCCCTGGTCACCGAGCCGAAGGTGCTGCTGCTGGACGAGCCCACCGAGGGCATCCAGCCGTCCATCATCAAGGACATCGCCAAGGCGCTGAACGAGATCCGCAAGATGAAGCAGATCACGATCGTGGTCAGCGAGCAGGTGCTGTCCTTCGCGATGGACGTGGCGGACCGCCTCTTCGTCATCGAAGGCGGCCGGCTGGTGCACGAGACCTCGCGCGCCGGCACGGATGCGGACCGCATCAAGGCCTACCTCTCCGTCTGATCCCCCTATTCACCGAGCGAGGAGCACTCATGCCCGAAACCCTGATCAAGGTCGACCTCAGCCAGCCCGCGCCCACCAACGAGAAGGTGCACAACCGCTGGCATCCCGACATCCCGATGGCCTGCTGGGTCAAGCCGGGCGACGACTTCGTGCTCGAGACCTACGACTGGACCGGCGGCTTCATCAAGAACAACGACTCCGCCGACGACGTGCGCGACATCGACCTGACGACGGTGCACTACCTGTCGGGTCCGGTGGGCGTGCACGGCGCCGAGCCCGGCGACCTGCTGGTGGTCGACCTGCTCGACATCGGCGCCAAGGACGACAGCCTGTGGGGCTTCAACGGGTTCTTCAGCAAGAAGAACGGCGGCGGCTTCCTCACCGAGCACTTCCCGCAGGCGCAGAAGTCGATCTGGGACTTCCACGGCATGTTCACCACCTCGCGCCACGTGCCCGGGGTGAAGTACGCCGGCCTGATCCACCCGGGCCTGATCGGCTGCCTGCCCGACCCGAAGATGCTGGAGGTGTGGAACACGCGCGAGCAGGCGCTGATCGACTCCGACCCGGCCACCAGCGGCCTGGCCAACCCGCCCTTCGCCGGCACCGCGCACATGGGCAAGCTGACGGGCGACGCCAAGGCCAAGGCCGCGGCCACCGGCGCGCGCACCGTGCCGCCGCGCGAGCACGGCGGCAACTGCGACATCAAGGACCTGTCGCGCGGCTCGAAGATCTTCTTCCCCGTCTACGTCGACGGCGCGGGCCTGTCCGTGGGCGACCTGCACTTCAGCCAGGGCGACGGCGAGATCACCTTCTGCGGCGCCATCGAGATGGCCGGCTGGGTGCACATGAAGGTGCAGCTCATCAAGGGCGGCATGGCCAAGTACGGCATCAAGAACCCGATCTTCAAGCCCAGCCCGATCACGCCCACCTACAACGACTACGTCATCTTCGAGGGCATCAGCGTCGACGAGAGCGGCAAGCAGTATTACCTGGACGTGAACGTGGCCTACCGCCAGGCGTGCCTGAACGCCATCGAGTACCTGAAGAAGTTCGGCTACTCCGGCGCGCAGGCGTACAGCATCCTCGGCACGGCGCCGGTGCAGGGCCACATCAGCGGCGTGGTCGACGTGCCCAACGCCTGCGCCACGCTGTGGCTGCCGACGCAGATCTTCGACTTCGACATCAACCCCAGCGCCGCCGGGCCGCAGAAGTTCATCGACGGCAGCGTGCAGATGCCGCTGTCGCCGGACCTGGCCTGAGCGAGGGGGCCGACGCGATGCCGACCTACGACTACGCCTGCCGTGACCACGGCGGCTTCGACGCCTTCCGCGCGCTGTCGGCCCGCGACGAGCCGGCCGCCTGCCCGGACTGCGGGGCGGCCTCGCCGCGGGTGTTCGCCAGCGCGCCGCGGCTCGGGCTGCTGGACGGCACCACCCGCACCGCGATGGACGTCAACGAGCGGGCCCGCCACGAGCCCAAGCGCTCGGGCGACTACCAGCGGCTGAAGCACCCGTCGGGCTGCGGCTGCTGTTCGGCCGCCGGCGCGCGCAGCGCGACCGTGCGCGCCGCCAACGGCGCCAAGGCCTTCCCGTCCAAACGGCCCTGGATGATCAGCCACTGAACCCGTGCCGGCCGCGGGCCGGTCACGGGCCGGCGGCCTCACTTCACGTGGATGACGCGCATGCCGAAGGCGTTGCCGTCGGCGCGGTCGAGCACCTGCACGGTGGCCAGCCGGGGCTCGAAGCCCTCGGGCAGCGGCAGGGCGCCGCGCACGCTCTCCACGTTGTCCAGCGTCAGCTCCACCGGCTGGGGCTTGACGCGGGCTTCGCCGCCGTTCGCCGGCTGGCCGTCCAGCACCAGCTGCAGCACCGCGCTCAGCGGCTTGTCGGCGGCGCCGCCGCGCGACAGCACCAGGTCGTACTGCAGCTGGCCCGACTTGGCGCGGATGGTGGCCGCGCGCACCTGCACCCGGCCGCCGCGCGGGTCGGGCGGCAGTGCGGCCGCCAGGGCGGCCACCGTGCCGCGCAGCTCGGTCACCGTGCGCCGGTCGGCGTCCCGTTCACCGGTCAGGCGCTGGTGGTCGGCCTGGGTGGTCTGCAGCCGCGCGGCGGTCGCCTGCAGTTCGCCGTCCAGGCGCTGGCGCTCGGACTCGGCGCGTTCGTAGGCCTCGCGCAGGGCCGCGCTCTCGGCGGCCGACAGGCGTTCGGGCAGGTAGCGCTCCTGCACGACGACCGTGCCCACCACGCCGGCGACCAGGCCGGTGCCCAGCAGCACCAGCCAACGCGGCACACCGCGGCGCCTGCCGCGCCGGCCATGCGTCGTGAAGGCCACCGGTCTCGAACTTCTCATCATCTTCGGCGTGTCGACGTGTGGGGGTCAGCGAGGCGCGCAGGCTACCGCGAAGCGGCGCAGGCCCTGTAACACCAAGAACGGTGCCCACCGGACGACGCCTGGGTAGCATGGCCACCCACCCGATGGAGTGCGCCATGGAGACGTCCGAACTTCACCGCGGCCGGCTGATCGACCACCTGCAGCTGGTGGTGCGCGACCTCGGCGCCAGCCGCCGTTTCTACGAGGCGGTGCTTGGGGTGCTCGGCGTGCCGCTCGGCGGCAGCGCCGAGACCTACTTCTGGGCCGACGAGCTGTTCGTCTCCAGCGCCGACAGCGAGGCGGCGCAGGGGCGGCTCACCGGCCGCCACCACCTGGCCTTCCAGGCCCGGGATCGGGCGATGGTGGAGGCCTTCCACGCCGCCGCGCTGGCCCATGGCGGCCGCGACAACGGCGCCCCCGGCGAGCGGCCCTACCACCCGGGCTACTACGCCGCGTTCGTGCTGGACCCCGACGGCAACAACATCGAGGCCGTCCACCACGGGCCGGCCAGGCGCAGCGCAGCGTCGGTGACGGTGACGTTCTAGGCGTCGCCCGCCGCCTGGCCCGTCACCGCCAGCCCGGTGTCGCGGTGCAGGCGCAGGAAGCCGAGCACGGCCAGCGCGCACACCACCGCCAGCACGACGAACGCGACGCGGAAGTCGGCGCTGACCGGCGAGCCGCTGCCCGGCCGGCCGGCCAGCCAGGCGGCGGCCACCAGCGCCAGCGTGCCGAGCGCCACGCCGAGCGCCGTCGACACCTGCATCGACACGGTGGACAGCGTGGCCGCCGCGCCGCGCTCGGCCTCCGGCACGTCGGCGAAGGTCAGCGTGTTCAGCGCGGTCAGCAGCACCGAGCGCGAGGCGCCGGCCAGCACCAGCAGCACCGCCAGCCAGGTGTAGGGCGTGTCGGCGTCGAGCAGCGCACAGGCGCCGATGGTCAGCGCGCAGCACACGCCGGCGCCCAGCATCAGGCGGCGGAAGCCGAAGTGCCGCAGCAGCGGGGTGGTGACCGTCTTGATGCCGAGGTTGCCGAGGAAGTAGGGCAGCAGCAGGGCGCCGGCCGCCGCGGCGCTGAGGCCGAAGCCGAGTTGGAACATCAGCGGCAGCAGGTAGGGCGTGGCCTGCAGGCACATGCTGGCGAAGGTGCCGCCGGCCACCGTGGCCACCGCGAAGCTGCGCCGCGCCAGCGGCGCCAGGCTCACCAGCGGATGCGGCGTGCGCCGCAGGTGCCGCAGCGTCCAGGCCCCGGTCAGCAGGCCCAGCGCCAGAGCCGCCAGCGAGGCGGCGCCGGCGCCGGGCAGGTCACGCGCGTGGGCCAGGCCTTCCATGCCGCCCAGCAGCAGCACCAGCGCAGCCGCGGCGCCGATCGCGCCCGCGCCGTCCAGCGGCCGGCGCCGGCCCGGCCCGTCGGCCGGCACCCAGCGCAGCATCAGCACCACCGCCGCCAGGCCGAGCGGCAGGTTGAGCCAGAAGTTCCAGCGCCAGGAGGCATAGGTGGTGACCAGGCCGCCCAGCGGCGGGCCCAGCACCGGCGCGAACAGCGCCGGCCAGGTGAGCAGCGCGGTGACGCCGATCAGGTCCTGCGGCCGGGTGCCGCGCAAGGCCAGCGTGCGCGCCAGCGGCATCAGCAGGCCGGCGGCGGCGCCCTGCAGCACCCGGGCGGCGATGAGCTGCGGTGCCGTCTGCGCCACCCCGCACCAGCCGGATGCCAGCGTGAACACGCCCAGCGACAGCACCACCGCGCGGCGCAGACCCCAGCGGTCGCCCACCCACCCGGACACCGGCAGCACCGCGCCGGCGGCGAGCAGGTAGACGGTGACCGCCGCGCTCATCGCCAGCGGCCGCGCCTGCAACGAGGCCGCCATCGCCGGCAGCGAGGTGTTGAGGATGGCGCCGTCCAGCAGCAGCAGGAAGAACGCCGCCGCCATGACGAGCGGCACCCGGCGCTGGAAGCCCGTCGAGGAGGTGTTCATGCCGCCGGCGCCGCTTCAGCGTGCGGCCACGACCGGGGGCAGGCGGGTGCGACCGGCGGCGGTCTGCCGCACCCGCTGGGGATCGGCCAGGTCACGGGCGCGCAGCTGGCCGCAGCCGGCGTCCACGTCCTGCCCGGCGGACTGGCGCAGTTTGGTCAGCACGCCGCCCGCGTGCAGCCGGCGCACCAGCGCGCGCAGCCGCTCGGCGTCCGGGCGGCGGAAGTCGACGCCGTCGACGCGGTTGTAGGGGATGAGGTTGAGCACCGCTCGCCGCCCGCGCAGCAGCGGCAGCAGCGGCCGCCATTCGTCCTCGCCGTCGTTGACGCCCTCGATCAGCGTCCACTGCACCTGCAGCGGGTGGCCGGTGGACTCGGCGTAGCCGAGCGCGGTGCCCAGCAGTTCGGCCGGCGCCCAGCGCGGCGCCTGCGGCAGCAGCGCCGCCCGGCGTTCGGCGTGCACGCTGTGCAGCGACAGCGCCAGCGCCGGCTTCACCGGTCCTTGCGGCAGCCGCCGGAAGGCGCGCTCGTCGCCGACGGTCGAGAAGACCAGCTGCTTGTGGCCGATGCCGCCCACGGTGCCCAGCAGCTCGATCGCCTCCATCACCGCGTCGAGGTTGTGGCTGGGCTCGCCCATGCCCATGAACACCACCTTGCGCAGCGGCCGGCGGCGGCGCGCGAGCACCACCTGCGCGGCGATCTCGGCGCTGCCGAGCTGGCGCAGCAGGCCGCCGCGGCCGGTCATGCAGAAGGTGCAGCCCACCGCGCAGCCGACCTGGCTGGACACGCAGACGCCGTCGCGCGGCAGCAGCACGGACTCCACCGTCTGCCCGTCGGCCAGCGCCACCAAGAGGCGGCTCGATCCGTCCGCCGCCGGGTGCTCGTCGCGCACCCGGGCCAGGCCGTCCAGCCCCTGCAGCAGCGCCGGCAGCCCGGCGCGCACGCCGGCCGGCAGCCAGTGCTCGTCGCGCCGCTTGGTGACGGCGCCCAGCCAGCGGCGCAGCACGGCGTCGGCATGGGCGGGCCGCGCGCCGGCCGCGGCCAGGCGCTCGCGCACGGCGGACAACGACCGCAGGGCCGGGTCCAGGGTGGCGGGGTCGGGAAGGGGCGCGTTCATGGTCGATGGGGCAGCGGTGCCGATTGTCGCGGCAGCGCCCCGGGGAACGCCGCTTGCCGCCGCAGCCGCATCGAGGCTCCACCGTCGTCCGCCATGGCCCGCTCAACGTCCGATTCGCTCAAGCCCGGCGATGCCGTGCGCTGGAACACCTCCCAAGGCGAGACCGAGGGCACCGTCGTGCGCAAGGTCACGGGCAAGGCCAAGGCCGGCGGCCACACCGCCAAGGCCAGCAGCGGCGAGCCGCAGTTCGAGGTGAAGAGCGACAAGACCGGCAGGACCGCCATCCACAAGCCCGAGGCGCTGAAGAAGAAGGCGCGCTGACCCGCGGCGGCGCCGCGCCGCTACGTCGATCGACGTATGGGCCGGTGCGCCGCGCCGTTCCAACAATGGCCGCCCGTCAAGACAGAGGAGCGGTCCACCATGATGCACGGCGACATTTCCAGCAGCGCGGACACCGTCGGCGTGGCCGTCGTCAACTACAAGATGCCGCGCCTGCACACCAAGGCCGAGGTGCTGGAGAACGCGCGCAACATCGCCAAGATGATCGAGGGCATGAAGCTCGGCCTGCCCGGCCTGGACCTCGTGATCTTCCCCGAGTACTCGACGCACGGGATCATGTACGACTCGAAGGAGATGTACGACACCGCGTCCACCGTGCCGGGCGCCGAGACCGAGGTCTTCGCCATGGCCTGCCGCAAGGCCAAGGTGTGGGGCGTGTTCTCGCTCACCGGCGAGCAGCACGAGGAGCACCCGCACAAGGCGCCCTACAACACGCTCATCCTGATGAACGACCAGGGCGAGGTGGTGCAGAAGTACCGCAAGATCATGCCGTGGGTGCCCATCGAGGGCTGGTACCCGGGCAACTGCACCTATGTGTCGGAAGGCCCGAAGGGCCTGAAGATCAGCCTCATCATCTGCGACGACGGCAACTACCCCGAGATCTGGCGCGACTGCGCGATGAAGGGCGCCGAGCTGATCGTGCGCTGCCAGGGCTACATGTACCCCGCCAAGGACCAGCAGGTGCTGATGGCCAAGGCCATGGCCTGGGCCAACAACGTCTACGTGGCGGTGGCCAACGCCGCCGGCTTCGACGGCGTCTACAGCTACTTCGGCCACAGCGCCATCGTCGGCTTCGACGGCCGCACGCTGGGCGAATGCGGCGAGGAGGACTACGGCATCCAGTACGCCGCGCTCAGCAAGAGCCTGATCCGCGACTTCCGCAAGAACGCGCAGAGCGAGAACCACCTGTTCAAGCTGCTGCACCGCGGCTACACCGGCAAGATCAACTCGGGCGAGGGCGACACCGGCGTGGCGGCCTGCCCCTACGACTTCTACTCGAAGTGGATCGCCGACCCGGAGGCCACCCGCAAGCAGGTCGAGGCCATCACCCGCTCGACCGTCGGCACCGAGGAATGCCCGATCGACGGCATCCCCAACCCGGCGACGCTGGGGCATCGCTGACACCGCGCCGGCTGTCGCCGTGAACGCCGTTCCCCGGCCGGCGGTCGCGCCCGACCCGCTGGCCGCCTGGCGCCTGACCGACGCGCCCTGGTACACCCCGCAGGCCGACGAGGTCGAGGTCTTCGAGGCCGCGCACGCGCGCCGGCTGCCGGTGCTGCTGAAGGGCCCGACCGGCGTCGGCAAGACGCGCTTCGTCGAGCACATGGCCTGGCGGCTGAAGCTGCCGCTGGTCACGGTCGCCTGCCACGAGGACCTGGGCGCCGCCGACCTGGTCGGCCGCTGGCTGCTCGAGGCCGACGGCACCCGCTGGCAGGACGGGCCGCTGACGCTGGCGGCGCGCCACGGCGCGATCTGCTACCTGGACGAGATCGCCGAGGCGCGGGCCGACACCACCGTCGTGCTGCACCCGCTGGCCGACAACCGCCGGCTGCTGCCGATCGACAAGCGCAACGAGCTGGTCGCGGCGCATGCCGACTTCCAGCTCGTGGTGTCCTGCAACCCCGGCTACCAGAGCTTCGAGCGCAGCCTGAAGCCCTCGACCCGGCAGCGCTTCTGCGCGCTGTCGTTCGCACCGCCGCGGCCCGAGCACGAGCAGCAGATCGTGATGCGGGAAGGCGGCGTCGAGGCGGACGTCGCCGAACGCCTGGTCGCGCTGGCGGCCCGCACCCGGCGCCTGCGCGACGAGGGGCTGGAGGAGGGCGCCTCCACCCGCACGCTGGTGCACGCGGCGCAGCTCATCGGCCAGGGCCTGTCGCCGCGGCGCGCCTGCGACCTGGCCATCGTGCAGCCGCTGACCGACGACCCGGCGCTGGCCGAGGCGCTGCAGGGGCTGGTGGATGCCTGCTGGCCATGACGCCACGCTGCGCACCGGCCGCGCCTACCTGAAGGGACTGGACGCCGAGCCGCCGCCGCTGAAGCCGCTGCCCCCGGGGCGGCGCGCGACGGCACCGCACCTGGAGGCCGGCACCGTGTGGTGGCCGGCCGAGGCCGGCGCCTTCGACGGCGCCTGGCGCCAGGCGGCGCTGGCCCATGTCGCGGCGCATGTGCGCCATGGCGGCGCACCCTTCGAGCGTGGCCTGCGGCCGATGACGCAGGCGGTGCTGGGCGTGCTGGAGGACGTGCGCGTCGAGCGCCTCGCCGCCGTGGCCTCGCCGGGCCTGCTGCGCCAGTGGCGTGGCTGGCATGGCGAGGCGGTGCGGGCCTGGCCCGGCCTGCGCGACGGCCTGCCCTCGGTCGAGGCGCTGCTGCTGCGGCTGTCGCAGGCGCTGCTCGATCCCGCGGTCGAGGACCCGGCGCACTGGGTCGCGAAGGGCCGGTCGCTGTTCGAGGCCGCGGCGGTGGACGGCCTCCCGCCGCGCGAGGCGCTGCCGGCCATCGCCCGCGACCTCGGCCGCGACCTGGGCCAAATGCGGCTGCGCTTCGCCGCCGACCGCTACCGGCCGCAGCCGGGCTACCGCGACGACAACGCGCACCTGTGGACGGTGCCGCCGGAGCTCGGCCAGCCGATCGAGGTGCCGGCCGACGCGCCGCCGCCGCCCGCCGCCGGGCCCTCGCGCACCGACGCCGCCGGCGCCCCCGGCCCGCTGGACGAGGCGGCGCCCGACGACGCACCCGTCGTGCGCGTGCACCGCCACCCCGAATGGGATTGGCGCATCGGCGGCCTGCGGCCCCAGTGGTGCACGGTGCGCGAACGCGAGGCGCCGGTGGGCGATGCGGCGGGCCTGGCGTGGCCGGTGCTGCCGGCCGGGCGCGCGACGGACCGCAGCGGCCCCTGGCGCCGGGAGGAGGACGGTGAGGTGCCGCACTGGGGCGCCTGGCTCGACGCCGCCATCGAACGCCGCCTCGGCCGCGGCGGCGGCGAGCGGCTGTACCGGGTGCCGCGCCCGCGGCCGCCGCGGCTCGACGTGCTGCTGCTGGTCGACACCTCGGCGTCGACCGTCGAGCCGCTGCCCGCGGCCGGCCGCCGGCGCGGCGGCTGGGCGGCCGGCACCACGGTGCTGCAGGCGCTGCGCGGCAGTGCGCTCGCGCTGGCCCAGGCGCTGGAGCGGTCCGGCCAGCGCTGCGCCATCGCCGGCTTCGCGTCCAACACCCGGCACGACCTGCGCTGGGTGTCCGTCAAGTCGTTCGACGAGCCGGCCGCGTCGCCGGAGGTCGCGGCCCGCGCGGCGGGCCTGCGCAGCGCCTGGTCCACCCGCCTCGGGACGGCGGTGCGCCACGGCACGCGGGTGCTGCGTCGGGCCGCGGCGGCCACGACCGGGCCGTCGCGGCAGCCCGTGCTGGTGCTGCTCAGCGACGGCGAGCCGCACGACGTCGACGTGCACGACCGCCGCACGCTGCCGGCCGACCTGCGGCATGCGCTGCGCGAGGCGCAGCGCGCGGGCGTGGTGGTGCGGCAGCCGCCGCTGGGCGACGTCGCCGCGGCGTGGGCGCTGCTGTTCCATCCAGCGTCGCGCCCGAGGCCGTGACCGGCGCCTCCCACACCGGCGCGTTGCGCCGGTGGGCGGTCTGCACGCCTTCGGCCGTGTCGGCCGGCGGGATGCGGCCCACGGCGACGACGCGCTCGCGCACGTCGCGCGCCTGCGCCATCGCGGCCACGGCCTGCGCCAGGCGCTGCACGATGCAGGTCTCCTGGACGTGGGGGCGTCGCCGTCAGTCGGTGACGATGCGGTGGCGCACGCCGAGCCGCGCGACGGCATCGGCCACCGCTTCCGCCAGCCGGGGCTCGAGGTCGGCGGCCAGCCGCACGAGCAGGCCGTCGGGTCCGTCGGCGTCGACCTCGGGCGGTGGTGCGGTGGTCGGCGCCTCGGCCTGCCACAGCGTGGCCAGCCGGTCGCGCACCGTGGCCAGGGCCGCCTGCTGGCGCAGCGCCGGCTTGAAGATCTTGCCCACCTGGGTCACCGGCAGGGCGGGCAGCACCGTCACCCGCTTCGGCCGGGCGGGCCCCTCGTCCACGCGGGCGGCCACGTGCGCCAGCAGCGTCGCCTCGTCCACCTCGGCGCCCGGCTGCAGCGTGACGAAGGCCACCGGCACCTCGCCGGCGTAGGCGTCGGGTGCGCCGACGGCGGCGGCCAGGTTCACCGCCGGGTGGCTTTCCAGCGCGTCCTCGATCACCTTGGGGTCGATGTTGTGGCCGCTGCGGATGATCAGGTCCTTGGCCCGGCCGGTCAGGTGCAGCCGTCCCTCGTCGTCCAGCCAGCCCATGTCGCCGGTGACCAGCCAGCCGTCGGCGGTGAAGGCGCGGGCGTTGTCCGCCTCGTCGACGAAGCCGGAGAACAGGTTGGGCGAGCGGAACAGCACCACGCCGGTCTCGCCGGGCGGCAGGTCGCGGTCGCCGGCCCCGCCGTTGGCGTCCAGCGCCACGATGCGCAGCCGCGAATACGGCAGGCGCCAGCCGACGCAGCCCGCCGGCCCCACCACACCGGGCGGGGTGATGGTGGAGATGCCGGCCATCTCGGTCATGCCCAGGCTTTCGTGCACGTGCAGGCCGAACAGGCGCTCGAAGCGTGCCGCCAGCTCCGGCGACAGCGGCGCCGCGCCGGTGCGGCAGTAGCGGATCGAGGAGATGTCCGCCCCGTCCAGCGGCACCTCGGTCAGCGCCGCCAGCACGGTCGGCACCGCCGACAGCGCGGTCGGGCGGAAGCGCTCGACCAGCCGCCACCAACCCCGCAGCACCTCGCGGTTGCGCATCAGGGTGGGCGTGGGGATAACCACCTGGACCCCGGCGGCGAACGACGGCAGCGCCGCCGCCAGCACGCCGGCGACATGGAACAGCGGGTAGCCGTTGAGCGAGACGTCGCCCGCGCGCAGGCCCTGCATCTGCACGCAGGCCCAGGCGGTGAAGACCTGCGCCCGGTGGCTGTGGCGGGCCAGCTTGGGCGCGCCGGTGGTGCCGCCGGTGTGGAAGAGCGCGGCAGTGTCCTCCGGATCGATCACGCGGCCGCCGACCAGGCGGTCGCCGGGTTGGGCGCGCAGCGCGTCGTCCAGGTCGAGCACGCCGTCCGGCCGCGGCGCCGACCCCGGCGCCTCGCCCGGCGGGGCCACCCGCAGCACGGTGTGCAGCGTGGGCACGCGCTCGCGCAGCGCCAGCGCCTTGCACCAGTACCCGGCCTCGTCATCGGCGCCCCAGGCGACCAGCACCCGGCTGCCGGCGGCGTTCATCAGCGACGCCAGCTTGTCCAGGCTGAGCAGCGGGTTCAGCGGCTGCACGATGCCGGCGGCCTCGCCGCCCCACAGCGCCAGGTGGTATTGCGGGCAGGCGGGCAGCAGCACCGACACCGCCTGCTGCGGCTGCAGGCCGAGGGCGTGCAGCGCATTGGCCATCCGGTGCACGCCGTCCAGCAGCGCGGCGTAGCTCAGCGTGACGGGTTGCGGGTCGTCGGCGGTGCGCAGGAAGGTGATCGCCGTCCGCTCGCCGAAGGCCGCCGCGCTGTTGACGAACAGCGCGTGGGTGCTGCGCGCGGGCACCGCCTCGGCCAGCGGCACCGACTCCAGGCGGCGCACGTCGTCCAGGCCGCGGATCGGGAACGCGGGGACGAAGGGACGTCCGGTGGGCATGGGGGTCATGGGAACGGGCGCTTCCGCGTCAGGCCGGTGTCGCGGAGGCGGGCCGAGGCGTCGAAGGTCCTGGCCATCCGCGGTCAGGCGTAGGTGACCCAGTCCGGCACGTCGTCCAGGTGGGCGATGCCGTTGAACGACAGCAGCTGGTGGCGGGTGGGCGTGAAGACGAACTCGCTGACGCCGGTGTTGCGGATGCGCAGGTTGAGCTCGATGCAGCCGGCGGCCGGCACACCGAGCACCTGCGCCACCGCCGCCGAGATCGGCCCGCCGCTGGACACCGCCAGCACCTGGGCGCCATGGTGGCGTGCGCGCACATGGTCCAGCGCGCTGGTCACGCCGGCGAGGAAGTCGGCCCAGCACGGCATGCCCTCGGGCTCGGCCCGGCCCTCCATCCAGGCCGCGAGACCCTGGCGCAGCAGGCGGAAGTGGTGACGCACCTCGTCGGCGTTGGTCGGCTTCTTCAGCGGGGCGGCGTGCACGGTGGCGATCAGCGCTTCCGGCCGGTACTCGTCCAGTCCCGGCCAGACCAGCGGCACCAGCTCGGCCTGCAGCCCCTCGGCGATGCCGGCCAGCGTCTGCCGGTGGCGCTTGAGCGTGCCGGTGAGCACCGCGTCGAACACCAGGCCGCGGCGGCGGAAGTGCTCGCCCAGCCGCACGCTCTGTCGATGGCCGAGCTCGCTCAGCCGGTCGTAGTCGTCGGCGCCGAAGGACGCCTGGCCGTGGCGCACGAGGGTGAGGGTTCCCATGGCGGCGGATTGTGGGCAACCCCGGCCGTCCGGCCCGTCGCCTCCGCGACGTCGCCGGGCGGCCGCCGGCCCCGGGCTATGCTCGCCGCCCATGTACACCGCGTTCTTCGGCCTCGCCCAGGAACCCTTCTCGATCGCGCCGGACCCACGCTACCTCTACATGAGCGAGCGCCACCGCGAGGCGTTGGCGCACCTGCTCTACGGGGTCAAGGGCGGCGGCGGCTTCGTGCTGCTCACCGGCGAGATCGGTGCCGGCAAGACCACGGTGTGCCGCGCCTTCCTGGAGCAGGTGCCCAAGCGCTGCAACGTGGCCTATGTCTTCAACCCGCGGCTGTCGGCGGGCGAGCTGCTGCAGACGGTGCTGGAGGAGTTCCGCATCCCCATGCCCGAGCAGCCGGGGCTGAAGGGCCAGGTCGACGCGCTGAACGCCTTCCTGCTGCGCACGCATGCGGTGGGGCAGAACAACGTGCTCATCATCGACGAGGCGCAGAGCCTGGCGCCCGAGGTGCTGGAGCAGCTGCGCCTGCTGACCAACCTGGAGACCGCGGAGCGCAAGCTGCTGCAGATCATCCTCATCGGCCAGCCCGAGCTGCGCACGCTGCTGGCGCGGCCCGAGCTGGAGCAGCTGGCGCAGCGGGTGATCGCGCGTTACCACCTGGAGCCGCTGTCGCTGAAGGAGGCCGCACGCTACGTGCGGCACCGGCTGACGGTGGCCGGGCTGACCGGTCCGCTGCCCTTCGACAAGCCGGCGCTGCAGCGGCTGCACGCGCTCACCGGCGGCGTGCCGCGGCGCCTGAACCTGCTGGCCGACCGGGCGCTGCTGGGCGCCTACGCCACCGGCCAGGCGGTGGTGGACGCGGCCGTGGTCGACAAGGCGGCGGCCGAGGTGTTCGACCGGCCGCCGGCCGCGCCGCGGCGCCGCCGCGCCGACCGCTGGCGCCCGGCCGTTGCCTGGGCCGCGCTGGCCGGGGTGGTGGGTCTGGGCGTCGGCACGGTGCTGGGCCTGGGCGGCGCCGCCGGCTGGCGTCGCGCCGAACCGGTGGCGCCGGCCGCGGCGGTGGCGCCACGCGCCGCGTCCACGCCCGCTGCCGCGTCGCCCTCGGCGGCCTCGGCGACGGCCGGTTTCAACGGCTTCGCGGCCGAGGACGAGGCCTGGCGCGCGCTGCTGGCCGGCTGGCTGCCGCAGGCACCGGAAGGCTCGCCCGACTGTGCGGCGCTGGCCGGCCAGGCGCTGCAGTGCTTCCGCCGTGCCGACGCCGACCTGGCGCTGCTGCGCCGCCTGTCGCGGCCGGCGCTGGTCACCCTGCAGCCGGGCGACGGCCCGCCGCTGCGCGCGCTGCTGGTCGGTCTGCCGCCCGGCCAGGTGCTGCTGCAGGGACGCGACGGCCGCCAGGCCTGGCCGCTGGCCCGCTTCGAGGCGCAGTGGCGCGGCGACCTGCTGACGCTGTGGAAGTCGCCGCCCGGGTATGCCGAGGGCGCGCTCAGCACCGCCTGGTCGCGCTGGGTGGCCGATCACCTGCCGCCGCCGGCGGGTGGCACGTCCGCCCCCGCCGACGCCGGCGAGGGGCTGAAGGCCCGCGTGCGCGACTTTCAGGCCGCGCAGGGGCTGACGGTCGATGGCGTCGCCGGGCCGGTGACGCTGATGCAACTCAACCGCGTGGCCGGCGTCGCCGAGCCGCGCTTGGACTAGGGATCTTCGGCGATGTCCTATGTGCTGGAGGCCCTGAAGCGTGCCGAGGCGGAACGCCGTCGCGGCGGCGTGCCCGACCTGCAGGCGCAGCAGTCGCTGCCGGCACCGGAGGACGACCTGACCACGCCGCGGCCCCGGCCGGCGTGGCGCTGGGTCGGCGCGGCCGGGGCGCTGCTCGTCGCCGCCGGCCTGGGCGCCTGGTGGGCGCAGCCGCCGCAGGCGCCGGCACCGGTCGTGGGCGCCGGGCCGCCGGAGCCGCCGCCCGCGTCGCCGCCGGTGCCGGTGCCTGCCCCGGCGCCCGTGCCTCCCGCCGCGGTCGCGCCGCCGGGGGTGGTACCGCCACCGGTGCCGGCGATGCCGAGGGCACCGTCGCCGCCGCCGGTGCGCCCCGGCGGCGCCCGTCGCACGGCCGGCCCCGGCGCCGTCGCCCGCGGCGACAACCCCGGTGCCGACGCCGGCGCCCCTGTCCAATCCGCCCGCCGCGGCGGCCGCGCCGTCGCCCACGTCGCCGGCCGTGGCCCCCGCCGCGCCGGCGGCGTCCGCACCCTCGGCCGAGCGCCTGCCCTCGCTGGCCGAGCTGCCGGAGGCGCTGCGCCGCGAACTGCCCGCGCTGTCGGTGGGCGGGGCGATGTACTCGGAGCAGCCGTCGCAGCGCATGCTGGTGCTCAACGGTCAGGTGCTGCGCGAGCGCGACACGGTGGCGCCGGGGCTGGTGCTGGAGCAGATCCGCCTGCGGTCGGCGGTGATGAACTACAAGGGCCAGCGCTGGCTGCTGGGCTGGTAGCCGGGGCCGGGCGAAGGCCCTGTCGGCGACGGGGAACGGCCCTTGCCCGGCCTTGGGACCACCCCGAACGGACGTCCGCATGGCCAACCTGAACCCGCCCCGCCCCTCGTCTGACCGCCCCTCGCCTGCGGCGCAGGAAGCCGACCCGGCCCGCAAGCCGGCTCACGCGCCGCGCGACCGCGACACCGAGCGCGCCGAGACGCAGGAGGACGACGCGCTGGACAACAACCGAGAGGGCTTCGGCGTGTCGCGCCGCGCGCAGGACAAGGCCGCGGCCGATCGGGGCGACCCGAGCGACCCCGGCGGCGTGCGCGGCAGTCCGTCCAACCCGCGGGTGGACAGCCAGTGACGCACCGGCCCTTGCCGCCGACTTGGGCGGCACCACCTGACGAGGCCCGACCCTTCGACCCGGAGACCGGCCCATGTGGAAAAAGCGACTGACCCTGTGGTGGACGCTGCTGCGCGGCGATGCCGGGCGGCTGTGGCGCGCCTGGCGCCATCCGGCGACGCCGGCCTGGTTCAAGGGCGGCAGCCTGCTGCTGGCGCTGTACCTGCTGTCGCCGGTCGACCTGCTGCCCGACGCCATCCCCGTGCTCGGCGTGGTCGACGACCTCGTGCTGCTGCCGCTGGCGCTGCGCTGGCTGCTGTCGCGGCTGCCGGCGGGGCTGCAGCGGGAACTGGAACGGCGCCGCCCGGCGGCGCGCTGACCCGCCCTACGTGGCGGGCGGCGCGGACGGCCAGCGCAGCAGTTCGCCCAGGCGGCCCACCGTCCAACGGGCCTCGTCGGCGGACAGGCCGGAGTCGGGCTGCGCCAGCCCGGCGGTAATGCGCTGCAGCACTTCCTCGCGCGGCAGGCCGGTGTCGTGGTGCAGGCCCTGCGCCGAGGCGACCAGGTGCTGGGCCAGGTCTTCGCAGAGCTCGTGGCGCTCGTCGAGCGCTCGGACGGGGAGGGTCAGCCGGCCGCGGGGGTCGCGGTAGAGCGCGGCGAACGCCTCGGGCACCGACGCCTGGCGCTCGTCTCCCGTCATGGCGGGGAGGGCCGGCGTGGGCGCGGGGGGCGGACGGTGGTCAGCGGCGCGGCCCGGAGGGCTGGCCGGAGCGGTCCAGGTGGCGGAAGGTGATGCGGCCCTTCGTCAGGTCGTAGGGCGACAGTTCCAGGGACACCCGGTCACCCGCCAGGATGCGGATGTGGTTCTTCTTCATCTTGCCGGCGCTGTAGCACACCAGCTGATGGCCGTTGTCCATCGTCACGCGGTAGCGCGAGTCCGGCAGGACCTCGTCCACCACGCCGCTCATCTCGATCAGTTCTTCCTTCGCCATCGGCGCTCCTCTGACATGCGGTCACATGCCGTCACATGGGGCCCGTCAGGGTGATGTCAATCGACGGACCGGGCGACGCCTGTGGCGCAGCCAAGCCCGCGATTGTAGCCGGCGGGCTTGACACCGGTGCGGTCAGTGGTGCAGGGCACCACCCCGTCCCCGTTCGGTGCCGCCGCCGCTGGGGCGGAACAGCGCGCCCTCCGGGTTTCGCGGCGGTTCGTCGGCCTGCTGCCGGTCGTCCTGCAGCGCCGCCATCTTGTCGGCCACGCCGGGCATGACCTTGCTGGCCAGGGTGTCGAGCGTGGACATCGCGCCCACCTTGACGTCGCGCCCGCCGTGGGTCGCCGCCTTGAGGATGGCCCGCGCCACGTCCTCCGGGTCGATCTGCGGCGTCGGCAGCTTGGGCTCGCGGTCCATGTAGTTGCGGGCGTGCTGCGGGTAGGGCGTGTCCACCGCGGTGGGCTGGATCAGCGTGATGCTGAGCGGTGCGCGCTCCACCACCTCCACCTCGACGCGCAAGGCGTCAGTGAAGCCCTTCACCGCGTGTTTGGAGGCGCTGTACATGCCCTGCAGCGGGATCACCGCGTCCGACACCTCGCTGCCGACGTTGACCAGCGCGCCGCCGTGCCGGCGCAGGTGCGGCAGCGCGGCCAGCGAGCCGTTGACCACGCCCCAGAAGTTGGTGTCGAACAGGCGCCGGCTGTCGGCCTCGCTGACCTCCTCCAGCCGGCCGTAGATCGCCACGCCGGCGTCGTTGACCCAGGTGTCGATGCGGCCGAAACGCTCCAGCGCGGTGGCGGCGACGCGGTCCACGTCCTCGCGCCGGCCGACGTCGCAGGCCACCGCCACCGCCTCGCAGGCGGGCAGCGCGGAGAGCTCGTCGGCGATCTGCTGCAGCGCCGGCTCGCTGCGCGCGGCCAGCACCAGCCGGGCGCCTTCGCGCGCCGCCATGCGGGCGGTCGCCAGGCCGATGCCGCTGGAGGCGCCGGTGATCACGATCACCTGCTGGTTGAGGGGCTTGTGGAGGATGTCGTCGGCCATGCAGCGCTCCGGGATGTGACGGTCGGGATGGCGACGCCGCAATCGACGTTCCCGACGGGGGTCGCCGCCACTTCCAGCTGTCGTTCAGCGCACGGGCCGTACTGCCGCTAGCATCGCGGCACGCCCACCCGCCAGCCTTTGGCCCGCCCGCATGACCACCCCGATCCGCTTCACCCTCAACGGCCAGCCGGTCGAGACCGCCGCCGAACCGTCGCAACTGCTCGTCGAACTGCTGCGCGCCCAGCTCGGCCGCACCGGCACCCACGTCGGCTGCGACACCAGCCAGTGCGGCTGCTGCACCGTGCTGATGGACGGTGAGGCGGTGAAGAGCTGCAGCGTGCTGGCGGTGCAGGCCGAGGGCAGCGCCGTCACCACCGTCGAAGGCCTGGCCACGGGCGGCGCGCTGCACCCGGTGCAGCAGGCGTTCATCGACTGCCACGGCCTGCAGTGCGGCTTCTGCACCCCCGGGATGATCATGAGCGCGGTCGACCTCCTGCAGCGCAATCCGAGCCCCAGCGACGAGGAGGTGGTCGAGGCGCTGGAGGGCAACCTCTGCCGCTGCACCGGCTACGTCAACATCGTCGCCGCCGTGCAGCGCGCGGCCAAGCTGATGGCCGGGGAGGTGACGGCATGAGCACGACGACCACCGGCACGCCCGGCATCGACGACTCGACCCGGTTCGGCAGCGGCCAGCCGGTCGCCCGCATCGAGGACAAGGCGCTGGTGCGCGGCGAGGGCCGCTACACCGACGACCACGTGCTGCCGGGCCAGGCCTTCCTGGCCTTCGCCCGCAGCCCCTACGCCCACGCCCGGGTGCTGGGCGTGGACGCCGCCTCGGCGCAGGACCTGCCCGGGGTGATCGCCGTCTTCACGGGGGCCGACCTCGTGGCCGCGGGCGTCAAGCCGATGGTCAACGGCGCGCCCTTCAGACGACCGGACGGCGGGCCGCTGGCCAGCCCGGCGCGCCATCCGCTGGCGCACGAGGTGGTGCGCTACGTCGGCGAGGCGGTGGCGGCCGTCGTGGCCGAGACCGCCGAGCAGGCGCGCAACGCGGCCGCGCTGCTGATGGTGGACTACGAGGAACTGCCGGCGGTGGTCGACACCCGCCAGGCCCTCGCCTCCGGCGCCCCGGCGCTGTGCCCCGACGCGCCGGACAACATCGCCGCCGAGATGCGCCACGGCGACCCGGCGGCCGCGCAGGCGGCCTTCGACGCCGCCGCGCTCACGGTCAAGCTCGACATCGTCAACCAGCGCCTGGCGCCCAGCCCGATGGAGCCGCGCAGCACGCTGGCCTGGCTGGACAACGGCCGGCTGACCCTGCGCGCCTCCAGCCAGATGCCGACCGCCCTGCGCGACGCGGTGGTCGGCCACCTGCCGGGGCTGAAGACGGAGGACGTGCGGGTGGTGGTCGGCGACGTCGGCGGCGGCTTCGGCATGAAGGGCGGGGCCTACCCCGAGGACCTGGTCATCGCCCATGCCGCGCGCACGGTCGGCCGGCCGGTGAAGTGGCAGGCGCAGCGGCTGGAGGACTTCGTCTCCGCCGCCCACGGCCGCGACGTCGAGGGCAGCGCCGAACTGGCGCTGGACGCCGACGGCAAGGTGCTGGCGCTGCGGGTGCACTCGCTGGCCAACGTCGGCGCCTACGGCACCGCCACCGGCATGGCCATCCAGATGCTCGTCGGGCCGTGGGTGTCGACCAGCGTCTACGACATCCGCACCATCGACCTGCGCTTCACCAGCGTGCTGAGCAACCGGGCCCCCACCGGCGCCTACCGCGGCGCGGGCCGGCCCGAGGCCATCTACCTGATCGAGCGGCTGATGGACGAGGCCGCGCGCCGGCTGCAGCTCGACCCCGCCGAGCTGCGCCGTCGCAACCTGGTGCGGCCGGAGCAGATGCCCTACACCAACGCGATGAAGATGACCTACGACGTGGGCCGCTTCGAGCAGATCCTCGACCAGGGCCTGGCGCTGGCGGAATGGAACGGCTTCGAGGCCCGGCGGGCGGCGTCGGCCGCCCGCGGCAGGCTGCGCGGCCGGGCGGTGTCGACCTTCCTCGAATGGACCAGCGGCAACGCCTTCGAGGAGCGGGTGGACGTGCGCGTCGCCGCCGACGGCTTCATCGAGCTGACCTCGGCCACCATGCCGATGGGCCAGGGCATCGCCACCAGCTACGCGCAGCTGGCGGTGGACGTCTTCGGCGTGCCGATCGAGCGCATCCGCATCCTGCAGGGCGACACCGACCGCGCCAACGGCTTCGGCAGCGCCGGCTCGCGCTCGCTGTACATCGGCGGCTCCGCGTTGAAGGTGGCGGCCGAGCGCACGGTGGAACACGCCAAGGGCCTCGCCGGCGAGGCGCTGGAGGCGCCGCCGGCCGACATCGAATACCGCGCCGGCCGCTTCACCGTCGCCGGCACCGACCTCGGCATCGACCTG
This sequence comes from Aquabacterium sp. J223, assembly GCF_024666615.1. Classification (NCBI taxonomy): domain Bacteria; kingdom Pseudomonadati; phylum Pseudomonadota; class Betaproteobacteria; order Burkholderiales; family Sphaerotilaceae; genus Aquabacterium; species Aquabacterium sp. J223. The sequence goes on along the minus strand of NZ_CP088297.1, from coordinate 4,431,662 downwards.
TTCGAGCTGGCCGCCCGCCAGCCCGGCGCGCAGTTCACCATGGACGCGACGACCAAGGTGACCGGCCCGTCCTGGCCCAACGCCTGCCATGCCGGCGAGGTGGAGATCGACCCCGCCACCGGGGTCGTCGAACTGGTCGCCTATGCCTCGGTCAACGACATCGGCTACGTGGTCAACCCGACCATCGTCAAGGGCCAGATCGAGGGCGGCGCGGTGCAGGGCATTGGCCAGGCGCTGTGCGAGCAGATGGTCTACGACGAGGGCAGCGGGCAGCTCAACACCGCCAGCTTCCTCGACTACGCCATGCCCCGGGTGGACGGCTTCCGCGACTTCAAGACGGCGTTCGACACCTCCGTCCCATCGGTGACCAACCCGCTGGGCGTCAAGGGCGTCGGCGAGCTGGGCACCATCGGCGCCACGCCGACGGTGGTCAACGCGGTGATCGACGCGCTGGCCCGCGAGGGCCGGGCGGAGGCGGCGTCCCGGCTGCAGATGCCGCTGACGCCGGAGAAGGTCTGGTCCGCGCTGCGGGCGTCGGCTTAAGCGGCCAACTTCGCGGCGATCGCCGCGACGTGCTTGCCCTGCTGCCGCGCGATGCCCAGTTCGTTCTCGCTGGGCTGGCGCGAGCCGTCGCCGCCGGCCAGGGTGGTGGCGCCGTAGGGCGTGCCGCCGCTGACCTCCTTCATCTCGGTCAGCCGGGCGTCGGAGTACGGCGTGCCGACGATCACCATGCCGTGGTGCAGCAGCGTGGTGTGGAAGCTGGTGATGGTCGTCTCCTGGCCGCCGTGCTGGGTGGCGGTGCTGGCGAAGACGCTGCCCACCTTGCCGATCAGCGCGCCCTTGGCCCACAGCGCGCCGGTCTGGTCGAGGAAGTTGCGCATCTGCGCGGCCATCATGCCGAAGCGGGTCGGTGTGCCGAAGATGATGGCGTCGTACTGCGGCAGCTCGTCGACGGTGGCGATCGGCGCCGCCTGGTCCAGCTTCATGTGCGCCTGCTTGGCGACGTCCTCGGGCACCAGCTCGGGCACGCGCTTGAGGGCCACGTCCGCGCCGGCCTCCCGGGCGCCGGCGGCCACCGCCTCCGCCAGGGTTTCGACGTGTCCGTAGGACGAGTAGTACAGCACCAATACCTTGGCCATGAAACGCTCCTTGCGTGAGGGGTAGGAAACAGAAGAAGTGGAGGACCGGGTCAGCGCGGCAGGTCGAAGACCAGCACCTCGGCGCCGTCGCCGGCCTCCAGCCGCAATTCGGGCTCGCCGGCCAGCTTGAGCGCGTCGCCGGCGACGAGCGCCCGACCGTTGACGGTGAGCGTTCCGCGTGCCAGGTGCACGTAGCCCAGCCGGCCGGCCGCCAGTTGCAGCGAGGCGCGTTCGTCGCCGTCGAAGAGCCCGGCGTACAGCCGCGCGTCCTGGTGCAGCGTCACGCTGCCCTCGCCGCCGTCGGGCGACGCCAGCAGTGCCAGCCGGCCGCGCTTGGCGGCCTCGGGGAAGTGCTTTTCCTCGTAGCCCGGTGCGATGCCCCGCTCGGCCGGCTCGATCCAAATCTGCAGGAAGTGCGTCGTGCGGTCCTTGGCGTGGTTGAACTCGGAATGCCGCACGCCGGTGCCGGCGCTCATGCGCTGCACGTCGCCCGGCCGGATCACCGAGCCGTTGCCCATGCTGTCCTGGTGGGCCAGTTCGCCCTCCAGCACGTAGCTGACGATCTCCATGTCGCGGTGGCCGTGGGTGCCGAAGCCCATGCCGGGGGCCACCCGGTCCTCGTTGATCACGCGCAGCGGGCCGAAGCCCATGTGCTGCGGGTCGTGGTAGTCGGCGAAGGAGAAGGAGTGCTGCGACTTCAGCCAGCCGTGGTCGGCATGGCCGCGGTCGGCACCGGCTCTCAGTTCGATCATGACGCGTCGCTCCTGGTCAAGGCGCCGCGGGGTGCGGCGCATGGCATGCAGTCTGCGCGGCCGCGGGCGGTGGATAAAGCCGGGGCGGCGGAACGCATCGTCCCAATGGCGGAACACCGGGGTGGACCGTGCCCCCGGTCCGCCCACCGGGTGCGGGGAACGGCCCTTGCCCCGTGGACGGGGACCCAACCCCCGGAGCTTCACCATGCAGCAACCCGTGCAACCCTACGACGTCCATGGCCTGAAGGACGCGCCGCAGACGCCGCCCGCCGGCAGCGCCTCGGGCGACGAGATCGAGGACATCTACCAGGCGCTCAAGCGCGGGCTCGGCCACGAGCGGGTGAACGACGGCAACGTGCAGCAGCTCATCGCCCGTGCCCGGGAAGACGGGCACCAGGTGGTGCAGGCACTGCTGACCGAATGGCAGGCGTCCTGCTGAGCGAAATCACGAAAGACGCGTAATTCTCGCTGCCGGGCCGCGCCGAAATTCGATAGTGTGCGGACGTTACGGGGGCGGATCGACCGCTCCGGACGGACCATGCTCAAGAAGATCCCGACCGCCGCGCTGCGGCCCGGCATGTACCTCGCCCGCATCGAGGGCTCCTACCTGCAGCACCCCTTCTGGCGCCGATCGTTCCGGCTCGCCACGCAGGACGAGGTGCAGGTGCTGCACGACAGCGGCATCGCCGAGGTCTGGATCGACCTGACCCGCGGCGACGACGTCGCCGGCCCGACGCCCGCCGCAGTGTCCGAGCCGCCCGCCGCCGGCCAGCCCGGCGCCGTGGCGGAGCCGCCCGCGGCAGCGCCGGCTTCGCCAGCGCCACCGCCGTCCGTGGCCGCGCGGCCTCCTCGCAGCGGCACGGCCCGCGAACGCGCGCTGGCGCTGCGCGACCATGCCAAGTCGGCGGTGACCAGCCTCTTCGCCGACGTGCGCCTGGGCAAGGTGATCGACGGCGGCGCCTGCCTGCCGCTGGTCGACCAGATCAGCCAGTCGCTGCAGGAGGACGCCGGCACCTTCCTTGGCCTGGTGCGACTGCGCCGGCAGGACGAGTACACCTACCTGCACTCGGTGGCGGTGTGCGCGCTGATGGTGGGCCTCGCGCGCGAGATGGGCCAGGGCGAGGACGCGGTGCGCCAGGCCGGCCTGGCCGGGCTGCTGCACGACCTCGGCAAGGCGCTGATGCCGCTGGACGTGCTGAACAAGCCGGGCCGGCTCACCGACGCCGAGTTCGCCATCATGCGAGGCGACCCGGAACGCGGCTGGCGGATGCTGCGCGAGAGCCCGCACGTCGACGAGGCGGCGGCCGACGTCTGCCTGCACCACCACGAGAAGATGGACGGCTCGGGCTACCCCCACGGCCTGGCCGGCGACGGCATCTCGCTGCTGTCCCGCATGGGCGCGGTCTGCGACGTCTACGACGCCATCACCTCCAACCGGCCCTACAAGACCGCCTGGGACCCGGGCGAGTCGCTGCGCCGCATGGCGCAGTGGAAGGGCCACTTCGACCCCGCGGTGTTCAAGGCCTTCGTGCGCACGGTGGGCATCTACCCGGTGGGCACGCTGGTGCGGCTGGAGTCGCAGCGCCTGGCGGTGGTGTGCGAGCAGCGGCCCAGCGCGCTGCAGCGACCGCTGGTCAAGGTCTTCTACTCGCTGCGGTCCAACCTGCGCATCCCGCCGGTGCTGCTGGAGCTGGACCGGCCCGGCTGCCGCGACGCCATCGTCGGCGTCGAGCCGGCCGAGGGCTGGGGCTTCCAGGACCTCGACCGCCTCTGGTCGGACCCGGGCTGAGCGCCGCCGCCGGTGTCGGCGCCGGCTGACACCATGAATGCGGGCTGCGGGCCTGACCGCCCGCGGCATGCGGTCCACCATCGGGGCACGGCGGCCGGATCGGCCGCGCTCCCTGGAGGAATCCGGATGCAAGCACAAGACCGCCCCGTGTCGGCCGGCGTCTTCAAGCCTGAGGGCCATGTGGTCGTCGCCTTCGCCAAGGCCGAGGACCAGCGTTCCGCCGCCGACGCGCTCACCGGCGCCGGCTTCGCCGAGCCCGCCCGCTACACCCCGGAGCAGATGATCGCCCAGGCCGACATCGACATCGGCCAGGCCAGCCCGCTGGCGGCCATCGGCCAGGAACTGAACCTCGTCAAGGCCCACCGGCGCATGGCCGAGCAGGGTGCCAGCTTCCTCGTCGTGCCGGCCAAGCGGCGTGAGGACGCGCAGCGGGTGGCGTCCATCGTCAAGGCCCACGGCGCCAGCCGCGCCCAGCACTACGGCCGCCTGGTGATCGAGGACCTGCTGGAGGTGGGCGACGGCCTGACCCAGGTGGGCGAATCGCCGGACCGTGGCCTGGACGCGCAGAACCTCAGCGGCAACCCGCATTCGCCGGCGGACGGTTCGGCGAACCGTTGAGCCGCCACCGGCCGCCTCAGGCCGCGGGCGCCGCGCCGCCGTCGAGTGCGGCCGCGGCGTCCTCCTCCCACCAGCCGAGCGCGGCGTAGTACCCCTCCCAGACACAGCCGTTGCAGCCACGACCGCAGCAGCCCTGCGGCTCGGGTGGCGGCGGCCGCAGCCCACGGCCCTGCGCCGCCAGTCGGGCCTGCCAGTCCGCGATGCGCCGCCGGGCCATGGCCAGCGGGGCGTCGGCGGTGAGGTCGGCGGGGGGATCGCGGTGCATTGGGGGCAGTGTGCCAAGCTCGCTCCCTTCATGCCGACGGAGCCGACCGCATGACCGCCTTCACACCCTCCGCTCGACGCCGCCGAGCCGGCACGGCGCCGGTGCTCGCGCTGCTGACGGCCGCGCTGCTCGTCGCCGGCTGCGGCGACACCGGCCGCCTGCGGCAGGGCGAGGACACCGGCCCGCGGCCGCAGCTGGCCGAGCCGCGGCGGGGCCTCGTGCCGACGGTGCACGTCGCCCGCGCGGTGGGCTGGGCCGAGGGCCAGGCGCCGCGCCCGGCCGCCGGCCTGGTGGTGCAGGCCTTCGCCGCCGGGCTGGCGCACCCGCGCTGGCTGCACGTGCTGCCCAACGGCGACGTGCTGGTGGCCGAATCGAACAAGCCGGCGAAGGCGCCCGAGGGCCTGCGCGGCCGCGTGATGGCCTGGGTGATGGACCTGGCCGGCGCCGGTGTCGCCAGCGCCGACCGCATCAGCCTGCTGCGCGACGCCGACGGCGACGGCCGGGCCGAGCAGCGCCACGATTTCCTCACCGGGCTGCACTCGCCGATCGGCATGGCGCTGGTCGGCGACCGGCTGTTCGTCGCCAACGCCGACGGCGTGCGCCGCTTCACCTGGCGGCCCGGTGCGACCCGGCTCGACGGGCCGGGCGAGCCGGTCACCGACCTGCCCGGCGGGCCGGTCAACCACCACTGGACGAAGACGCTGGTGGCCAGCCCCGACGGGCGCACGCTCTACGCCGGCGTCGGCTCGAACAGCAACGTCGGCGAGCGCGGGCCGGAGGCCGAGGCCGGCCGCGCGGCGGTGTGGGCCATCGACGTGGCCAGCGGCACCAAGCGGCTGCACGCGAGCGGCCTGCGCAACCCGGTCGGCCTGGCCTTCGAACCCGGCAGCGGGGCGCTGTGGGCGGTGGTCAACGAACGCGACGAACTGGGCAGCGACCTGGTGCCGGACTACCTGACCCGGGTCCAGGCCGGCGGCTTCTACGGCTGGCCCTGGACTTACTGGGGTGACCGGGTCGATGACCGCGTCCAGCAACCCCCTTGGCCGCCCGCGCCCGGCCCGGCCCTGGTGCCGGACTACGCCCTGGGCAACCACGTGGCGCCACTCGGGCTGGCCTTCGTCGGCGCCGGCGTGCTGCCGCCGCCCTTCCAGCCGGCGGGCGCGGTGATCGGCCTGCACGGCTCGTGGAACCGCCGGCCGCACAGCGGCTACCAGGTGGTGCAGGTGGCCTTCGCCGACGGTCGACCCATCGGGCGGCCGCAGGTGCTGCTCGACGGCTTCCTCGACGCCGAGGGCCGGGCCCGCGGCCGGCCGGTGGGGGTGGCGGTGGACGGCCGGGGCGGCGTGCTGGTCGCCGACGACGTCGGCAACACCGTCTGGCGGCTGTCGCCCGCGGCGCGGCGCTAGCGCCGCCGATGCCTTCTGATACAGGCATGACAGCGGCGGCGACAACTACTGCCTTGTGGCCGCGCGGCGGTGTTCCGGACACTGCGCGCGCTCCAGCCCACCGCCGTCGCATGACCACGCCTGCCGCCACCCGACCCGCCGCCGACGACTGGCGCTTCCTGCTGCGGCTGCTGCTGCTGCCGGCGGCGCTGTGCGGCGCGGTGCTGGCCGGCTGGCTGTGGCATGCCTCGGCAGCGTCGGGGCCGGCCAGTCCGCCCTGGCTGGGCATGCGCGAGCTGCGCACGCAGCTGATCGACGGCGGCCGCGTCAGCGTCAAGCTGACCCTGCAGCCGGCGGCGAGCGCGGATCTGTCGCGGGTGCGGGCCTTGATGCCGGCGCTGGAGGCGGTGGCGGTGGGCGTGGTGGGCGGCAGCACCGCGCAGGGCCTGCGCGGCGCGGCGGGCGTGGCGCGGCTGCAGGACGCGCTGCACGAGGAGTTCGACGACTACCTGATGCGCCGGCAGGTCGCGCCGCTGGACGCGGTGCTGGTCGAACAACTGGTCGTGGCCAGCGACGGCCCGCTGCCCCTGAACTGACCATCCCGGCCGGGGTGTACGTCGATCGACGTACTGACGACCGCGCCGCCGCCGGTCATGCTTCCGACGCCGCCCGCCTCACCGGCCGGGCAACGCCTGCCTACGCCACCTTGCGTATAGGCGGTGGCTGCTGTCGCCCCTAGTCTCCTGGCCATCCCGCCGCCGGTCCGCCCCGGACCGCTGCGACGGGCGATCACCCCGCCAAAGACCCGAGCGTCCACAGGAGCCTCCGCCCATGAAATTCACCCGCCGCACCCTTGCCCTGGCCGCATCGGCCTGCGCCTTCGGCCTGCCCGGCCTCGCCCACGCCCAGAGCGACACCATCAAGGTCGGCGTGCTGCACTCGCTGTCCGGCACCATGGCGATCTCGGAGACGGTGCTCAAGGACACCGTGCTGATGGCCATCGAGGAAATCAACGCCAAGGGCGGCGTGATGGGCAAGAAGCTGGAGCCGGTGGTCGTCGACCCGGCGTCCAACTGGCCGCTGTTCGCCGAGAAGGCCAAGCAGCTGATCACGCAGGACAAGGTGGCCGTCGTCTTCGGCTGCTGGACCAGCGTCAGCCGCAAGTCGGTGCTGCCGGTGTTCGAGGAGAACAACGGCCTGCTGTTCTACCCCGTGCAGTACGAGGGCGAGGAACTGAGCAAGAACGTGTTCTACACCGGCGCGGCGCCCAACCAGCAGGCCATCCCCGCGGTGGAGTACCTGATGAGCAAGGCCGGCGGCGGCGCCAAGCGCTTCGTGCTGCTGGGCACCGACTACGTCTACCCGCGCACCACCAACAAGATCCTGCGCGCCTTCCTGAAGAGCAAGGGCGTGAAGGACTCGGACATCGACGAGAAGTACACCCCCTTCGGCCACGCCGACTACCAGACCATCGTCGCCGACATCAAGAAGTTCTCGGCCGGCGGCAAGACCGCCGTCATCTCCACCATCAACGGCGACTCCAACGTGCCGTTCTACAAGGAGCTGGGCAACGCCGGCCTGAAGGCCAAGGACGTGCCGGTGGTGGCCTTCTCGGTGGGTGAGGAGGAACTGCGCGGCGTCGACACCAAGCCGCTGGTCGGCCACCTGGCCGCCTGGAACTACTTCCAGTCGATCAAGAGCCCGGAGAACACCGAGTTCATCAAGAAGTGGTCGGCCTACGCCAAGGCCAAGAACCTGCCCGGCCACAAGGACAAGCCGCTGACCAACGACCCGATGGAGGCCACCTACATCGGCATCAACATGTGGAAGCAGGCGGTGGAGAAGGCCAAGAGCACCGACGTGGACAAGGTGATCGCCGCCATGGCCGGCCAGACCTTCAAGGCGCCGTCGGGCATCGTCAGCAAGATGGACGAGAAGAACCACCACCTGCACAAGAGCGTGTTCATCGGCGAGGTCAAGGCCGACGGCCAGTTCAACGTGGTGTGGAAGACGCCCGGCCCGGTCAAGGCCCAGCCGTGGAGCCCCTTCATCCCCGAGAACAAGGGCAAGAAGGACGAGCCGGACGTGAAGATGAAGTGAGCCCGGACGAGGGCGACAGCCCTCGCCTGTGCGAAGGCGCCGGTGCCGCGGCATCGCGGCCCGGCGCCTTTTGATCCTGCTGCCCTGACCGCTTCGCGCATGACACCCCGATTCCCCTGGTCCCGCTGGCCCGGCCTGGCCGCCGTGCTGGCCGGCTGGCTGCTGCTGGCCGCCACCGCGCAGGCGCTGACCCCCGAGCAGGCGCGCGCGCTGGCGGTCGGCGAGTCCGAGGACCGCATCGCCGCCGTGCAGAAGGTCGGCGCCGACGCCGACGAGAAGACGCTGGCTTTCCTGCAGGCGCTGCTGGACGACGCCGTCAAGTTCACCGAGACCCAGGTCATCGTCGTCAAGGACGGCGAGGGGCGCGACCCGGTCACCGGCGCGGCCGTCAAGGTGCCCGACAACGCCGAGGACGTGGTCAACAACAACCTGCTGCGCAGCGAGCTCGATGCCGCGCTGGCCGGCGCCCGGCTGGCCTCGCCCGACCGCGCGGTGCGGGCCGACGCCATCAAGACGCTGCAGGACGCCGGCATCGACGAGGCCCGGCTGCCGGTGATCGACAAGGCGCTGGCGGCCGAGACCGACGCCGCGCTCAAGGCGCAGCTCGAACGGCTGCAGGCCACGGTGCTGATCGCCTCGGCCGACGTGGCCAAGCGCAAGGCCGCGGTGGCCATGCTGGCCGACAGCGGCGAGCCGGCGGTGAAGACGCTGCTCACCGAGCGCCTGGCCGAGGGCGTGGAGCCCGACGCCGACGTGCGCAGCGACATCCGCCGCGCGCTCGACCGCATCGACGCGCGCCTGGCCTGGGGCGAGCGCGCCGGCGTGGTGTTCACCGGCCTGAGCCTGGGCTCCATCCTGCTGCTGGCGGCGCTCGGCCTGGCCATCACCTACGGGCTGATGGGCGTGATCAACATGGCCCACGGCGAACTGATCATGGTCGGCGCCTACGCCACCTGGCTGGTGCAGAACGCCTTCCGCCAATGGCTGCCCGGGGCCTTCGACTGGTACGTGCTGGCCGCCATCCCGGTGTCCTTCCTGGTCGCCGCCGCGGTGGGCGCGGTGCTGGAGCGCGGCGTCATCCGATTCCTGTACGGCCGGCCGCTGGAGACGCTGCTGGCCACCTGGGGCATCAGCCTGGTGCTGATGCAGGCGGTGCGCTCGCTCTTCGGCGCGCAGAACGTGCAGGTGGAGAACCCGTCCTGGCTGTCCGGCGGTGTCGACGTGCTGGCCAACCTGACGCTGCCGTGGAACCGGGTGGGCATCATCGTCTTCGCGGCGGGGGTGCTGGCCGCCGTCTACCTGATGATCGCCCGCACGCGGCTCGGCCTGTTCGTGCGCGGCGTGACGCAGAACCGGCGCATGGCGGCCTGCATGGGCGTCAACACCGCACGCATCGACACCTACGCCTTCGCGCTGGGCTCCGGCATCGCCGGGCTGGCCGGCTGCGCGTTGAGCCAGGTCGGCAACGTCGGGCCCGACCTGGGTCAGGCCTACATCGTCGACAGCTTCATGGTGGTGGTGCTGGGCGGTGTCGGCCAGCTCGCCGGCACGGTGGTCGCCGGCCTCGGCCTGGGCGTGCTCAACAAGCTGCTGGAAGGCTGGTCCGGCGCGGTGCTGGCCAAGATCATGGTGCTGGTCTTCATCGTCATCTTCATCCAGAAGCGGCCGCAGGGGCTGTTCGCGATGAAGGGCCGGAGCGCCGAAGCATGAGCGCCGTCGTCCACCCCGCCGACCCGACCCCGGCCGTGCCGCCGACGCCCGGCCAGCCGCCGCGGCCCGCCCTGTCGGCCATGGACCTGCAACCCCGTCGCGGGCTGCTGCTGGGCGCCAAGGGTTGGTCCGTCGTGTTCGCCCTGCTCGCCGTGCTGGTGCTGGTCGTGCCGGTGCTGAACCTGGTGCTGCCGGCGGACCACCCGCTGCACCTGAGCGAGTTCTACGTCACGCTGGCCGGCAAGATCATGTGCTACGCCATCTGCGCGCTGGCCATGGACCTGATCTGGGGCTACACCGGCATCCTGTCGCTGGGCCACGGGCTGTTCTTCGCGCTCGGGGGCTATGCGATGGGCATGTACCTCATGCGCCAGATCGGCGCCGAGGGCCAGTACAAGATGGACATGCCGGACTTCATGGTCTTCCTCAACTGGAAGGAGTTCCCCTGGCACTGGACGTTCAGCGACAGCTTCGTCTTCCAGGCGGCGATGGTGCTGCTGGTGCCGGGGCTGCTGGCCTTCGTCTTCGGCTACTTCGCCTTCCGCTCGCGCATCAAGGGCGTCTACTTCTCCATCATCACGCAGGCGATGACCTTCGCCGCCATGCTGCTGTTCTTCCGCAACGAGACCGGCTTCGGCGGCAACAACGGCTTCACCGACTTCAAGCGGGTGCTCGACCTGCCGATCGCCACGCCGCAGATGCGGGTCACGCTGTTCGTGCTCACCGGGCTGGTGCTCATCGGCTTCTGGCTGATGGCGCGCGCCATCGTGCACAGCAAGTACGGCCGGGTGCTGCAGGCCATCCGCGACGCCGAGAGCCGGGTCATGTTCACCGGCTACGACCCGCTGGCCTACAAGCTGAGCATCTGGACGCTGTCGGCGGTGATGTGCGGCGTGGCCGGCGCGCTGTACGTGCCGCAGGTGGGCATCATCAACCCGAGCGAGATGTCGCCGGCCGCCTCCATCGAGATCGCCATCTGGACGGCGGTCGGCGGCCGCGCCACGCTGGTCGGCCCGGTCGTCGGCGCGCTGTTCGTCAACGGCGCCAAGAGCTGGTTCACGCAGGTGTTCCCCGAGTTCTGGCTGTACTTCCTCGGCGCGCTGTTCATCGCGGTGACGCTGTGGCTGCCCGACGGCATCGTCGGCCTGGCCCGGCGCCTGTTCGGCAAGAAGAAGGAGGCCCGTGCATGACGCCGGACCTGATGGAGTCGCTGGCCGAGGCGAAGCAGGCGCACGACCGCAGGGCGGGCGCCGGCCACTCCGGCGGGCGCGAGGCCGCCTGGGGCCGCATCCTGCACCTCGGCGAGCCCGACTTCGCCCACGGCGTTGCGCTGTACGTCGACGACGTGACGGTGAGCTTCGACGGCTTCAAGGCGCTGAACAACCTGTCGCTGCACATCGGCGTCGGCGAGCTGCGCTGCATCATCGGCCCCAACGGCGCCGGCAAGACGACCATGATGGACGTCATCACCGGCAAGACGAGGCCCGACGCGGGCCGCGTCTCCTTCGGCTCCAGCATCGACCTGCTGCGGCTGCGCGAGAACGAGATCGCGCAGATCGGCGTCGGCCGCAAGTTCCAGAAACCGACGGTCTACGAGGAGCTGTCGGTGTTCGAGAACCTCGAGCTGGCGCTGAAGGCCGACCGCCGCGTGAGGGCCAGCCTGTTCTCGCGCCTGACGGGCGAGCAGCTCGACCGCATCGCGCAGATCCTGCAACTGATCCACCTGCGCGACCAGGCGCAGCGCACCGCCGGGCTGCTCAGCCATGGCCAGAAGCAGTGGCTGGAGATCGGCATGCTGCTGATGCAGGACCCCAAGCTGCTGCTGCTGGACGAGCCGGTGGCCGGCATGACCGACGAGGAGACCGAGCGCACGGCCGAGCTGTTCCTCAGCCTGGAAGGCCAGCACTCGCTGGTGGTGGTCGAGCACGACATGACCTTCGTCGAGGCGCTGACCCAGGGCCGCAAGAAGGTGACGGTGCTGCACGAGGGCAGCGTGCTGGCGGAGGGGCTGCTGTCGGAGGTGCAGGCCAACGAGCAGGTCGTCGAAGTCTATTTGGGCCGTTGAGATGCTGACCGTCGACCAGATCAACCAGTACTACGGCGGTTCGCACATCCTGCGCAACGTCTCGCTGCAGGCCAACGCCGGCGAGGTCACCGTGGTGCTCGGCCGCAACGGCGTGGGCAAGACGACGCTGCTGAAGAGCCTGATGGGCGTGGTGCCGGTGAAGGGCGGGCGCATCACGCTGGACGGGCAGGACATCACCACGATGCCGCCCTACGAGCGGGTGCGCCGCGGCATCGGCTACGTGCCGCAGGGCCGCGAGATCTTCAGCCGGCTGACGGTGGAGGACAACCTGCGCATGGGCCTCGCCTACCGCTCCGGCAGCACGCCGATCCCGCCGCTGCTGTTCGAGCTGTTCCCGGTGCTCAAGGCCATGCTGCACCGGCGAGGCGGCGACCTGTCGGGCGGGCAGCAGCAGCAGCTGGCCATCGCCCGTGCCCTGGCGGCCGGGCCACGCCTGCTGGTGCTGGACGAGCCCACCGAGGGCATCCAGCCGTCGATCATCAAGGACATCGGCCGCGTCATCCGCCGGCTGGCCGACGAAGGCCTGGGCCAGGGCCGGCTGGCCGTGGTGCTGGTCGAGCAGTACTACGACTTCGCCGCCGAACTGGCCGACCGCTATGTCGTCATGGAGCGCGGCGAGGTGGTGCAGCAGGGCCTCGGCCGCGACATGGCGGCCGAGGGTGCGCGGGAGCGCATGTCGATCTGACCGGCCGCCGCGGGCCGGCCGTCGCGTCGACGACGGTCAGTTGACGGGGTCGAAGCCGTTGGGCGAGTCGCCCATGCGCTGGCTGTAGCCCTCGCCGTTCGGGATGCTGCCGTTGCGCAGGCCCCGGTAGACATCGGTGCGGGCGCTCTCGCGCGTCACCGGCGGCTGGACCTGCGGCGGCAGGGTGGTGCCGGCGGGCGCGGTCGCCGCCGTGGGCGCCGGGTCGCTGGGCCGAGCGGCGCCGCCCCATCGCTCGGCGGGCATGGTGGCCGTCGGCGGGGTCACGCTGCCGCTGCCGTTCGGGGTGCCGGGGGCCGGCAGCGATTGGGCCTGGGCGCCGAAGGTGGCCGCGGCGAGGGTGGCGAGCGCGAGGTGGTGCAACTTCATCGTGTTCACTCCTTGGATCAGAACCGGCGGGCCGCGCGGGGTGCGCCGCCCGATGCCCGGTTGGAAGGCCGTCCCTCGCCGAGGTTCGGTCCAACCCTGTCAGCCGATGCTGATCCGTGCGTCAGGTGCGCCAGACCCGCGGCGCGCAGGCCGCCAGGTCCCAGGCCTGCCGTCGCCAGGCCGCCCTGGTGCGCAACAGCCGCTGCATGACCGGTTCGACGCGGGGGCCGAGCACCCGCAGCACCACCACCCGGTCGTTCGGTGAGGTGCAGCCGGCGTCGAGCACGGCGTCGTGGCCGGCCTCGCGGGCCGTGTCCAGCAGCGCCTGGCGACGGGTGCCGTCGATCGGCGCACCGGCGCCGAACCACAGCATGCCCAGCGCGCGCTGGCCGGCCCAGCCCAACGGCCCGTCGAGCAGGCGGTGGTCCGCCGCGTCGATGAGCCCCCGCTCCAGCCAGGCGCCCGGCAGGCGAACGTCCTGCAGCACCTGGCCGCGACGGAAGGCGGCGTCCGACGCCGGCAGGCCGAGGGCCAGCACGTCCCAGCCCATCATCTCGGCGCCGGGCGCCAGGTCGAAGCTCAACCGGTTCTCCGCCCGGCAGCCGTCGAAGGCGATGGTCTCCAGCGGCAGCCATTCCAGGCGGGCACCATCGGCCAGGCGGGCGTTGACGCGCTGCACCGCGAGCGGTCCCTTGCTGCGGTAGAAGCGGGTGGCCCCCGGCGTCGTGAGCAGCGCGTGGCTGCCGCGCGTCAGCGACAGCTCGACGTCGAGTTCGTCGCCGCCGGCCAGCCCGCCGGGCGGGTGGACCAGCACCTGGTGGCACACGGCGGGACCTTCCGGGTACAGCCGCTGCAGCACCCGCAGCGGTCCGTCGTGGCGGTCGTGGCCGACGGTGCGGCCGTCGGCCAGGCGGTAGTCGAGGCGCAGGTGCCCATGCCAGGTCATGCCGGCATTGTCCGCGTTCAACGCCGCCAGAACCCCTCGTGCGGCCGCGCCGCCTCCTCGCCCAGCACGGGGCCGTGCACCTCGATCGGATGGGCCGAGGCGTCGAACACGTCGCGGCAGGACAGCGCCGCGTCGCGTTGGTCGTCGCGCTCGCCGCGGAAGGTGCGCAGAGCCACCGCGTCGATGCCATAGACCACCCGGCGGATGTTCGACCAGAAGATGGCGCCGGCGCACATCACGCAGGGCTCGGCCGAGCTGTACAGCGTGGCGCCGGCCAGGGCCTCGCGTGAATGCGCGGGCGAGACCCTGCGCACCACGTTCGTCTCGGCATGGCCGGTGCAGTCCCGGGTCTCGGTGGTGTCGCAGAAGGCCTCGCCGAGCACCCGACCATCGGCACCGACGACCACCGCGCCGAAGGGCCGGTTGCCGCGTGCGCGGCCGACGGCGGACAGCTCGATGGCGCGGCGCAGCCAGCGCAGGTCGTCCTCGCTCAGTGCCGGCTCGACGGCCGCGGACGAGGCGCTCACGTCCTCACCACCCGTTCCGCGCGCGCCGGCAGGAAGCTGCCGTTGAAGATGGCGTCGGCGCTGGGCCGCACCTTCAGGCCGAAGACCTCGGTCACCTCGTCGACCTGCTGCTCGATCAGCAGCTTGCGGACGTCGCCGAGGCCGTGGCCTCGGCTGTCGGGCGTGACGATGTAGCCGGCGGTGATCTTGAAGCGCTCGGTCTCCACCTTCTCGTCCAGCAGCGGCTCGCGCTGCTTGACGTGCACCATCGCCGCCGCCGGGTTGGGCAGCGTCTCCTGCAGCCCGCGGTTGAGCGCGCGCAGGAAGCCCGCCACCGCCTTCGGGTTGCCGTGCATGAAGCTGCTGCTGGCCAGCACCGCGTTGCCGTACAGGCTGCAGCCGGCGTCGGCATAGGACAGCACGGTCAGCTCCTCCATCTTCATGCGCTGGAACAGCGACAGCGCCGAGTCGTGGAAGTAGGTGGCGCCGTCGACGTCGCCGCGCACCACCACGTTGTCGCGCGAGTTGAAGTCGGTGGTGATCCACTGCAGCGCGTCGGGCTTCAGGCCGACGCGGCGCGCGGCCATCGGCCAGGCGCGCTTGGTGGCCTCCACCGCCGCCGCGCCGATGCGCTTGCCCTGCAGGCTCTTCCAGTCGGTGATGCCCTTGTCCTTGCGGCCGATGATGGTGAAGGGCGCTCGGTTGTAGTACTGGTAGACCGCCTGCACGATGGGCGGGCCCGCGTTGGCGGCGTTGAACTCGATCAGCGAGGAGATGTCACCCGAGCCCATGTCATAGGCACCGCTGGCCACGCGGGTGATCGATGCGACCGAGCCGGAGCCCACGTCGATCGTCACGTCCAGGCCTTCTTCGCGGAAGTAGCCCTTTCCCTGCGCCAGCAGGAAGGGCGCGATCTGGCCGGTGATGCGGAAGTCCAGCGTGTACCGGACCCTGGTCAGCGAGGGCTGGGCGATGACGGCGGGCGCGCCGAGGGCGGCGAGGGCCGGCGCGGCGGCGAGTTGAAGCAGGTGACGGCGTTGCATGGTGGCGTGACTCGGGGAAAGGTCTGGAAGGGCGGTGCCCGCGACACGGCGATCCGTGTCGGGCGCGGGAAGCAGCGGGGTCAGGCGGCGGCCTGCAGCGGCGCGGGCGAGGACGGCGCGTGCGCGGCGTTGCCGCGGTGCACCTCCTGCTCGCCGTGGCGGGCGAGCAGCTCCATCAGCTTGCGGCGGATGAGCAGGCCCGGGCGGTCGCTTTCCATCGAGAACTCGATGCCGCGGCGGCGGATGTCCAGCACCGCGTCGCAGTCGGTGGACTCCAGGATCTCCTTGTCCTCGCGGGTGATCTCTTCGTCGAAGTCGATCAGCAGCTGCGCCGGGCAGTCCGCCTCGGTGTCGTTGCGGAACAGCCATTGGCACAGCTGCATGCGGCCGTCGTCGATGGGCGTGAAGCAGTTGATGATGATGTGGCGCACGCCGCTCGGGTACTCGATGTCCAGCCGCCGCGAGAAGGGCTGGAAGTAGGCGTTGCGCATGTGCCGGGTGGTGATCGGGTCGGTCACGCCGCTGATGGCGTGGAACTTCTGCGGGTTGGCCGCGGGGATCACCGTCTCGGCGTAGAAGCCTTCCGCGGTGTCCACCAGCTCGTAGCGGCTGGGCTTGGGCTGGTCGGCCACCCCGAAGGTGGCCCGGTGCACGAAGCTGAAGTGCGAGTTGTCGAAGCTGTTCTCCAGCGCCCGTAGCGGCGCGGTGTGCCAGGTCTCGTAGAACTGGAAGATGGTGCGCCAGCCGGGGGCGTCGAACTCGGGGATGGCGGGGATGTCGGCCACCGGCTCCTCCAGCGCCACCCAGGCGTAGCCGTAGCGGGCCGTGCAGCGGTAGGCGGTGGTGCGGTGGTCCGGCGGCACCGTGCGGCCTTCGGCCAGCTGCGGGATGTGCACCACCGCGCCGGTGCGGTCGTAGGTCCAGCCGTGGTAGCCGCACTGCAGCTTGCCGGCCAGCGGGCCTTCGCTCGGCACCCAGCCCTTGGACAGCTTGGCGGTGCGGTGGCAGCAGCGGTCGGCCAGCGCCGCGGGCTGGCCCTGCTCGTCGAGGAAGAGCACGAGGTCCTCGCCCATCAGGCGGAAGGGCTTCGGGCCGGCGGCCAGGTCGGTGAGCGGCATGACGGCATGCCAGAACTTGCGGAAGACGGGTTGCTTGGTGGTCAGCATGGGATCTCTCCAGGGTCTTGAAGCAGCGATGAATCAAGAGCAATGACCCGCCACGGCCTGCTGGCCTTCGGCTCGCCCGCTTCTACTCTTGGGTGGGGGAACGGTCGGTCCTCAGAAGGGCGTCGGCGACGCGGTGACGCCGGGCGGCAGCGCCGCGCAGGCGACGCGGAACACCTGGTCCTCGCGGTCGGCCAGCACGGCCTGCCACTGGCCGTAGTAGGTGGCGAAGGGCGGCTTGATGACCGCGCCGCCGAGGCGGGCCGCGGCCGCGGCGGCGGCGTCCACCGCGGCCGGCGTGTCCAGCATGAAGGTGGCGTAGGCGGTGACGGTGCGCTGGTCGGGCGGCGGCATGCGGTCGGCCAGGCCGAGCAGCCGGTAGGCCGCCGCGGCGTTGAAGCCGAACTGCTGGCCGCCGTGCTGCAGCGCGCGGTAGATCGGCGAGCGGGCGTCGGAGGCCTCCTCCCAGCCGAGCAGCTCACGGTAGAACCGGAACTGCGCGTCCACGTCCTCACACAACAGGTTGAACCACAAGCTCATGGTGTGGGCCTCACGCCATGGCCGCGCCCTTGGCGCCCAGACCGTAGGTCTTCTCGTACATCTCGCGCAGGTGCTCGCCCACGGTGCAGGGCGTGTACTTCGGCGCTTCGCCCGCCGGCACGCACACCGCCAGCGGCTCGACCCTCGACTCGTAGTCGGGGCTGTAGAAGAAGGGGATGGAATGCCGCGGCGCGCCGTTCGACTTGACGTTGCGCACCCGGTGCGGGTTGGAGTGGTAGCGGCCGTTGGTCCAGCGCGGGATCATGTCGCCCAGGTTGACGACGAAGGTGCCCGGCATCGGCGTCGCCTCGGCCCAGCGGCCGTCGGGCAGTTGCACCTCCAGGCCACCGTGCTCGTCCTGCGCCAGGATGGTGATGGCGCCCCAGTCGGTGTGCGCGCCGGCGCCGAAGGTGCGGTCGTCGGCATCGGCCGGGTGCGGCGGGTAGCGCAGCAGCCGCAGCGTGATCATCGGGCTGTCGAGCTGGTGATCGAAGTGGGTCTGCGGCAGGTCCAGCGACAGCGCCATCAGCTGCATCAGCCGCTCGGCCAGGGTGCGCAGCGCGGCGATGTAGGCCTCGCACTGCACAGCCATGCCGGGCAGCTGCGCCGGCCACTGGTTGCGGCCGTACGAGCGGTACCGGCGCTGCACGTAGGGGTGGTCGTCGGGGTAGGGCAGGCCGCAGTAGAAGCTTTCCTTCAGGTCGGGCCGAGAGGCCTCGTCCAGCGTCTGCGTGCCCAGCGCCTCGTAACCCTGCCCGCTGGGCGAGTGGCGCAGGTTGATGGCGTCCTTCTCGGCCTGCGGCAGCGCGAAGAAGCGCCGGGTGATGTCGAACTGCGCATCCACCAGCGCCTGCGGCACGCCGTGACGCTGCACGTAGAAGAAGCCCGAGGCCATCGCGGCCTCGCGCAGCGCCTGCGCCGCGAAGGGGCTGCGCGCACCGTCGGGCGACAGGGCGCCCTCCAGATCGATCACTGGAATCGATGAGGTCATGTCCAACTCCTGGCGGAAGGGGCGTTCGCCGGTCAGACCTTGAGCCGCCGGTCGGCGGCCGCCGGCAGGAAGCGGTCGGTCCACAGGTCGGCCACGGTGAGCGTGGACTTCAGGCCGAAGGCCTCCACCGTCTCGTCCAGCGTGGCCTGCAGCCGCGCGGGCGTGGCGGCGCCCCAGCCGTTGGCGCGGGTGTCGGCGGTGCGCATGGTGCCCTCGACGATCAGGCGCAGCCGCTCCAGCTCGATCTCCTCGTTGGACAGCGGCTCGCGCGCCTTCACCGCGGCGGCGCCGGCCTTGGGGTCGGCCATGCACTCGGTCCAGCCGCGGGTGGTGGCCCGCACGAAGGCGCGCAGCGCCTCGGCGTTCTCGGTCTGCGCCTTGGCGTTGGCGACGATGCCGTTGCCGTAGGACTTCAGGCCGTGGTCGGAGAAGCGGAACACCGTGAGCTGCTCCGGCCCCATGCCGCGCGCTTTGAGGTTGAGCAGGCCGGTGAAGAAGAAGTAGGCCGCGGCGTCGAAGTCGCCCTTGACGAAGCGGGTGTCGCCGATGTCCGGCGCCACGTTCTCCCAGCGCACGCCGGAGGGGTCGAAGCCCTGGGCCTTGGCGAAGACGGGGAACAGCTTGCGCGAGGCGTTGAACGGCTGGCCGAGGATGCTCTTGCCCGCCAAGTCGGCCGGCTTGGCCACCGGCCCGCCCTTGCGCACCATCACCGAGTTCGGGTTCAGGTCGTACTGGATGGCCACCGCCGCCAGCTTGGCGCTGGGGTTGGCGTTGTTGAACTCGATCATGGTCGACAGGTCGGCCGAGGCGGCGTCGTAGGCGCCGCCGGCCACCAGGCTGATCGCCGAGGCCGAGCCGTTGCCGGTGTCGATGGTCACGTCCAGGCCCGCCTCGCGGTAGTAGCCGCGCTGCGCCGCCAGCAGGAAGCCGGCGCCGGAGGATTCGATCTTCCAGCCGAGGTTGAACTTGAAGGGCCGCAGCGACCCCTGGGCGTGCACGAAGGGCGCGAAGGTGCTGGTGGCGCCGAGGGTGGTGGCAGCGGCGCTGCCAAGGAAGTGCCTGCGTTGCATGAGCGTGCCTCCGGAATAGGCGGGTTGGCGCCGCACCAGACCGTGGAGGCTGCTGCCTCTCACGGGTGCGGCGTCAAGAGCAATTTCCGGCCGCCGGCCCCATCCGGCACCAGGGCGGTGCCGTCGCGAGGGGGCTGGCGGTGAACGCTTCTACTCTCGCGCGCAGTCTCGCAAGCTTGATGCCAGATCGCCGGCGAAGGCGCGCGGGATGCGCGCGGCGGTCGGCATGGCGGACTCAATACTCCCAGAAGATGCGCTGCAGCTCCGCGCTGGTGCGCGGGCGGGTGAGCGCCACCGCGGCCAGGATCTTGGCCTTCTGCGGGTTGTGGTCGTGGGCCACCACCCAGTCGTACTGGTCGTCGGGCTGCTCGGCGTTGCGCAGCACGAAGCCGCCGCCCACCCGAGACGAGCGGATGATGGGCGTGCCGGCGGCGCGCAGCTTGCGCAGCGTCTCCACCGCGTAGTTGGCCACCGAGCCATTGCCCGTGCCCGCGTGCACGATGGCCTTGGCCCCGCCGGCCACCGCCGCCTCGTACAGCGCGGGGTTCATGCTGCCCGACCCATAGACGATGGCCACGTCGGGCAGGCTGTCGATCTGGTCGATGTCGAACTCCGAGCGGCTGGTGTGGCGCTTGGCCAGGCTGCGGAACCAGTAGGTCTTGCCCTCGACCACCATGCCCAGCGGGCCCCAGGGGCTTTCGAAGGCGCTGGTCTTGATGTTGATGCGCTTGCTGGCGTCGCGGCCGGAGAGGATGTCGTCGTTCATCGACACCAGCACGCCCTGGCCGCGCGACGATGGCGAGGCCGCCAGCACCACGGCGTTGTACAGGTTGAGCATGCCGTCGGCCGACATGGCGCTGCCCGGCCGCATCGAGCCGACCACCACGATGGGCTTGTCGTTCTTGATGACCAGGTTGAGGAAGAAGGAGGTCTCCTCCAGCGTGTCGGTGCCGTGGGTCACCACGACGCCGTGCACCGCGGGGTCCTTGAGCAGCGCGGACACCCGCTTGCCCAGCAGCACCAGCCGGTCGTTGGTGAAGCTCTCGCTGGCGATCTGGAAGGCCTGCTCGCCGCGCACGTCGGCCACGGTGGCCAGCTCGGGCAAGCCGGCCAGCAGCTTCTCGACCGGCACCTTGGCCGCCTGGTAGGTGGCGCTGTTCAGCGCCGAGGCGCCGGCACCGGCGATGGTGCCACCGGTGGCGACCACCACCACCACCGGCTTGGCCGGCGCGGCGGTGGTGGCCTGGGCCTGGGCCTGGGCGTGCGCGATCGCCACGCTGGCGATCAGCGTGGCGGCGGCGCGGGGCAGCAAGCGGGACAGCAGCGGCAGGACAGGGGTGGGCATCGGGACCTCGGCGGTTGCACTGGTGACGCCACAGCTTGCAGCGCCTGCGCTGACGCTGCAAGGCCTGCGCCTGCCGAGGCCTGCTGCCGCGTCAGCCGCGTTCGCCGGTGGCCGGGACGGGGGTGCGCTCGGCACGCACCACCGGGGCCGGCTTGGCCGCCACCCGGCCGGTCTGCGGCAGCTGGTGGCCGTAGCTCAGGGCGTTGATGCGATCCAGCTCGCCGCTGGCACGGGCCTGCTCGTACTCGGCGCGCACCTCGGCGCGGGTGCGGGTGGAGGCGGTCACCGGTTCGGCGAAGACCTGGTAGCCGTCGACGCGGTACTGCGGCACATCGGCGGTGCGGGCGCGGGCCAGTTCGGCGCGGACCTGTTCACGGCTCGCGCCCTGGGACGCCGCGGCGGCCGGCGCGGCGAAGGCCTTGTCGTCGTCGCGGTGCAGCGGCAGCTCGCCGGCCCGCAAGGCACGTTGCGCTTCGGCCTGCACGTCGGCGCGGGTGAGGCCGCCGTTGTCCGCGGCCTGGGCGGGTGACAGCGCGGCCAGCGACGAGAGCAGGGCGATGGCGACGGTGATGGTGGAAAGGTGGCGGGAGGTCATGGTCGGCTTCCATTCAGTGAGGGCCGGGACCGGGATGGCTCGGCATGGGGGTCACTGTAGGCAGCCGTGGTCGTGGGATAAACCAGCGCCGTGAGAACGGACTGTTGCGCCGTCAGCATCAACCCGGCGCGATGGGCCGGGCGTCAGGGACGTTCAACGGGCCTTCCAGAAGCGCCGGTGCAGGGCGGCGATCTCCTCGGCCAACGCCGGCACCGGCCCGACCACCTGCACCGCCTTCTGGCCGGACGCGAAGACGTTGCGGCAGGGCAGGTCGAGCGTCGGGTTCTCGGCGTGCGCGCCCGTCAGCGCCAGCAGCTGGCGCTCCTCCATGCCGTAGACCAGTCGCCCGATGTGCGCCCAGTACTGCGTGCCGGCGCACATGGCGCAGGGTTCGACGGTGGTGACCAGGGTGCAGTCCCAGAGGAACCCGGGCGGGTGCAGGCGCGCGGCCTCGCGTGCCAGCACCGCCTCGGCATGGTTGACGCTGTCGACGTTGCCCTGCTCCATCAGCACCGTCTCGCCGTCGGGCGCCACCAGCAGCGCGCCGAAGGGGTGGTGACCGGCGTCCATGGCGCGGCGGGCGAGGTCGTTGGCGTGGCGCAGCAGCCGGTGGACCTGGTCGTCGGTGAGCGGTGTCATGCGCAACTTGTAGCACGCCCGGCGGAGGACCACGGGCCGCGGCTCAGCCCTGCACGCCCAGGCGCCAGGGATGCGACCGGTCGGCCGCGTCGCGCTGGCGGAACGCCTTGGGCGACAGGCCCAGCGTGCGCTTGAAGACCTTCGAGAAGCTGAAGGCGTCCTGGTAGCCCACCTCGGCGGCCACGGCCTCCAGCTTGTGGTCGGTCTCGGCCAGCAGGCGCATGGCCCGCTGCATGCGCAGCACGCGCAGGTGGTTCAGCGGCGTGTCGCCCATCGCGTCGCGGAAACGTTCCGCCAGGGCGGTGCGCGACAGGCCCGCCTGCTGCGCAAGTTCGTCCAGCGTCCAGGCGTGCGCGCTGCGCTCGTGCATCAGCGTCAGCGCCCGCCGCACCTGGGGATCGCGCACGGCGTGGCTCCATCCCTGGCCGACCTGGCCGCGCTGTGCCGCGATCTCGCGCAGCGCGTAGGTGAACACGGTGTCGAGCAGCGCCTGCACGATGGTGTCGGCACCGGGTTCGGCGGCGCGGATCTCCTGCTCCATCAGGCCGGCGGCCAGGGCCAGCGGCCCCAGGCGCGGTCGGGCATCGGCGCGCAGCACGGTCCAGGCCGGCAGTTCGGCGAAGAACGGGTGCAGCGGACGGTTCCACAGCTGGTAGGCGCCACCCACCACCACGCTGGCGCCGGCCTCGATCGGCCCCGGCGCGTGCGCGATGGTCTGCGGCGTCAAGCCGGCCAGCTCGGGCCCGACGGTCAACGCATGGTCGCAGCCGCGGGCCATGAAGGCGACGTCGCCGGTGGCCAGGGCCAGCGGCGCGTCCAGCGTGGGCGCATGCACGTGCACCGGCCCCTGCACCACGACGTGCAGGCCGATGCTGCGGTCGCAGGGGAAGCGCAGCGCCACGTCGGGCGGGATGGCGCGCAGGCCCAACAGCCGCCGCCGCAGGCTGGCGTCCTGGAGGATGTCGGAAAGCAGGTCCATGTTGAACGATTGGACATGAAAAGCGAACTCAAATCCATTCATCGTTCGATTCGGCGTCGACACCATGGGGCCATCGCAACCCCCATCAGGAGAACCTCATGTCCCGCATCCTCGTCGTCGGCGCCAGCGGCACCGTCGGGTCCGAACTGTCGCGTCTGCTCGCGGCCGAAGGCGAAACGGTGGTCAGGGCCACCAGCCGTGCGCCGGTCGCCGCCGACCAGGTGGCGTTGGACCTCGTCACCGGGGCCGGCCTGCAGGCCGCGTTCCAGGGTGTCGACCGCGCCTTCTTCCTCGCCCCGCCCGGCCATGCGGACCAGGAGGCGCTGCTGGCGCCGCTGATCGACGCCGCCGCGGCCCACCGCCTGCAGCAGGTGGTGCTGATGACGGCCATGGGCGCGAACGCCGACGAGAACGCGCCGCTGCGCAAGGCGGAACGGCGGCTCGAGGCCTCGGGCCTGGCCTACAACATCCTGCGGCCGAACTGGTTCATGCAGAACTTCAACAGCGTCTGGCTGCACGGCATCCAGACGGCGGGCCAGATCTTCCTGCCGGTGGGAGACGCCAAGGGCAGCTTCATCGACGCGCGCGACATCGCGGCCGTGGCCGCCCGGCTGTTGACAAGCCAGGGCTTCGCCGGCCGGGCGTTCGACCTCACCGGGCCGCGTGCGCTGGACCATGCCGAGGCGGCCGCCATCCTGTCGCGGGCCACGGGCAGGACCATCGGCTTCACCGACATCACGCCGGAGGCCATGCTGCAGGGCCTGCTGGGCGCCGGACTGCCGGCGGACTATGCGGCCTTCCTGGTCCAGATCCTCGGCTACTTCAAGGCCGGGGCGGCCGAGCGCACCACGGACGCCGTGCAGCAGGTCACCGGCCGTGCCCCGCGCACGTTCGAGCAGTACGCGAAGGACTATCGGACGAGCTGGGCGTGAACGGAGAAGGCCGCCCGAGGGCGGCCTTCTCGCATCGGCGACGCACCGGCCGTCGCGGTCACACGTTCTGCGACCCCCGGTGCGCCCAGCCCGTGGTGCGCTTCTCGATGAAGGCGAAGAACTCGTACATCGCCATCGCCATCGCGCCCACCACCACCAGGCCGGCGAAGGCCAGGCCCATCTGCATGGCCGAGCCGGCGGAGACCAGCAGGTAGCCGATGCCTTCGTTGGCGGCGTTCATCTCCGACACGGTGGTGCCGACGAAGGCCAGCGTGATGGCGACCTTGAGCGAGCCGTAGAAGTACGGCATCGACCGCGGCAGGCCCACCTTCATCAGCACGTCCCAGCGCTTGGCGCCGAGCACGCGCAGCACGTCCTCCAGCTCGGGCTCCAGCGTCGCCAGGCCGGTGGCGATGTTGACCATGATGGGAAAGAAGCTGATCAGGAAGGCGGTCAGGATGGCCGGCCCGGCGCCGATGCCGAACCACACCACGAGGATGGGCACGAAGGCCGCCTTGGGCAGCGCGTTGAAGCCGGTCATCAGCGGGTAGACCGCCGCATAGGCCACCCGCGAGCTGCCGATCAGGAAGCCCAGCAGCACGCCTACCGCGATCGCGAGCGCGAAGCCGGCCACCGTGACCCACAGCGTGCGCCAGGCGTGCTTGAGGATCTCGCCGCGGAACTCGACGATCTGCTCGGCGATGCGCGCCGGGCTGGGGAAGATGAACTCGCTGACGCCGAAGCCGCTGCAGATCGCCTGCCAGACCAGCAGGATGACCGCCAGCAGCACCCAGGGCGACCAGCGCTCGAAGTTCTTGTTGGTCACTGGGGCACCCCCGTGGCCACCGCCTGCGCGGGCTGCCGCATGGCGCCGATGTGGCCGCGCAGCTCGTGGACGATGTTGGTGAAGGCCGGTGTGTAGGTGATCTCCAGGTCGCGCGGACGCGGCAGGTCGATCTCGCGCTTGACCACGAAGCGTCCGGGGCTCTTGCTCATGACGTAGACCGTGTCGGCGAGGAACACGCTCTCCCGCAGGTCGTGCGTGACGAGGATGACGTTGAACTTCTGCAGCGCCTGCAGATCGCGCAGCGCGCACCACAGCTCCTCGCGGGTGAAGGCGTCCAGCGCGCCGAACGGCTCGTCGAGCAGCAGCATCTTCGGCTCGTGCACCAGCGCGCGGCAGATGCTGGCGCGCTGCTGCATGCCGCCGGACAGCTGCCACGGGAACTTGTCCTCGTAGCCGCCGAGACCCACGCTCTGCAGCAGCTTGCGCGCCTTCTCCTCGTACTCCGCACGCTTGGCGCGGAAGTTCGAGCGGTAGGGCTCGACGATCTCCAGCGGCAGCAGCACGTTCTGCATCGTCGTGCGCCAGGGCAGCAGGCTGGGCGCCTGGAAGGCCATGCCGGTGATCTTCAACGGGCCGGTGACCTCGCGCCCGTCGATGATCACCGTGCCCTTGCTCGGCCGCTTCAGGCCGGTGGCCAGCTTCATGAAGGTGGACTTGCCGCAGCCCGACGGGCCGACGATGGCGATGAACTCGCCTTCGCCGATCTGCAGGTTGATGTCCTCGACGGCGTAGTGGCCGGCAGCGAGCAACTCGTCGTTGTAGGCCAACCAGACATCATGGAAATCGACGAAGGCAGGCATGTCGGAACCTATTTCTTCGGGGCCGGGGGCAGCACGTTGCGCTCGGCGGCGGAGGGCAGGAAGCCGGCGTTCCACACCGCGTCGGGGTTGATGCGGCCCTTGGTGTTGAAGGCGTCGGCGACCTGGCTGGCCATCAGCGCCAGGCGCGGGCCCTTGACGTCGCCGAAGCCCTCGGCGCGGGCGTCCGGCGTGGCGATGGCGGAGTTGATCGCCAGCCGCAGCCGGCGCTCTTCCATGTCGGCGTTGATGATGCCGTCGCGCTCCTTCACCACCGCGGTGGCGGCCTTGGGGTCGGCCATCACTTCCTTGGCGGCCTTGGTGAAGGCGCGCAGGAAGCCTTTGACCGCCTCGGGGTTCTTCTTCAGGAAGTCCTCGCTGGCGATGATGACGTTGCCGTACAGCCGCACGCCGTGGTCGGGGTACATCATCACGGCCACGTCCTCGGCCTTGATGTTGCGGGCCTCCAGGTTGAGCAGCGAGGTGAAGTAGAAGCCGGTGATCGCGTCCACGTCGCCGCGGGCCAGCATGGTCTCTCGCAGCGGCGGGTCCATGCTGGTCCACTGCACGTTGCCGATGCCGTTGGCCTTCTGGAAGATGGGGAAGGCACGGCGGCCGGCGTCGAACACCGGGGCGCCGAGCTTCTTGCCCTCCAGGTCCTTCGGCGTCTTGATGCCGGTCTTCTTCAGCGAGAACACGGCCGCCGGCGTGTTGTTGTAGACCATCATGACCGCCACCGGCTTGTTCGGCGCGGTCGGGTTGTTGGCGTGGAACTCCATCAGCGCCGACAGGTCGGCGAAGCCCATGTCGTAGGTGCCGGAGGCCACGCGGTTGACCGCGTTGCCCGAGCCGTTGCCGGCGTCGATGGTGACGTTGAGCTTCTCGGCCTTGAAGTGGCCCTTGGCCACCGGCCACAGGAAGAAGGCCGACGGGCCTTCGAAGCGCCAGTCGAGCTGGAACTTGACGGGGGTTTCCTGCGCCTGGGCGGGCAGCGTGGTGAACAGCGAGGTGGCGGCGAGGCCGGCGGCGAGCAGGCCGCGGCGGGCGAGGGACAGGGGGCTGGTCTTCATGAGGGAGCGGCTCCGGGTTGACGAGGCGGCTTGCAACTTCTGTGCAAGCTCAGGGGGCGGGGGACAGCAGGTCGAACAGCGTGCGCGCGACGACGCGGGTGGCACGGTGCAGGTCGTCGAGCACCAGGTGTTCGTCGGCGCGCTTGGCGTTGGATTCGAGCACGGTGCGCGGGCCCGCGCCATAGATGACGGCCGGCACGCCGGCCTCGCCATACAGGCGCACGTCGGTGTACAGCGGGGTGCCGGAGGTGGGCAGCTCGTGGCCGAACACCTCGCGGCCATGGCGCTGCAGCGGCGCCACCAGCCGCTCGTGGCCGGGCAGCGGCTTCAGCGCGCGGGCCAGCAGCATCCGCTGGATGTCCACCGAGATGCCGGGCACCCGGGTGGCGGCGGTGGCGATGGTCTCGCGCACCTCGGCCTCCACCGCCACCGGGTCCTCCTCGGGGATCATGCGGCGGTCCAGCTTGAACGTGACGGTGCCGGGCACCACGTTGGTGTTGGTGCCGCCCTCGATGCGCCCCACGTTGAGGTACGGGTGGTGGATGCCGGCCACCTGCGAACGCACGTTGGCCCGGTAGTGCGCGTTGCGGGCGTACAGCGCCTGCAGGATGGCGACCGCGCCCTGCAGCGCGTCGACGCCGGTGTCGGGGATGGCGGCATGCGCCATGCGGCCGTGCACCGTCACCGCCATCTGCAGGCAGCCGTTGTGGGCGGTGACCACCTCGTGGCTGAAGCCGGCGGCGATCAGCAGGTCGGGCTTCGTCAGGCCTTGCTTCAGCAGCCAGCCGGGGCCGAGCTCGCCGCCGAACTCCTCGTCGTAGGTGAAGTGCAGCTCGACGTTGCCGCGCAGCGCGGCGTTCAGCGACTGCAGCGCGCGCAGCGCGAAGGTGAAGGTGGCGAAGTCGCTCTTGCTCACCGCCGCCGCGCGGCCGTAAAGCCTGCCGTCCACCACCTCGCCGCCATAGGGGTCGTGCGTCCAGCCCTCGCCCGGCGGCACCACGTCGCCATGGGCGTTCAGCGCGACGGTGGGCCCGGCGCCGTCGCCGAAGCGCTGGCGAACGACGAGGTTGGTGATCGATTCGAGGCCGAAGGCCTTCACCGCGTCGGCCGGCACCGGATGGCGCTCGGCCTGCAGCCCGAAGCCGGCCAGCCGGTCGGCCGTGGCCTCGGCGTGCGGCGCGTTGTTCCCCGGCGGCGTGTCGGTGGGCACGCGCACCAGCACCTGCAGGAAGGCCACCTGCTCATCGAAGTGGTCGGCGATCCACTGGTCCAGCGCGTCGTAGGGGCGGGTCATGCGAGGTCCTGGGCCAGGTCGTCGAGCAGGCGGTTGAAGGCCTGCACCGCCAGATCGGCGTCGTCGTCGGTGGTGGATTCGAGCGGGTTGTGGCTGATGCCGCCGTTGGCGCCGCGCACGAAGAGCATGGCCTGCGGCATCACCTCGTGCAGCTTCATCGCGTCGTGGCCGGCGCCGCTGGGCAGGCGGTGCAGCGGCACGCCCCGCGCGGCGACGGCACGTTCCCAGCGCCGCTGCCAGTCGGCGGCCGAGGGCGCGGCGGCGGCGCGCATCGTCTCCTCCAGGCGGTACGGCAGGCCACGGCGTTCGCAGATGGCCTTCAGCTCGGCCAGCACCTCGGTCGCCAGCGCGTCGCGCTGCGCGTCGGTGGGCGCACGCAGGTCGAGGCTGAAGCGGCAGCGGCCCGGCACCACGTTGATCGAGCCGGCCGGCACCTCCAGCTGGCCGACGGTGCCGACCAGGTCGGGCGCGGCCGAGGCGATGCGCTCCACCGCCAGCACCAGCTCGGCCACCGCGCAGGCGGCGTCGCGGCGGCGGTCCATCGGCGTGGTGCCGGCGTGGCTGGCGGTGCCTTCCACCTCGCCGAGGTACCGCACGCTGCCGTTGATGGAGGTGACCACGCCCAGCGGCAGGTCCAGCTCGTTGAGCACCGGGCCCTGCTCGATGTGCACCTCGACGAAGCCGAGGTAGCGCGCCGGGTCGCGGCGGATCGCGCCGATCTGCGCCGGGTCCAGCCCGGCGTGCGCCATCGCCTGGCGCATGGGGATGCCGTCGGCGTCGGGCTGGTCCAGCCAGGCCGTGTCGAACTGGCCGGTCAGCGCCGACGAGCCGATGAAGGTGGCCTTGTAGCGCTGGCCCTCCTCTTCGGCGAAGCCCACCACCTCCAGGCCGAAGGGCAGCCGCCGGCCCTCGGCCTTGAGCCGGGCCACGCAGGCCATCGGCACCAGGATGCCGAGCCGGCCGTCGTACTTGCCGGCGTTGCGCACGGTGTCGTAGTGCGAGCCGGTGAGCAGTCGCTTCGAGGCGGGATCGGCGCCGTGGTAGACCCCGACCACGTTGCCCACGGCGTCGAGCGACACCTCGTCGAAGCCGACGTCCCGCATCCACTGCTGCAGCTGTGCGGCGCAGGCGCGGTGCGCGTCGGTGAGGTAGGTGACGGTGAGCTGGCCATGTTCGCCGAAGCCGGGGTCGCTGTGCGCCGCCAGGGCCTCGGCCCAGTCCCACACGCGCTGGCCCTGCAGCGGCGGCTGGCCGAACTTGTCGTCCAGCCGCAGCTCGGCGATGCGGTGGATGTGGCGCAGGCACTCGGCCAGCTCCAGCGCCGGCGGCATGGCCAGCCGGCGCTGGAAGGCGGCGATGATCTGCTGGCGGGTGAGGCCGGTGCCGCGCGGGCCGCGCACCGCCAGGATGAACGGCCAGCCGAAGCGGGCGTTGTAGTCGGCGTTCAGCCGCTGCAGGGTGGCGAACTCCTCCGGCGTGCAGGCGGTGAGGCCCGACACCTGCTGCTCGTTGGCCGATTCGGCGGTGAGCGCCTTCGCCACCATCGCCTTGCCGGCCAGTTCGGGGTGGGCGCGCACCAGCCGCAGCTGCTCGTCGCGCGTGGCCTCGCGCACCACGCGGGCCAGCGCGGCCTTCAGCGCCGCCAGCGAGGCGAAGGGCCGCGCCGCGGCCGCGCGTTCGGCGATCCACGGCGAGTGCTCGTAGGTGCCGTCCAGCAGGGCGACGACCTCGTCGCGGCTGGCCGCGTTGAGCTGGTCCAGGGTCAGCGGCATGGCCCTCACTCCCACACGAACGCGGTGGCCGGATCGAACGGATGCACCTGCTGCCAGTGCCGCGCGATGTCGATGCGGCGGCAGACCCACACCCGGTCGTGCGCCTGCACGTGGTCGAGGAAGCGCTGCAGCGCGCGCATGCGCGCCGGCCGCCCGACCAGCCGGCAGTGCAGGCCCACGCTCAGCATCTTCGGCCGGTTCTCGCCGGCGGGGTCGCCCTCGGCGTACAGCACGTCGAAGGCGTCGCGCAGGTGGTCGAAGAAGTCCTCGCCGGTGCCGAAGCCCTGCGCGCTGGCGAAGCGCATGTCGTTGGTGTCCAGCGTGTAGGGCACCACCAGCTGCGGCGCGAGCATGCCGTCGGTCTTGCGCACCTGCAGCCAGAAGGGCAGGTCGTCGCCGTAGTGGTCGCTGTCGTAGAGGAAGCCGCCGTGGTCGGCCACCAGGCGCCGCGTGTTGGGGCTGTCGCGGCCGGTGTACCAGCCCTGCGGGCGCTGGCCGCACAGCCGCTCGATGGCCTCGACGCAGCGCGCCAGGTGCTCGCGCTCGGTGGCCTCGTCGGCGTTCTGGTAGTGAATCCAGCGCCAGCCGTGGGCGGCCACCTCGTGGCCGAGGTCGGTGAAGGCGGCGGCCAGGCCGGGGTGGCGTTCCAGCGCCATGCCGATGCCGAAGATGGTGAGCGGCATGCGGCGTGCGGTGAACTCGCGCAGCAGCCGCCACACCCCGGCGCGCGAGCCGTATTCGTAGATCGACTCCATGCTCAGGTGCCGGGCCGGGTAGCTGGCCGGGTTGAACATCTCCGACAGGAACTGCTCGCTGCCGGCGTCGCCGTGCAGCACCGAGTTCTCGCCGCCCTCTTCGTAGTTGAGGACGAACTGCACGGCGATGCGCGCGCGCCCCGGCCACATCGCGTGCGGCGGGTTGGGGCCGTAGCCGATGAGGTCGCGCGGGTAGCGCGCAGGGGTGATGGGGGCGATGTCCATGGTGCGAAGAATCAGCCGGCGTGGCCGCCAAGCGCCGACGCCAGGTCGCGCACCCGCGGGTTCAGCCGCAGGTTGCGCTCGACGTTGCCGAGGTGGTCGGCGATGAGCCGGACGGCGGCCTTGCCGTCGCGCCGCGCCAGCGCGTCGACGATGAGGGCGTGCTCGTCCTGCGACGCCTCGGCCGAGTGCGAGGACTGGTACATCAGCGCGATCAGCGAGCTGCGCGACAGCAGGTCGGCCAGCAGGTCGGCCAGCACCTCGTTGCCCAGCATGCGCGCCAGCAGCACGTGGAAGTCGGCCAGCAGCCGGGTGCGGCCCGGCACGTCGGTGCGGGCCAGCGCCTCGCGCTCGTCCGCCAGGTGCTGGTGCAGGCGCTGCACCTGCTCGTCGGTGATCTGCCGCGCCAGCCGCTGCAGCATGGCGGTTTCGAGGAGCTGGCGCACCTCGAACACCTGGCGCGCCTCTTCCACCCCCCGGCTGGGCGACGAAGGCGCCGCGCGCCGGCAGCAGGGTGACCAGGCGGTCGCGGCTGAGCTGGTTCAGCGCCTGGCGCACCAGCGTGCGCGAGACCTTGAAGATGTCGGCGATCTGCTGCTCGGCCAGCTTGGTGCCGGGCATCAGCCGGCGTTCGACGATGGCGGTGGTGATCGAGTCGACGATGCGGCGGGTGGCGTTGCCGTCGACCACCGGGTCCGCGTCGGCGGCCACCGCGCGCGCCGCGGGCGGCTTGGCCCGGGGCTTGCGTGCGGCGCCGCCCGTGCCGCGTGCGGTGCCTCGTGTGGTGGTCGGGACGGGGTTCATGACGCGCGGACTGTATGCGAAAGTGTATACACTTCGCTGCGCCTGCCAAGCCCATCTTTCCTTCGCCACCATGGACGCCTACCTGCTCGACTGGGCCAACCTGCTGCTGCGCTGGCTGCACGTGGTTGCCGCCATCGCCTGGATCGGCTCGTCGTTCTACTTCGTCTTCCTCGACAACCACCTGCACCCGCCGGAGGGCGAGGACCTGAAGGCCAAGGGCGTGGACGGCGAACTGTGGGCGGTGCACGGCGGCGGCTTCTACAACCCGCAGAAGTACAACGTCGGCCCCAAGCAGATGCCGAAGGGCACGCTGCACTGGTTCTACTGGGAGGGGCACGTCGCCTGGCTGTCGGGCTTCGCGCTGTTCTCGCTGCTGTACCTGTGGAACGCGTCGAGCTTCCTGGTCGATGCGCGGGTGTTCGCCTGGTCGTCGCCGGCGCTGGCCGCCGCGGCCGCCATCGCCTTCCTGGTCGTCGGCTTCGTGGTGTACGACGTCATCTGCCGCGTCTTCGGCCGCAACGCCGACGGCAGCGTGGGCGGCGGCAACGCCGACCTGCGGGTGGCGGCGCTGGTCTTCGTCTACGTGGTGGCCGCGGCCTGGCTGGCCTGCCAGCTGTTCGCCGGCCGCGCCGCCTTCCTCATCGTCGGCGCCATGCTGGCCACGACGATGAGCGCGAACGTGGCGATGTGGATCATCCCCGGCCAGCGCAAGGTGGTGGCGGACCTGACGGCCGGCCGCCGGCCGGACCCCATCCACGGCCAGCGCGGCAAGCAGCGCAGCGTGCACAACACCTACTTCACGCTGCCGGTGCTGGTGGCCATGCTGTCCAACCACTACGGGCAGTTCACCAACCACCCGCACAACTGGCTGCTGCTGGTGGGCCTGATGCTGCTGGGGGCGCTGGTGCGGGCCTACTTCGTGCGCCGGCACAAGAAGGGCCACAGCACGCCGCTGATGGCGGCGTCGCTGGCGCTGCTGGCCCTCATCGTCTGGGCCGCCCGCCCGGCGCCCACCCCGCCCGCGCCGCCGGTGGCCGCCGACGCCTCGCCGCCCACGCTGGCCCAGGTGCAGGCGGTGGTGAACCAGCGCTGCGTGATGTGCCACAACGCCGACATGGCGCAGAAGAACGTGCGCCTGCACACGCCGGACCTGCTCGTCGAGCACGCCCAGGCCATGGTCCAGCAGGTGGTGGTGACCCGCGCCATGCCGCTGAACAACGCGACGCAGATCACCGAGGAGGAGCGGGCGTTGATCGGGCGGTGGGTGAAGGCGGGGGCGCCGGCGAAGTAAGGCGGGCGCGGCGGATCAGGTCACAGCGTCCAGCGGGCTGCGCACGCCCAGCCCATGCCGCATCAGCACATGGGTGTAGACCATGGTGGTGCGCACGTCGGCATGACCCAGCAGTTCCTGCACCGTGCGAATGTCGTGGCCAGCCTGCAGCAGGTGGGTGGCGAAGGAATGGCGCAGCACGTGCGGCGACACCGGCTTGGCGATGCCGTTGGCCCGGGCTGCCGAGGCCACGGCTTTCTGCACCGTGGCCTCGTGCAGGTGGTGGCGGCGCTCGACACCGCTGCACGGATCGACGGACAGCGACGCGCTGGGAAACACGAACTGCCAGCCCCAGCTCCGTCCGGCCGCGGGGTACTTGCGGTCCAGCGCATCCGGCAACTGGACGTCGCCCCGGCCAGCGGCGAGGTCCCGTTCGTGCAGCGCCTTCACCCGGGCCAGGTGGTCCTGCAAGGGCAGCAGCACCGCCTCCGGCAGCACCGTCACCCGGTCCTTGCCGCCCTTGCCCTCGCGCACGGTCATCGCGCGGCCGGCGAAGTCCAGGTCCTTCACCCGCAGGCGCAGGCCCTCCAGCAACCGCAGCCCGCCGCCATAGAGCAGCGAGGCAACCAGCCAGGGCGTGCCGCTCATGCCCTGCAACAGTTGCCGCACCTCGGCCACCGAAAGCACCACCGGCAGCCGGCGCGAGGTCTTGGCGCCCACCACCTCGTCCAGCCAGGGCAACTGCACCCCAAGCACCTCCTTGTAGAGGAACAGCAGCGCCGAGCGCGCCTGGTTCTGGGTGGCAGCGGCGACCTCGCCGTCCACCGCCAGGTGGGTCAGGAACGTCTGCACCTCTGGCGCGCCCATGTTTGCCGGATGGCGCTTGCCATGGAACAGCACAAAGCGGCGGCACCACTGCACGTACGCTTCTTCGGTGCGCAGGGAGTAGTGGCGCAGCCGAATGACGTGGCGCAGTTGGTCGAGCAGGCGGGGAGGCGGGCGACCCTGCGCCGGAGCGCTTGCTGAACCGGCACCCGCTCGTCCGACAGGTGCAGGGGCCATCGGGTTCGACGGCGATGCGTGCGGTGGACGGAAAGAAGAGCGCATGCCGGAAAATTTAGTCGGCCTATCGCACTGCGTCGGCGCCTAGAACAAGGGACTCTCCGGTCAGTCGTTCGAGGGATGCCGCCACGGGAGAGAGTCCGGCGACACTCGCTTTAGGCCGAACGGTTCCGTCTATCGTGTTCGGTCCATTTAACGTTAGGGCTCACAGAAGAGGTCGGCGATAGATGAAGCTCAACACTCGGAGGGAGGCATGAGCATTCAATCTGCTATTCAGAACTTGAACCTGTTGTCCTTCCAGTACGAAGGGTTCAGCCGGACGGTGGAGCCTCACACGTACGGAATCGATGGCAAGGGTCACTATGCGCTGCGCGCATACCAAGTGGCGGGAGGCAGTCGATCGGGTGAGTACGTTGGCTGGAAGATCTTCCACGTCGGTGAGATGTTTGGCTTGTCAGCGCTTCCGACCAAGTTTTCAGGCCCGAGGCAGGGCTACAAGCGAGGGGACAAGGCTTTCCAAACCATCCTCGCTCAGCTATGAGCCCTAACCCTGCCATCGAGCGGACGGCTTCCAGCGTGCTTCGCACGCTTCCAGCCGCCGCTCATGTTGAACGTTAGCCATCTCACTCATGATCCAGCAGGCCGAAGTCATGCCGCTCCTTCTCGAAGCCTGTCCCGGCTTCGCAGAGGCGTGGGTTGAGCATGTGCGGGAGAACGGGAACGATCTCTTGTATGTGGCAGCAGGAAGCTTCGCGCGCTATCTGCTCTCGCTGCATCAGTCGGGCCAGTTGTCCGAGCTTTCAGCCGCAGGCGCGGCAATCGAGCAGCTTCATGTCAGTGGCTCGCAATGGGTCAAGGAGTTCGCGACAATTGGCCTTCTCGAGGGAATTCAGAATGTCTGGTCCCACAGCAACACAGATCCTGAGTGCTTTCGCCAGTTCCTCGGTCCCGAGAGTCAACGTTGGTGGGCAGGCCTCAACAAGTTCTGGTCCGGTCAGGCGCCACATGCTCAGGTCGATGGCTAACCCCTCAGTCAAGGGGGCAAAGTGCGGCAAGCCGCACTTTGCCCCTTACCTCGAACGTTAGGCCGCTGCAATGCCATTCGACCTCGCAGAGTTGTTCGTCCTCGCCGCGGAGGCGGCACTTGGCGCTAGGTTGCCATCGGCGTATCGCAGGGCGATGCTGCGCTCCAATGGGGGCGAAGTGCTGGTCAATGGCGAGGACTGGCAGCAGTACCCCATTGCGGACACATCGGATCGCAAGCGTCTTTCTCGCACCGCGAATCACATCCAGAAGGAAACGCTCGTCTGCCAAGGCTGGCCCGGGTTCCCGCCGAATGCTGTCGCAATAGCGGGCAACGGCTCGGGCGACCAGCTTGTCTTCGTAAGGCATGGCTCCGAGTTCGAAGCCGCGGTACATCTCTGGTCGCACGAGACTGGCTCACTCGTGAAGGTTGCGAATGACTTCGCCGAACTCGCAGCGGCCTAACCCTTCGTTGCACCCGAATCGCTACAGCGGGCTTCGCCCGCTTCCGCGATCGGGTGAACTCAAACGTTAGGCAGCACCGGCGCATGGCAGAGCGCGCGCTCAAGACTTGGTTCGACTACCGCCGCGAGGTACGCGAGTTCGATGCGGTGCTTGAGTACGCACGAGCCGTCTCTACTTCGCTGGTCGGAAAGCAGATCGACTCACCAAGAGTCAGTTATGCCGAGCAGATATTCATCAAGCTGCTGGCCCACTGCATCGTACTACGAAGACTATCGCCGGACCCTGCGAAGAAGGCGCGAAGCGAACTCTGGGATGTGCCGTCATCAAGCGCCGTAGCCCGCTGCGCAATCGAGGCACACGACGCGTTCGCGTATGTTGTCGGGCGCAACGCCAGTGACGCTGAGAGGTCCTTTCGGCTGATGTTGTGGGAGGCACATGACAAGACGCGTCGCATCAAGATGCTCGACGCCATAGGCTCGACCGCCTCGGAACTCGCGGCGATGAGGGCTACGGCGGACGAGATGCTCCAGAAGTTGCAAGCGCATCCGCTGTATCAAGCACTGCGCCGTGACCTTCAAAGGCAAATCGTCAAGGGTGATCCACCAGCATCACACCTCAGCCAAAGGGAGCTCTGTGCAGAGTGCGGTGTGGACTTTGAGTACTACACGGCCGTCACTATGCAGCTCTCGCAGTACGTACACACCTTCCCGTTCTCCGTGCGCCAGCTCTTCATGTTTCGTGCCGGCACACTCGAGTCACTCCGAATGATGTCGCTCCCGCTTCAGTTCGTGCTCCCATTCTTGACACGGGTGACAGAAGGGATGAGGGAGCTCTTCCCGGGTGAGACACCGTCACCGCCAAGCAGAACTGCACGGTCGATGACGGTCTGGCGATCCATCTCTGCTCATGGGACCAAAAGTGCTGCCTAACTTGTCGTTCAACCGGACCCGCTACGGCAGCCGTCTTAAGGCCGCTCCAGGCCAAGCCTCTCATCGTCCTTCCGCGGCCTTACGCCGTCTGCCTAGCGGGCCGGTTAACTCTACGTTAGGCATCAGATGTTCGGTCGCAGCGAATTCGAGCAACATCCAGACGAGCAACTCGACAGGTGGCAGTTCGGGCGCTCCTACAAAGGCCTTCACTACACGGTTTATCCGCAGTAGGCGTTCAGTCCGCCAGACTCCGAGCAGTTCATTAGAATTACACGTGCACCTAAAGACGCTAGCGACAACGGCTTGCGATTCTTGATCAATTCTGAACTCATCGATGACTGGGGCGGCCGTCAGGACAAACTGAGACCTTACCTCTCCGCGTCCCTGTTCCGCCTCATGACTGAAGAGGAGTTCAATCGCTTGGTGGAGGCACAGGCTCGAGACCTTGTAGCCTCACTCAAACCGCCGATACACAAGACCGGGCGCTACGTTGCTGGCCTCGCGATGCACACGATGGAGACGGAGTTTCTCGTGTCTCTAGTTGCGGAGTACGAAGATGAGTTCATCCACTTCTATTGGGAAACCTCGGCATGAACTCTCAGCTTGGCTCGCGCGCTGATGCTAACCCTTCCACCGAGAGGACGTTGACCGGCAAACTGGGCGCCGCCTCTCATGGCGAACGTTCGAGCCGCATCAGCCAGTTCCATAAATGAGAACACGACTCGCCGAGATTCAAGCCCTGGAGGTGGAGCTACATCACCCCGGTGTTCGTTGCAGCGTCGCCCGCCTGCAGCAGCTTCTGCACAAAGACTTCCACGAAGTTGGCCGCTCGGGTCGTGCCTACGATCGAGAAACGATCATTCGATTCCTGGGTGAGCAGAAGGCTCCTCCATCAGTGGCATCGGATGAATTTTCGCTTGCTCAGTTGGCACCCGATGTCGTGCTGCTGACCTACCGCTCGGCACACCAGAAGCCAGATGGAACTCTAGAGAACCACACGCTTCGTTCTTCCGTTTGGGTACGAGTGGCAGAGTCGTGGCAGCTTCGGTATCACCAGGGCACACCTGCCGCCTTTCCTTGGTAGCAGGCCTGGTGAGCAGATGCGTCCCAACGCCTCCGTCGTGCGCAGGGCTTTCAACCGGGTTCGTCGTCAGCACGCCACGGCTTGTGCCCATGGGTGGACGCCGCGGCCGTCACCCACCGCATTCCTTCCGCCATGGACCCCAGCATCACCCTCATCACACTCGGCGTGGACGACCTCGAACGGTCGGTGGCCTTCTACCGGGACGGCCTGGGCTTCGAGACGAAGGGCATCGTCGGCACCGAGTTCGAGAACGGCGCGGTGGCGTTCTTCAACCTGGCGTCCGGGCTGAAGCTGGCGCTCTGGCCCCGAAAGAGCCTCGCCGCCGACAGCGGCGTTGCGCTCCAGCCTGCCAGCGCCACCGAGTTCTCGCTGGCCCACAACGTCGGTTCCCGGGCAGAGGTGGACGCCGTGCTGCTGCAGGCCTCGCGGGCCGGGGCCAAGCTGGTCAAGCCCGCCCAGCCGACGTTCTATGGCGGCTACGCCGGCTACTTCCAGGACCTCGATGGGCACCTGTGGGAAGTGGCGTTCAACCCCGACCTCGCGTCGCTCGGGTAGCGGGTCGGCCCGCCCTTCAAGCCCAGCCCCGTGCGCCGGCGGCGGCCGCGTCGGCGGTGGGCCCGATCGAGGCGTCACGCCGCCCCACCGACGACCACGCGCGCTCGTGGAAGAAGTACACCACCGCCTGCACCGTCGGCTCCAGGAAGCTCAGGGTGAGGGCCGCGGCCAGGTTGCCGGTGACCGCGTAGGCCACCATCGCGGCCACGGTGATGTGGGTGACGTAGTAGGAGCCCGTCTTCTTGACGGTGAACTGGTTGGCTTTGATCCAGCGACTCATGGTGGGCACCGCTC
Organism: Aquabacterium sp. J223; assembly: GCF_024666615.1. Lineage (NCBI taxonomy): Bacteria > Pseudomonadati > Pseudomonadota > Betaproteobacteria > Burkholderiales > Sphaerotilaceae > Aquabacterium > Aquabacterium sp. J223. Next base: position 4,393,754 of record NZ_CP088297.1, on the reverse strand, counting down.
GGACATGGACAGGCCTGCACTTTGGTCCCGTCCGCCGGTCGTGTGAAGCCGGCGGCGTCAATGGTGGCGATAGCCCACGCGGACCGCCGCCGACCCGCCACCCTCTGCCGCGGCGCCTTGCGATGGGTCGGACCGGCCTTGTAGAGTCCGTCCGATCGAGCCACCCTGCCTGAAGATGCGCCTGTACATCGTCCGCCGCATGGATGCGGCCGTGGACGCGCCGTGAGCCAGGTGCCCGCGGTGTGGCCCTACGTCGCCAAGGTGCTGGTGACGGCGGTGGTCGTCGTCGCCGTGTCCGAGGTCGGCCGGCGGCACGCGTTCTGGGCGGCGGTGCTGGCGTCGCTGCCGCTGACCTCGCTGCTGGCCTTCGTCTGGCTGCACCTGGGCGGCGGCGAGGCCGAGCAGCTGGCCCGCCTGTCGACGGGCATCTTCTGGCTGGTGCTGCCGTCGCTGGTGCTGTTCCTGCTGCTGCCGGTGCTGCTGCGGGCGGGCGTCGGGTTCTGGCTCAGCCTCGGGCTGTCGTCCGCCGCCACCGTCGCCGCCTACGCGGCAATGGCCGCCGTGCTGACCAGGGCAGGCGTGCGCCTGTAGCGCGATGCTCCGGGTCGTCCGCTTGGGAACACCGCGCGCCGAGGGCGAAGGGCTGCGCCTCGGCACGGTCCGTCGTCCGCCGCGTGGGGTGCCGAAGGCCCAGTTCGCCAGCGGCAACTGGTACGACGTGTGGTTCCCCACCCTGGCGCCGACCGCTGAGTCGGTGAAGCTGGCCTTGCAGGCGGAGACACCTGCGCAGTGGTCCGCGTTCGTCCGCCGCTACCGCGCCGAGATGGCCTCGCCCGAAGCGGCGCATGCCATCCGCCTGCTGGCCGCGCTCTCGCACCAGACCAACGTCTCGGTCGGCTGCTACTGCCAGCAGGAATCGAGGTGCCATCGGTCGGTGCTGCGGGATCTGCTGGTGGCGGCCGGCGCCCAGGTCGAGCCCTCGGGCAGCGAGTAGCGTCGCCGTCCGGGGCCTTCCGTGCGTCCGGCCTCGACCCTGCGCGCCTCAGTCGAAGATGTCGCTGAGCCAGGACTTCTTGCGGTAGCCGCCATGGCGGTGCTTGCCGAAGTCCGAGTCCTCGAAGGCGGGCCGGGCCCGCGGGTCGACGCCGCGGGCCATCGAAGGCGACACCGGGGCCGGCTGGTGGCGGGCGCCCAGTTCCACCAGCTTGTCCAGTTCCCCGCGGTCCAGCCACACGCCGCGGCAGGTGGGGCAGTAGTCGATCTCCACGCCCTGGCGGTCGCTCATCAGCAGGGTGGACTCCGGGCACACGGGACACTTCATGGTCAGGCCTCCATCGGGTCGGGCGCGCGGCACCGTGCCGCGCGTCGCTGTCCGGTCTGAAGGCCCGGGCCCGGTAGAGTTCCCGCCCACCCCTTCCACGCCCCGGCCTCATGACCCTCACCCCATCGCCCCTGACCGCCGCGCTCGCCGGCGCCTTCTCCGCGCTGGTCATGCCCGTGCTGTGGCCGCGGCTGGTGGACGACAGCCTGTGGCTGGTGCTGGGGTTCCTGCTGGTGGTCGCCTTCCCGGCCCATGCCTTCGTGCTCGGGCTCGGGCAAGCGCCGTCGGCCCGCCCGGGCACGCTGGACAAAGCCCTGCTCAAGCGGGTGGGCGCCTGGGGGCTGGCGGCGGCGCTGGTGCTGCTGGTGACCTGGGGCCTGCGCGCCTAGCCTCGGCCGCCCGCGGCGGCGGCGCGGCGCTTCAGTGGCCGGTCTCGCCGGTCAGGTCCTGGTGCAGGCAGAGGTAGTTGCCCTCGGGGTCCTTGAACCAGGCCGCCTTCTCGGCGCCCAGCACGCAGACGTGGTCCACCGTCTTCAGGCCGGGGAAGTCGTAGTCCTCGAAGGCGACGCCGCTGCGCTTCAGCTGGGTGATGGCGGCGTCGATGTCGTCGACCCGGAAGCTGATCGCCGTGTGGTCGGCCTTGGTGCCTTCCGGCTTGGGGAACAGGGCCAGGGTGCTGCCGCCGACGGTGTAGACGAACTTGCCGTCGGGCTTGAGCCCGCCGGGCTTGAGGCCGAGGCAGCGCTCGTAGAAGGCACGGGCGCGGGCCATGTCCTTGACGGGCAGCATGGTGGTGACGGAGGCATCGGACAACATGGGAGGTCCTTTCGCTCGATCCGGCCCGATCACGGTCGCCGGGTCCCCGACGAGCGTCTGGCCGGCGTCGAGCTTATGCCGGCCGTCGCAGCGGCGCCAGCCGGCGCGACGGCCGTGCTCAGCGGGCCGCCCGCCGAGGGGTGCGGGCCGCCCGCCGCGCCGGCTTGGCCTCGGCCCGCGCGTCGCGCCGCCACCAGTGCACCAGCCCGGCGGCGCTGAACAGCAGCGCCGCGCTCATCAGGGCGATGGACGAGCGGCCGCTCAGCCACAGGCACCAGGCGCCCAGCACCGCGTACAGCGCGGGCAGGCGTTCGTACAACCACTGCGGCAACCACATGCGTCCACCCCTGTCTTCGTTGTTGGGTCGTTGTCGACCGTTGATGAAGGCGAGGATCGCGGCGGGGGCCGCGGGCGTGTACCCCGCGATGCCGGGTGGGAGGCGCCGCCGGCGCCATGTTCGTGACGGAATGGGCAGGATCGTCCCCGCGCCATCCCAAGCCTGGTGGTGTGGCGCGCCGCACCATCCCCCATTGAGGCCACCGGGCCACGGTGCAACACTGCGCCCCGCCTGGTGGTTGCAGGGCCCGTCTGCCGCCGTGGGCACCAGAACGCACACGGCCCGAAGGCAGCAGGAGACGACATGGCCCCACCCGTGCCCGCCCGCGACGACCCCTTCCCGGGGGCGCCGCACGAAGGCGACGACCGGCCCGCCGAGCCCGCCGACCCGCTCGACACCCTGTGCGAGCAGCGGCGCCAGGCGCTGCCGCCCGAGGTGCGGGCCACGCTGACGCCCGAGCCCTGGGGCCTGGCGCTGTCGGGCGGCGGCATCCGCAGCGCCACCTTCTGCTTCGGCCTGGTCCGCGCGCTGGCGGCCAACCGGGTGTTCCACCGCTTCGACATCCTGTCCACCGTCTCCGGCGGCGGCTACATCGGCTCCACGCTGGGCAAGCTCTACCACGAGGCGGCCGACGGCTTCGGCGACGACGCGGCCTCCATCGAACGCGGGCTGGCCCAAGCCGACACCCGCTGGTTCGCCTGGTGGCTGCGCGCCAACGGCCGCTACCTGATCCCGCGCGGCGCGCAGGACGGCGTCTTCGCGGCGGCGGCCTTCGCGCGCAACCTGCTGGCCATCCACATCGAGCTGGCGCTGATCTGGGGCCTCGTCGGCGCGCTGCTGGTGATGCTCAACCTCGGCGTCTGGGGCTGGGCCGACGGCCTGGCCACCGCGCGGCCGGGCACGTTCGGCCTGGGCTGGGTGGAGCCGTCGCTGCTGGCGCTGATGTCGCCCTGGCCCACGCCCTGGCTGCTGCTGCCGCTGGCCGCGCTGGCCGGCGGCGTGTTCTGCTGCGCCTACTGGGCCCTGCCGGCGCAGGGCGCGCGGCTGGACGGGCAGCGCTGGCTGTCGCTGGCCTTCTGGCTGCTGGGCGCGCTGGCCATCGTGCTCGGCTGGGACTGGCTGCGCGGCACCCTGCGCGCGCGCCCGCCGCTGCTGGCCTTCGCGCTGCTGCTGCTGGCCTGCTGGATCGCCGGCACGCTGCTGGCCTTCGCGCTGGCGCAGGACGGCAGCGCCGACCGCCAGCGCAACCGCCTGACGCGCTGGCTGGCCAACGTGCTGCACGCGGTGGGCGTGCTGGTGGTGCTGGGCGCGGTGGACGCGCTGGCCTGGCGGCTGGCGGTGGCCGACCAGGAGCAGGCGGTCACCGGCGGCGCCATCGCGCTGGCGGCGGTGCTGCTGCGCGCGCTGCTGCCGCGCGTGGCCGACCTGCGCGGCCTGTCGCCGTGGACGCGCCAGGGCATCGGCTGGCTGGTGCACCTGGCCGGGCTGCTGGTGCTGCTGGCCATCGGCGTGTTCTGGGTCAGCCTGGTCCACCGCGGCGCCACCTTCGCGCTGTTCGACCGCCCGCCCAGCCCGCAGATCGGCCTGGCCTGGCAGTGGTGGCTGCTGCTCACCGGGCCGGCGCTGGCCATGGTCGTGCTGTCGTGGCGCAACGCCGACTTCCTCAACCGCTCGTCGCTGCACAACTTCTACCGCGCGCGGCTGATCCGCAGCTACCTCGGCGCGGCCAACGCCCGGCGCTTCGGCGACGGCACGGTGTCGCCGCTGGCCGCGGTCAACGGCGCGCGCATGGGCGGCGTGCAGGCGGTCAACAACGTGCACCCGCAGGACGACGTGCCGATGGCGGGCTACGCGCCGCAGGCCCGCGGCGGCCCGGTGCACGTGCTCAACGTCTGCGTCAACCAGACCCGCGACCCGCGCGGCGGGCTGTTCAACCAGGACCGCAAGGGCCTCCTGATGAGCATGGCGCCGGGTGGCCGCATCCGCGTCGGCAACGGCGGCTGGCGGGTGGTGCCGGCCGAGGCGGCGCTGAGCCTGGGCTCCTGGATGGCGATCAGCGGCGCGGCGGTGGCGCCCGGGCTGGGCGGCGCCACGCGGTCGGGCATCGCGGCGCTGAGCATGATCGCCGGCATCCGCCTGGGCTGGTGGTGGGACAGCCGGCCGCTGCGCCGGCCGGCGGAGGGCCGGTCGCCGCCGCCGCTGCGCAAGTACGGCCAGTTCGTCAGCGAGCTGCTGGCCCGCTTCGAGGGCTGCCAGCGCAGCCACTGGTACCTCAGCGACGGCGGCCACTTCGAGAACACCGCCGCCTACGCGCTGCTGCGAGAGGGCTGCCGCCTGATCGTCGTGGCCGACTGCGGGGCCGACCCGCGCTACGCCTTCGGCGACCTGGAGAACCTGGTGCGCAAGGCGCGCATCGACCTGCAGGCCGAGATCCGCTTCCTGCGCCCGCGCGACAACCCGGCCGGCACGCCGTGGGCGGCCTTCGGCTCGCTCAACGACCTCGCCTCGCCGGAAAGCCAGGCCTGCCTGGCGCTGGCCCGGGTGGACTACCGGCGCACCGGGCAGGTCGGCCACCTGGTCATCGTCAAGCCCAACATGTGCGAGGGCGCGCCGGTCGACCTGGTCAACTTCAAGGCCGACAACCCGCTGTTCCCGCAGGAGCCGACCACCGACCAGTTCTTCGGCGAGGCGCAGTGGGAGAGCTACTTCCAGCTCGGCGACTCGCTGGGCCGCTCGCTCACCCCGCCGCTGCTGTCCGACCTGGAGCAGATCGCCGCCGCCGCCTTCGTCACCGACGAGGGCTGCACCGTCGGCGCGGTCGAGGGCAAGGCCGCGACCGCCAGGCCGGTCAAGCGGCTGCCCTCGCGCATCGCCGCCACCGGCGCGGTCACCGCCTCGGTCAGCGCCGGCGCGGTGCTGACGCTGGCGCTCACCGCCTGGCAGGCGGTGGAGGGCGACCGCCGCCAGCGCGAGGCCGACCAGCGGCTGGACCGCGGCGCGCTGAAGGAGCTGGCCGACCTGTACGGCCAGCTGGCGCCGCCGGCCGCCCCCTCGGGTCGCCGGCCAGCACCGACACCCGGCTCGGCGCCATGGCGACGACGCTGCTGCGGGTGGCCGACGCGCAGTGCCAGGGCGGCAAGGTGCGCGACTTCCAGGAATCAGGCCTGCTGCGCGAGATCGTGGCCAGCACCCGCGCCGCCTGCGTGGCCTCGCCCACCCCGCACCCCGCCTGCCGGCTGCTGCTGGACGCCGACTTCGACGCCGACCGGGCCGGGCCCTGCCTGCAGCCGGTGGCCCGCGCCGCCTGCGAGCCGATGTACTGGATCCGCGACTACAGCGCCAGCGGCCCCGCGCGGCGCAACTGCCTGCCGGAGGGCGGGCCGGCCTCGCTGGCCGCGGCGCCGGCTCCCGGCGCGGTGGCCGCGGCGCCGGTGGTGGCGGCAGGGGCCGGGCCGAGCCCCTCGGGTGCCGCACCCGCGGCGGCCGCGGGCGGCGGTGCCGCGACGCCGGCCCGGCCGGTGTGCGCCGGCCGCACCGTCTACCTCCAGGTCTACGGCCCGGCGCGCAAGCCGCTGGCCGCCGCCGAGCGCGAGCCCTGGCAGGCGCTCGGCGCCACCGTGCCGGCGATCGAGGACGTCTGGGTCAGCGCCGACCGGCGCGGCCGCACCCGGCCACGGCCGGTGGAGGTGCCGACGCTGGTGGTGCACGGCGCGACGGCCGAGTCGCTGCCGGCCGACGCCTGCGTGCAGGCCATGGTCGGGCAGGCCCGGCTGCGCGGCTGGGTGGCCCGGCCGCTGGCCCCGTCGCTGAACCCCACGCCGGGGGTGATCGAGGCCTGGCTGCCGCCCTCGGTCCGCGGCGGCTGACGACCGGTCGGCCGCCGGGGCACCGGGATTGCCCTGGCGGCGCTGCGGTGCCCGCCGCGCTGACGAGTTCTTTCCCCGCCGTGCTGATCCCCTGGCTGCTGCTGGTCGGCGCCGTCCTCATCGTGATGGCGTTCTCCGGCCGGCTGGTGCAGCGGCTGCCCCTGTCCCCCGCCATCGTCTACCTCGGCGTCGGCGCGCTCATCGGGCCCTGGGGGCTGGACCTGGTGCGGCTGGACCCGCTCGCCGAGGCGGCGACGCTGGAGATCCTCAGCGAGGTGACGGTGCTGATCGCGCTCTTCGCGGTGGGCCTGCGGCTGCGGCTGCCGCAGCGCAAGGGCGCCTGGGCGCTGCCCATGCGGCTGGCCGGCGGCGGCATGGTGCTCACGGTGGTGGCGGTCGCGGGGCTCGGCTGGGCGCTGCTGGACCTGCCGTGGGCGCTGGCGCTGCTGCTGGGCGCCATCCTGGCGCCCACCGATCCGGTGCTGGCCTCGGACGTGCAGGTGCACGAGCCGGGCGACCGCGACGCGGTGCGCCTGTCCATCACCGCCGAAGGCGGGCTCAACGACGGCACGGCCTTTCCGGCGGTGATGCTCGGCTTGGGGCTGCTCGGCGCGCACGAACTCGGCGCCTGGGGCTGGCGCTGGTGGACGGTCGACCTGGTGTGGGCGGTGGCCGCCGGCCTGGGGCTGGGCCGGCTCTTCGGCCTTGCCCTGGCGCGGGCGGTGCAGGCGCTGCGCCGCCACGGCGGCCGGCTGGAGAGCGAGGAGTTCCTGGTCATCGGCGCCATCGCGCTGGCCTACGGCCTGGCGCTGGCGGTGCATGCCTACGGCTTCCTGGCGGTGTTCGCCGCCGGCGCCAGCCTGTCGCACGCCGAGCGCCGCCGCGGCCAGGGCGTCGACGCGTCGCAGGACGCCGCCCATTCGGACCGGCTGATCAACTTCTCGGCCCAGCTGGAACGGTTGGCGGAGGTGGCGATGGTGCTGATCATCGGCGCGCTGCTCAGCAGCGTGCGCTGGAGCGGCTGGACGCTGGCCTTCGCGCTGGCGGTGCTGGGGGGTGGCGCGGCCGCTGTCGGTGCTGCTGGTCACCCCGCGCGGACGGGTGAGCGGGCTGCAGCGCCGGCTCATCGCCTGGTTCGGCGTGCGCGGCGTGGGCTCGGTGTACTACCTGGCCTTCGCCGTCACCCATGGGCTGGCGCCGCAGGCCGCACGGCCGCTGGTGGACGCGGTGCTGGCCACCATCGCGCTGTCCATCGTGCTGCACGGCATCTCGGCGACGCCGCTGATGCGCGCCTACCGGCGGCGGCGCCCGCCGCGTCCGGACGAGGCCCCCAGGTCGGCGCCGGACAAGGAGGGGTTGTAGGCCCGGCGCCCGACAATCCGGCCGCCATGCGCCCGGTGCCACCGCTCCACCCGCCGTCCGTGGCGGAGCGCTGGTTCGGTTCCCGCGGCTGGCAGCCCTTCGGCTTCCAGCGCGAGGTGTGGACGGCGATGGCCGCGGGCCGCAGCGGCCTGCTGCACGCCACCACCGGCGCGGGCAAGACCTACGCGGTGTGGTTCGGCGCGCTGGCCAGGGCCGAGGCGCTGGGCCGCGCGGTCGAGGGCGGCCGCACCGCGGCGCCGATCGGCGTGCTGTGGCTGACGCCGATGCGGGCGCTGGCCGCGGACACCACCCGCGCGCTGCAGGCGCCGCTGGCCGACCTGGGATCGTCGTGGACGGTGGGCCTGCGCACCGGCGACACGCCGTCGGCCGAGCGCGCGCGGCAGGACCGTCGCCTGCCGACCGCGCTGGTGACCACGCCCGAGTCGGCCAGCCTGCTGCTCGGCCGCGAGGGCGCCCTGGCGCCGCTGGCCGGCGTGCACACCGTGGTGGTCGACGAATGGCACGAGCTGGTGGGCAGCAAGCGCGGCGTGCAGGTGCAGCTGGTGCTGGCGCGGCTGAAGCGGCTCAACCCGGCGCTGGTGGTGTGGGGCCTGTCGGCCACGCTGGGCAACCTGGACGAGGCGATGCACACGCTGGCCGGCGATGCGGCGCCGGGCGGGCCGACCACGCTGGTGCGCGGCCGCATCGACAAGGCGCTGACCATCGACACCCTGCTGCCCGACCAGCCCGGCCGGTTCACCTGGGGCGGCCACCTGGGGGCGCAGATGCAGGCGCCGGTGGTGGCCGAGCTCGACGGCTCGGCCACCACGCTGGTCTTCACCAACGTGCGCTCGCAGGCCGAGATCTGGTACCAGCTGCTGCTGGAGGCCCGGCCCGACTGGGCCGGGCAGATCGCGCTGCACCACGGCTCGCTGGACGGCGAGGTGCGGGCCTGGGTCGAGCAGGGCCTGAAGGCCGGGCGGCTGAAGGCGGTGGTGGCCACCTCGTCGCTGGACCTGGGCGTGGACTTCCTGCCGGTGGAGCGGGTGCTGCAGATCGGCTCGCCCAAGGGCGTGGCGCGGCTGCTGCAGCGGGCCGGCCGTTCCGGCCATGCGCCGGGCCGGCCGAGCCGCATCACCCTGGTGCCCACCCACACGCTGGAGCTGGTGGAGGCCGCCGCCGCCCGCCGCGCGGCCGAGCTGGGCCGCATCGAGCGCCGGGCCTCGCCGGCCAAGCCGCTGGACGTGCTGGTGCAGCACCTGGTGACGCTGGGCCTGGGCACCGGCGTGCCGGCCGACCCGCGGCCCGGCGGCGGCGGCTGCGGCTGGACCAGCGACGCGGTGTTTGACGAGGTGCGGCTGGCGCCGGCCTACGCCGCGCTCACGCGCGAGGAGTTCGACTGGGCGCTGGACTTCGTGGTGCAGGGCGGGGCCTCGCTGGGCGCCTACCCCGAGTACCACCGCCTGACGCTGTGCCCACCCGACGAAGCCGCGCCGGCCGACGCGCTGTCGCCGCTGCGCGCGCGGCCCGGCCAGCCGGTGCTGCGCGTCACCGACCGCGGCATCGCGCAGCGGCACCGGCTGGGCATCGGCACCATCGTGTCGGACGCGACGATGCCGGTGAAGTGGCTGAGCGGCGGCACGCTGGGCAGCATCGAGGAGGGCTTCATCGCGCGGCTGTCGGCCGGCGACTGCTTCGTCTTCGCCGGCCGGGTGCTGGAGTACGTGCGCACCCGCGAGCTCACCGCCTACGTGCGCAAGCCCGCCCGGGCGACCACCGGCATCGTGTCGGTGTGGAACGGCAGCAAGATGCCGCTGTCCAGCGAGCTGGCCGACACCGTGCTGGAGCTGCTGGCCGAGGCCGACGCCGGCCGCTTCGACTCGCCCGAGCTGCAGGCCGCCCGCCCCATCCTGGAGACGCAGAGGCGGCTGTCGCGCCTGCCGGCCCCCGGCCGGCTGCTGATCGAGCGCTGGCGCTCGCGCGAGGGCCACCACCTCTTCGTCTACCCCTTCGCCGGCCGGCATGCGCACCTGGGCCTGGGCCACCTGCTGGCCTGGCGGCTGTCGCGCGGGCAGGGCAACACCTTCTCGATCAGCATCAACGACCACGGCTTCGAACTGCTCAGCGCGCTGCCGGTGGACGATGCGCAGCTGGCCAGCGGCGCGCTGTTCGAGGACGGCGAGCGGGGGCTGGCCCACGACGTGCTGGAAAGCCTCAACGCGTCGGCGCTGGCGCTCAAGCGCTTCCGCGAGATCGCCCGCGTGGCCGGCCTGCTGCACCCTGGCTACCCCGGCGCGCCGCGCAGCGTGCGGCAGCTGCAGGCGTCGTCGTCGCTGTTCTACGAGGTGTTCCGCAAGCACGACGCCGGCAACCTGCTGCTGACGCAGGCCGACCGCGAGGTGCTGAGCCAGGAGCTGGAGCTGGACCGCCTGGCCGCCAGCCTGCAGCGGCTGCGGCGGTGGCAGCGGGTGGTGGTGGACCTGCCGGCGCCCAGCCCCTTCGCGCTGCCGCTGATGGTCGAGCGCTTCCGCGAGCAGTTCAGCACCGAGAAGCTGGCCGACCGGCTGCAGCGGCTGCTGGACGCCGCCGGCAAGGCCCTGGGCGAGCCGGCCGAGCAGGCCGCCGCCGGCCCGGTGCAGGCCGACGCGCCGCCGCTGCCGCCACGGCCGCGACCGCCCGACGGCCGGCGGCGGCGCGCGCGGCGCTGAGCGGGGTCAGAAGTTGCGGGCCTCGAAGGTGGCGGTGCCGTTGGCCGGGCCGCGCGCCAGGCGGGCGCGGCCGAGCAGGTTGCCGGCCGCGTCGATCTCGATGCAGGTCGACACCACCTCGCCGGCGCCCGACGGCGGGTTGTTCAGGCAGAAGAGCACGATGGCGGTCTGGCTGTCCTGCACCAGCTGCCACTGGATGTTCACCGTCGGGCCGGGGGCGGTGGCCGGATTGCAGTCGGGCCGCAGGCTCAGCGAGTACACCGTGGCCGGCGCGCCGTTGACCTGCGCAGCGGTCGGCAGGGCCACCTCGGTCGCGGCCCCCGGGTTGCTGCCGCATTCGCCGCTGACCTGGTTGCCGATCACCTTCACGCTGTTGCCGCTCAGCTCGTAGTAGATGGTGCCGTCGGCCGGCGGCAGCTTCAGGCCGGCCAGGATGGTGTTGCTGACCGACCGTGCGTAGGTTGTGCCGTTGAGCGGGAAGGCCGCCGCGGCCGCCGGCGCGATGGACACGGTGTACGTCGCGGTGGCGTTGCTGCGGTCCGGCAGGTTCCAGGTGCCGCCGGTGCTCAGCACGTTGCGGAACGCCGCCTGCACGTTGTAGGTGCCGGCGGCCGGTGCCGCCGGTGCCGCGCCCCCGCCGCCCCCGCCGCCGCCGCAGGCGGTCAACGTGGCAGCCAAGGCCAGCAGCGCCGGCACGGCGAGCCGTGTTCCAGTGGTCCGATTCATGAACGCTCCCTGAGGTGGTGTCGAATGCCGAGGGGCGTCGGCAACCACCATGCCCGTAACGCGATGTCACGTCTGCGGGCGGGCGGGCGGTCGGGGCGGGACCCGCGCGCGGGTCCCTCAAGGGCGCTGCCGCACCAGCGTGCTGCGGCCGAACAGGCTGGCCACCATCTCCACCGCCGCCTCGGCGGTGGCGTTGCGCACGTCGCGGGCGGGGTTGAGCTCCATCACGTCCAGCGAGCCCAGGCGGCCGGTGTCGGCGATCATCTCCATGCACAGCTGCGCCTCGCGCCAGGTCGGGCCGCCGCGCACGGTGGTGCCGACGCCGGGGGCGACGTCGGGGTCGAGGAAGTCGACGTCGAAGCTGACGTGCAGGTGGGTGCGCTCGTCCAGGGTGGCCAGCGCCAGTTCCATGGTGTGGCGCATGCCGTGCTCGTCGATGAAGCGCATGTCCCAGGCCTCGATGCCGCGGTCGTGCAGGAAGCGCTTCTCGGCGGCGTCCACCGAGCGCAGGCCGACCTGGCGCACGGACCGGGGCCTCAGCGCCGGCACCTCGCCGCTCATGCGCACCAGCGCCTCGGGGCCTTCGCCCAGCAGGCAGGCCACCGGCATGCCGTGCAGGTTGCCGCTGGGCGTGATGAGCGGGGTGTTGAAGTCGGCGTGCGCGTCCAGCCACAGCACCCGCAGCTTGCGGCCCTGCGCGCGGCAGTGGCGGGCCACCGCGCTGATGGAGCCGACGGCCAGGCAGTGGTCGCCGCCCATCAGCAGCGGCAGCCGCCCCGCCTGCAGCTCGGCCCACACCCCGTCGTGCACCGCCTGGTTCCAGGCGACGACCTCCTGCAGGTGGCGCAGGCCGTCCACCGCCGTGGTGAAGGGGTTGCGCGGGCCGTCGAGGTTGCCGGCGTCGTGGACGGTCAGACCCTGTTCGACCAGCACCTCGGCAAGGCCGGCGACGCGCAGCGCCTCCGGGCCCATGCTGGCGCCCCGGATGCCGGCGCCCACGTCGGTGGGCGCGCCAACGAGGCCGACGACAGTCGTCATGGCCCCGGCGGCCTTTCCACCGGCCGAGGAGGGTGCCGGTTCATGCACCCTTCTCGAAGCCGTATTCCTCGTCGAGCACCTGCCAGGCCTCCTCGGCCGTCTCGACGAAGCGGAACAGGTTGACGTCGCCGGGGCTGATCATGCCGGTCTCGACCAGCAGGTCGAAGTTGATCAGCCGGCTCCAGAAGTCGCGGCCGAACAGCAGCACCGGGCGCTTGCGCGACTTGCCGGTCTGCATCAGCGTCAGCGCCTCGAACAGCTCGTCCAGCGTGCCGAAGCCGCCGGGGAAGCACACCAGCGCGACCGAGCGCATGAGGAAGTGCATCTTGCGCAGGCCGAAGTAGTGGAACTGGAAGCACAGCTCCGGCGTGATGTACGGGTTGGGCGCCTGCTCGTGCGGCAGCACGATGTTCAGGCCGATGCTGCGCCCGCCGACCTCGTCGGCGCCGCGGTTGCCCGCTTCCATGATGCCGGGCCCGCCGCCGGTGACCACGTACACCGGCTTGTCCAGCTGCGCCGAGCGCCGCGTCACCAGCCCGGCGAAGCGCCGCGCCTCGTCGTAGTAGTGCGACATCGACAGCGCCGCCTCGGCCCGCCTGACCAGCAGCTCGGTGCCGTCCTTGCGGGCCGCCTCCAGCGCCGCCCGCGCATCGTCGGGTGCCGGGATGCGGGCGCTGCCGAACATGACGATGGTGGCCTCGATGCCCAGCTCCTGCATCAGCAGCTCGGGCTTGAGCAGCTCCAGCTGCATGCGGATGGGCCGCAGCTCCTCGCGCAGCAGGAAGTCCTGGTCGGTGAAGGCGAGCTGGTAGGCGCTGCCGGGCCCGTCGTAGCGCGACGGCGGCTGCGCCACCACCGCCTCCTGCTGGGCGGTGGGGAAATTGCGTTGCTTGAGGCCGTCGGCCTTGGCGTCCAGGGTCATGCCGTCGTTCTTGCTTGAAGGGTCGCCAAGGGTACAGCGGCGGGCCGACCGCGCCCGGCCCAGGTCAGGCCCGGGCGGCCGCCTCGCGGAAGACCGCGTCCAGCTCGGCGATCCAGACCGCCTTGTCGGCGTCGCCGGCGAAGCTGGCCTCGAAGCTGTTGCGCGCGAGCAGGTAGGCGTCGCGGGCGGTGAGCGCGGGCAGGGCGGCGAAGGTCTCGGTGTAGTTGGCGTTGACGTAGCCGCCGAAGTAGGCCGGGTCGTCCGAGTTGATGGTCACCTTCAGCCCGGCGTCGAGCAGCGCCTTGAGGTTGTGCTTGTCCAGCGCGTCGAACACGCACAGCTTGACGTTGGACAGCGGGCAGACGGTCAGCGGCACCTGCTCGCGCGCCAGCCGCTGCACCAGCGCCGGGTCGTCGACGCAGCGCACGCCGTGGTCGATGCGTTCGACCTTCAACACGTCCAGCGCGGTCTCGATGTAGGCCGGCGGGCCTTCCTCGCCGGCATGGGCGACGAGGTGCAGCCCGAGTTCGCGGCAGCGGGCGTAGACGCGGGCGAACTTCTCCGGCGGGTTGCCGCGCTCGCTGCTGTCCAGGCCGACGCCGATGAAGTGCTGGCGGAAGGGCAGGGCGGCCTCCAGCGTGGCGAAGGCGCTGGCCTCGTCGAGGTGGCGCAGGAAGCACAGGATGAGCGAGGCGCTGACGCCCAGCTCCTGCTTCGCCCGCGCCACCGCGCCGGACAGGCCCTCGATGACGGTGGACACCGGCACGCCGCGCTCGGTGTGGGTCTGCGGGTCGAAGAACAGCTCGGCGTGGCGCACGTTGTCGGCCGCGGCGCGCTCGAAGTAGGCCATGGCCATGGCCTCGAAGTCGGCCGCCTGCAGCAGCACCGACGCGCCGGCGTAGTAGATGTCGAGGAAGCTCTGCAGGTCGGTGAAGGCGTAGGCGCGGCGCAGCGCCTCCACGTCGGCGTAGGGCAGCGCGACGCCGTGTTGCTGGGCCAGCGCGAAGATCAGCTCCGGCTCCAGCGAACCTTCGATGTGCAGGTGCAGCTCGGCCTTGGGCATGCGCCGCAGCAGCGCGGGCAGCGCGGCGCGGGGGATGGCGTCGAAGGCGATGTCGGGCAGCGTCGTCATTCAACACACTCCGCAGGTGATGCCGGCCTGCTGCAGGTAGCGGCGGTAGGCGACCGAGAGGCGGTCGGCGGGGCCGTGGGCCTCGCCACCGGACACCGGCAGGCGGCGCGGCCGTTGCGATTCGAGGATCTCCTTGTCCTGCAGGAAGATGGTGGTCTCGAAGTCGATGAGCGCCTGATCCGACACGTCCGCATCGCTGGTCCACATGGTGAACCAGACGCGGCAGCGCTCGTCGCCTTGAGGGCTGGCCCACAGCGCATAGGCTTCGGTGTGGGAACCGGCGCCCTGCGCGGTCTTGACCAGCAGCGCGGCGTACGGCGACAGCACCTCGTAGCGGTAGTCGATCCAGCGGCCCTCGGTGGACGTGCTGCTGGCCTTTGGCTGCCAGGCCAGGTAGTGCGGCACCGACGGCCGGCCGTCGGCCGCGCGCTCGACCTCGTAGGCCGGCACCTCGGTGTGCGCCAGGTCGCCCAGCCAGCCGTCGTGCACGTAGCCGAAGTGGGCGGTGTCGAGGAAGTTCTCCACCGCCCGCGGCGCGGAGGTGGCGACGTCGAACGGGCCGCAGACCACCGCCCGGGCGGGCAGGCCGGCGGGCGCGGGCGGCGCCTCGTCGCCCTCGTCGCCCAGGCGCACCCAGACCAGGCCGTGGGCCTCGCGGGTCGCGAAGGTGCGCACCGCCTGGCCGGCGGCCGGCGTGCGGCCCGGCGCGGCGGGGATGTGCACGCAGGCGCCGCCGGCGGCGAAGCGCCAGCCGTGGTAGGCGCAGGCCAGCACGGTCGGCTCGCCGGTGCCGCGGCGCAGCCGGCCCAGGGACAGCCGCGCGCCCCGGTGGGGGCAGCGGTCGGGAAAGGCCTGCACGGTGCCGGCATCGTCACGCCACAGCACCAGGTCGTCGCCCAGCAGGGTCACGGTCAGCGGCCGGTCGCCGGCGGCCCGCAGGTCGTCCGGGCGGGCCACCGGATGCCAGAGCCGGTGTTCGTTCATCTCTCGGGTCCTTGCATGCGGACGGGGTCCTGCAGCGGCAGCAAGAAAGACGCCGCCCGGCGGCGAGGCACGGGCGGCGTGGTGGTGCGCAGGGCGGGCGGGGTGCCCGCCGCCGTCACTTCGCGGCGGGGATCTTGCCTTCCACGCCCTTGACGTAGAAGTCGATCTTGTCGCGCCAGTCCTGGTCGCCGGTGGCGTCCTTGGCCAGGCGCTCCTTGCCGGTGTTGTCGACCACCGGGCCCTTGAACACCTCGAAGGTGCCGGCCTTCATCTGCGCCTTGATCTCGTCGACCTTCTTGCGGATGTCCTCGGGCACCGCGTCCGACACCTTGATCAGGTCGTTCTGGCCTTCCTTGACGCCCCAGACGGTGCGCTCGGTCTTCCAGGTGCCGTCCATCACCTCCTTGATGGTCTTCTTGTAGTAGCCGCCCCAGTTGGCGACCGCCGAGCCGAGGTGCGCCTTGGTGGCGAAGGCGCTCATGTCCGAGTCCCAGCCGAAGGCGTACTTGCCGTTCTTCTCGGCGGTCTGCAGCACCGCGGTGGAGTCGGTGTTCTGCAGCAGCACGTCGGCGCCGCCGTTGATCAGGCTCTGCGCGGCCTCGGTCTCCTTGGGCGGGTCGAACCAGGTGCTGACCCAGACCACCTTGGTCTTGATCTTCGGGTTCACCGCCTGCGCACCGAGGGTGAAGGCGTTGATGTTGCGCAGCACCTCGGGGATGGGGAAGGAGCCGACGAAGCCGAGCGTGTTGGTCTTGGTCATCGACCCGGCGATCATGCCGGCGAGGTAGGTGTCCTCGAAGAACTTGGCATCGTAGATGCGCATGTTCGGCGCGGTCTTGTAGCCGGTGGCGTGCTCGAACTTGACGTCGGGGAATTCGCTCGCCACCTTGAGCATCGGCTCCATGTAGCCGAAGGAGGTGGCGAAGATCACCTTGTTGCCCTGCGCCGCCAGGTCGCGGATGACGCGCTCGGCGTCGGCGCCCTCGGGCACCTTC
Source organism: Aquabacterium sp. J223 (assembly GCF_024666615.1). Taxonomy (NCBI): domain Bacteria; kingdom Pseudomonadati; phylum Pseudomonadota; class Betaproteobacteria; order Burkholderiales; family Sphaerotilaceae; genus Aquabacterium; species Aquabacterium sp. J223. The sequence continues at coordinate 4,377,547 of NZ_CP088297.1, read as the reverse complement.
TCGACGATGGTGGTCTTCACCTTGTCGCCGAACTCGGCCTCGACTTCCTTGCGGCCCAGGTCGTGGGCGTAGGACCAGCCGGCGTCGCCGACCGGGCCGACGTAGATCCAGGCCGCCTTCAGCGGCTCGGCGGCGGCGGGCGCCGAGGCCGGCGCGGCGGCGGTGGGCGCGGCCGCGGGCGGCTCTTCCTTCTTGCCGCAGCCGACCAGGGCGGCTGCCGCGGCCAGCGAGGACCAGCCGGCGAGCTTGAACAGCGAGCGCTTGGACACGGGGTGGTTCATCGGGTCTCCAGGGTGACGGGGGGAACGGGAATTATCGAGGTGACGAAAAGCAAGAGCCGCGCCGCGGGGCCGCGTCAGCCACCGGGGAAGAACGGCTTGCCCAGCGACGCCGGCATGTTGATGCGGATCCAGGTCGGGTTGCGCGAGATCAGCACCAGCACCACGATGGTGGCCAGGTAGGGCAGCATGGACAGCACCTGGCTGGGAATCTCCACGCCCTCCCCCTGCAGGTGGAACTGCAGCATGGTGACGCCACCGAACAGGTACGCGCCCAGCAGCACCCGCGCCGGCCGCCAGGTGGCGAAGGTGGTCAGCGCCAGCGCGATCCAGCCCTTGCCGGCGGTCATGCCCTCCACCCACAGCGGGGTGTAGACCACCGAGATGTAGGCGCCGGCCAGGCCGCACAGGCCGCCGCCGGCCATCACCGCGGCCAGCCGCAGCCGGCGCACCGGGTAGCCCAGCGCATGCGCCGACTCGGGCGACTCGCCCACCGCGCGCAGCACCAGCCCGGCGCGCGAGCGGTAGAGGAACCAGGCCAGCGCCAGCGTCAGCGCCACCGCCAGGTACACCATCGGGTGCTGGCGGAACAGCGCCGGCCCGACCAGCGGGATGTCGGCCAGGCCGGGGATGGCAAAGCTCGGCCTCGGGCCCAGCTTCTCCTGCGTGTAGCGGATGCCGACGAAGGCCGAGAAGCCGGCGCCGAACAGGCTCAGCGCCAGGCCGCTCGCGTACTGGTTGGTGTTGAGCCAGATCACCAGCACGCCGAAGGCCGCCGCCATCAGCGCCCCCGCGCCGATGCCGGCGGCGAAGGCGAGCACGTCGCTGCCGGTGTGCACCGCGGTGGCGAAGCCGGCGATGGCGGCCACCAGCATCATCCCCTCGGCACCGAGGTTGACGATGCCGGCGCGCTCGTTGACCAGCAGGCCGAGGCCGGCCAGCGCGAGCACCGTGCCGGCGTTCAGCGTGGCGGCGAGGAGGAGGGCCAGGGACTCCATCAGGCCTCCCGCCGGGCCGCCCCGAGGGAGGCCTGCGCCCCCTCGGGGGCCGCGAACAACGTGAGCGGGGGGTCGTCATCAGGCTTCCTTCACCGTGGCGGTGGCGGTGGTGGGCGCTGCGACCGGCCGCGCGGCCGCCTTCCAGCGCACGCGGTAATGGATCAGCGTGTCGCAGGCCAGCAGGGTGAACAGCAGCAGGCCCTGGAAGACGCCGGTCAGCGCCTTGGGCAGGCCCAGCCGCGACTGGGCCAGCTCGCCGCCGATGTAGAACATGCTCATCAGCACCGCCGAGAAGACGATGCCCACCGGGTGCAGCCGGCCGACGAAGGCGACGATGATGGCCGCGAAGCCGTAGCCGGCCGGCACGAAGGGCGTGAGCTGGCGCAGCGGCCCGGCGGCTTCCAGCGCGCCGGCCAGCCCCGCCATGCCGCCGGACACCAGCAGCGCGGTCCACAGCGCGGTGCGCGAGGAGAAGCCGGCGTAGCGCGCCGCCGCCGGCGCCAGCCCGCCCACCTGCAGCTGGAAGCCGCGGTAGGTGCGGAAGAGGAACAGCCAGCTCAGCACCACGGCCGCCAGCGCGACCAGCAGGCCGATGTTGAGCCGGCTGCCGGCCATCAGCCTGGGGATCTGGGTGACGGTGGCGAAGGTGATGGTCTGCGGGAAGTTGTAGCCCTGCGGGTCCTTCCACGGGCCGTAGACCAGGTAGGCCAGCAGCTGCTCGGCGACGTAGACCAGCATCAGGCTGACCAGGATCTCGCTGGTGTTGAAGCGGTCGCGCAGCAGGGCGACGATGGCCGCCCACAGCACGCCGCCCAGCACCCCGGCCAGCAGGATGGCCAGCACGATCCAGCGGCTGGTCTCCGCGGTCGCCTGCATCGCCACCCAGCCGCCGGCCAGTGCGCCGAGGATGTACTGCCCCTCGGCGCCGATGTTCCACAGGTTGGAGCGGTAGCACACCGCCAGGCCGAGCGCGATGAGCACCAGCGGCACCGCCTTCACCCCCACTTCGGACAGCGCGTAGACGCTCTTCACCGGCTCGACGAAGAAGACCTGCAGGCCGCGGACCGGGTCCTTGCCCAGCAGCACGAACAGGCCGATGCCGATGAGCACGGTGATGGCCAGCGCGATCAGCGGCGAGGCCACCGACATGGCCTGCGACGGCTGCGGCCGGGCCTCAAGCTTGAGCATGGGCCGCCTCCCTCGTGTCGGCCGCGGCGCCCGGCCACAGCCCGCTCATCCATTCGCCGATCTGCTCCACCGTGGCCTCGCGGGTCGGCAGGCTGGGCGACAGCCGGCCGCGCGCGATGACCACCAGCCGGTCGGCGATCTCGAACAGTTCGTCGAGCTCCTCGCTCACCACCAGCAGCGCGCAGCCGGCGTCGCGCAGCGCCAGCAGCTCGCCGCGGATCTGCGCGGCGGCGCCCACGTCCACGCCCCAGGTGGGCTGCGAGATCACCAGCACCTTGGGCTTGGCGTCGATCTCGCGGCCGACGAGGAACTTCTGCAGGTTGCCGCCGGACAGGCTCTTCGCCGCCGCGTCGGGCCCGCCGGCCTTGACCTTGAAGCGGGCGATCAGCGACTCGGCCAGGCGCCGGACCTCGCCGGTGCGCACCCAGCCGCCGCGCGACACGCCCTCGGTGCGCGTCAGCAGGGTGTTCTGCTGCAGCGACAGCGTGGGCACCGCGCCGCGGCCCAGCCGCTCCTCCGGCACGAAGTGCAGGCCCAGCCGTCGGCGCGGCACCGGCCCGCGGCGGGAGATGTCCTGGCCGAAGAGCCAGACGCTGCCGTCGGGCAGGCGCACGTCCTCGCCGGAGACGGCGGCCATCAGCTCCTGCTGGCCGTTGCCGGAGACGCCGGCGATGCCGACGATCTCGCCTTCCTTCACCTCCAGCGACAGGCCGTGCAGCGCCACGCCGAAGGGGTCGCGCTGCGGCAGGCTCAAGCCCTTGAGCGCCAGCGCCACCGCGCCCGGCTGCGTCGGCCGGTGGGTGAGCGCGGGCGGCTCGGCGCCGATCATCAGCCGCGACAGGCTGGCGTTGGTTTCGTTGGCCGGGGTCACCTCGCCGGTGACGCGGCCGCCACGCAGCACGGTGCAGGTGTGGCACAGCGCGCGGATCTCGTCGAGCTTGTGGCTGATGTAGAGGATGGAACAGCCCTGCGCGGCCAGCTGCCGCAGGGTGATGAAGAGCTTGTCCACCGCCTGCGGGGTGAGCACCGAGGTCGGCTCGTCGAGGATGAGCAGCTGCGGCGACGTCATCAGCGAGCGCACGATCTCCACCCGCTGGCGCTCGCCCACCGACAGGGTGTGCACCGGCCGCAGCGGGTCCACCTCCAGGCCGTAGTCGGCGGCCACCTGGGTGATGCGCCGGGTGACCTCGGGCAGCGGCTTCGTCTTGTCGAGGCCCAGCCAGACGTTCTCGGCCACGCTCAGCGTGTCGAACAGCGAGAAGTGCTGGAACACCATGGCGATGCCCAGCGCCCGCGCCTCCTGCGGGTTGCGGATGTCCACCGGCTGGCCGTTGACGCGGATCTCGCCGGCGTCGGGCCGCACCGCGCCGTAGATGATCTTCATCAGCGTGGACTTGCCGGCGCCGTTCTCGCCCAGCACGGCGTGGATCTCGCCGGGCCTGACCTTCAGCGACACCGCGTCGTTGGCGCGCACCGCGGGGTACTGCTTGGTGATGCCTTGCAGCTCGAGTCGCAGGGTCATGGCTGGCTCCTGGTCACCACCGGCCGGCCCGCCACCCAGGTGGCCACCAGGTTCCGGTCGTCGCCCAGCGTCATCCAGGCGAACAGCCGGTCGTGCAGGTCGCGCGCCACCTGCTGGCGGCGGCGCGACACCGGGTCGCTGGCCCAGTCCCAGATGGCGAGGTCGGCGGTGGCGCCGACGTCCAGGCTGCCGATCTCCTGCTCCAGCCTGAGCGCCCGCGCGGCGCCGCGGGTGGCGGTGTACAGGCACTTGAAGGCGGTGAGCCGGCGGCCGCGCATCGCCTGCACCTTGTAGCCGTCGGCCATGGTGCGCAGCATGGACAGGCTGGTGCCGCCGCCCACGTCGCAGCCGAAGCTGACGTTCACGCCGCCAGCCTCGGCCGCGGCCCAGTCGAACAGGCCGCTGCCGAGGAAGAGGTTGGACGACGGGCAGTGCGCCACCTGGGCCCCGGCCGCGGCCAGCGCCTGCCGGTCGGCCTCGTCCAGCCAGATGCCATGGGCGAAGATGGAGCGGTCGTGCAGCAGGCCGAAGCGGGCGTAGACGTCGAGGTAGCTGCGCGCCTCGGGGAAGAGTTCGGCCACCCAGCGCACCTCGTCGGTGTTCTCGGCGACGTGGGTCTGCATGTACAGGCCGGGCACCTCGCCAACGAGGCGGCCGGCCAGGCGCATCTGCTCGGGCGTGCTGGTGACGGCGAAGCGCGGCGTCACCGCATAGGCCAGCCGGCCGCGGCCGTGCCAGCGCTCGATCAGCGCCCGGTTGTCGGCGTCGCTGGCGGCGGCTTCGTCGCGCAGGAACTCGGGGGCGTGGCGGTCCATCAGCACCTTGCCGGCGATGAGCCGCATGCCGCGCGCCTCGGCCTGCGCGAAGAGCGCGTCCACCGACGACACGTGCACCGTCGGGAACACCGCGGCGGTGGTGGTGCCGGTGGCCAGCAGCGCGTCGAGGAACAGCGACGAGATGGCCTCGGCGTGCGCCGCGTCGCCCATGCGGCGCTCGGCGGGGAAGGTGTGCGTCTCCAGCCAGTCGAGCAGCGCGGTGCCGTGGGCGCCGATGACGTCGATCTGGCCGCTGTGCAGGTGGGTGTCGATGAAGCCGGGCAGGACGAGGCGGCCGGTGTGGTCCTCGACCTGCCAGTCGCCCTGCAGCGGCTCGCTGGCCGGCTGCGCGCCGGCGATGCGGCCCTGCTCGTCGATCAGCAGCCAGTGGTCGGGCCGCCAGCGCACGCCGGGGCCGTTGACGTCCTCCAGGCCGGGGTCGGCGGTGAAGTCGAGCAGGTCCGCACGGATGGCGCGGCGGCGCAGGGCGGTCGTCATGCCACCGCCCTCTCGCGCCCGGCGCGCGGCGACGCCTGCACCAGCGACCGCGCCACGTCGCGCACCTGTTCGCGCAGCCAGCGCAGCGCGGGCGAGGCATGGCTGCGTTCGTGCCAGAGCTGGTAATAGACCATCGGCGGAAAGGCCACCGGGCAGCGCACGATGCGCAGCGGCAGGCCGGCGTCGAGGAAGCGCTGGCAGAACTGGCGGCCGGTGGTGAGCACCAGCAGGCTGTCGGCCACCATGGCGGGGATGAGGCCGAAGTGCGAGCTGCGCACCACGATGCGCCGTTTGAGGCCCAGGCGGTCCAGGTGCTCGTCGATCACACCGCGGGCGCCGGGGTGGGTGGCGGTGGGGGCGATGTGCTCGCCGTCGAGGTAGCGCTCCACGGTCCAGCCGCGCCCGGCGGCGGCGCGGGCCAGCGGATGGTCGCGGGCCATCAGGCAGACCACTTCGTCGCTCATCAGCCGACCCAGGTGCAGGTCGGGCGGCGGCTGCAGCCAGTTGCCGATCACCAGGTCGACCTCGCCCTCGGCCAGCCGCCGGGGGTAGTCGAAATCGGCCGACAGCGGCTGCAGCTCCAGCGTCACGCCCGGCGCCGCGCGCTTGAGCGCCACCACCAGCCGCGGCAGGAAGTGCGGGTCGAGGTAGTCGCTGGCGGCGACGCGCACCTGCAGGGCGCTCTGCGCGGCGTCGAAGCCGGCGCCGCGGCGGCGCGGGCCGAACAACTGGTCGGCTTCTTGCAGCAGCCGCGCCGCATGGTCGACCATCTGCAACGCGCCCTCGGTGGGCGACAGGCCGGCGCCGGCGCGCACCAGCAGCGCGTCGCCGGTCAGCGCGCGCAGCCGCTTGAGCTGCGCGCTGACGGCCGGCTGCGTGCTGTGCAGCCGCATGGCCGCCCGCGAGACGCTGCGCTCGGTGATCACGGTGTGCAGGACCCTGACAAGATGGAGGTCGATCTTGGCGAGCGATGCGTGGGTTGGCATAGGCGCGGGGCCATAAGCACTATGCGGGCCATCGTATACCGGCCGGTGCCCGACGCTGTATCTTGGACCCGCCATGGCTGAACCTTCCACCCGCCCGATCCGCTTCGTCCACCGCGGGCAGACCGTCCAGGTCGGCGACGCGGCCACCACCCGCACGCTGCTCGACTGGCTGCGCGAGGACGCCCACTGCACCGGCACCAAGGAGGGCTGCGCCGAGGGCGACTGCGGCGCCTGCACCGTGGTGGTGGCCGAGCGCGTCGCCGGCGGCGGCCTGGCGCTGCGCCCGGTCAACGCCTGCATCCAGTTCCTGCCGGCGCTGGACGGCAAGGCGGTGCTGACGGTGGAGGACGTGGGCGACCCCGGCGCGCTGCACCCGGCGCAGCAGGCCATGGTCGACTGCCACGGCTCGCAGTGCGGCTTCTGCACCCCCGGCTTCGTGATGAGCCTGGTGGCCACCTACGAACGCCATGCCGCCGCCGGCAGCCGGCCGACGCGGCAGCAGCTCGCCGACGACCTGGCCGGCAACCTCTGCCGCTGCACCGGCTACCGGCCCATCCTCGACGCGGGCGAGGCGATGTTCGACGCGCCGGCCCGGCGGCTGGACCGCGAGGCGCTCGTCGCAGCCCTCGACACCCTCGCGGGCGACGCGCCCTTGGCCTATGAAGCCGACGGTCGCCGCTTCTGGGCGCCGCGCAGCCTCGCGCAGTTCGCCGCGCTGCGCGAGGCCCATCCCGGTGCGCGCCTGCTCGCCGGCTGCACCGACATCGGGCTGTGGGTGAACAAGCAGCACCGCGAGCTGGGCGACATCCTCTTCGTCGGCCGGGTGGCCGAACTGCAGCGCATCGAGCCGCTGCCCGGCGGCGCCCTGCGCATCGGCGCCGCGGTGCCGCTGGAGGACGCCTACGCCGCGCTCACCGCGCAGCGCCCGCAGGTGCAGACGCACTGGCTGCGCTTCGCGTCGCCGCCGGTGCGCCATGCCGGCACGCTGGTGGGCAACCTGGCCAACGGCTCGCCCATCGGCGACAGCGCGCCGCTGCTGATCGCGCTCGACGCCACGCTGCTGCTGCGCCGGGGCGCCGCCAGCCGCCGCCTGCCGCTGGAGGCCTTCTACCTCGACTACCAGAAGAACGACCTGCAGCCCGGCGAGTTCGTCGAGGCGGTGGAGGTGCCGGCACCGGCCGCGGCCGAGCGGCTGCAGGTGCACAAGCTGTCCAAGCGGTTCGACAGCGACATTTCGGCGGTGTGCGCCGGCCTGCGGGTGGAGCTGGACGCGGCCGGCGTGGTGCGCGTCGCCCGCTTCGCCTACGGCGGCATGGCCGCCACCGTGCGCCGGGCCTCCGCGGCCGAGGCGGCGGTGCTCGGCCGTCCCTGGGACGAGACGGCGGTGGAGGCCGCCTGCGCCGCGCTGGCCGCGGACTTCCGGCCGCTGACCGACCTGCGCGCCAGCGCGGACTACCGCCGCACCACCGCGGCGGCGCTGCTGCGGCGCTTCTGGCTGTCCACGCGGCTCGACGCGCCGCTGGCCGCCGAACAGCTGCAGGTCTGGCAGGGCCTGCGGCCGGAGGTGACGACATGAACAACCCGATCGACCTGCCGCTGACCGAGGCCGAGGCCGCCGTTCCGGTGGTCGGCCGCTCGCGCCCGCACGAGTCGGCGGCGCTGCACGTCAGCGGGCGGGCCACCTACACCGACGACATCGCCGAGGTGCAGGGCACCCTGCACGCGGCGCTCGGCCTGTCGCCGGTCGCCCGCGGCCGGCTGCTGGGCATCGACGTCGAGCGGCTGCGCGCGATGCCCGGCGTGGTGGCGGTGCTCACCGCGGCCGACGTGCCGGGCCTCAACGACTGCGGCCCCGTGGTGCACGACGACCCGGTGCTGGCACCGCTGACGACCGACGACCCGGCCACCGAGCTGCGCCACCTCGGCCAGCCGGTGTTCGCGGTGATCGCCGAGACGCGGCAGGCCGCCCGCCGCGCCGCCGCGCTGGCCAAGGACATGGTCCGCGTCGAGCCGCTGACCCCGGTGCTCGACCCGCGCGAGGCGCATGCCCTCGGCCAGTACGTGCTGGCGCCGATGCACCTGACCCGCGGCGACCCGCAGGCGGCGATGAAGGCCGCGCCGCATGTGCTGCAGGGCCGGCTGTCGGTGGGCGGGCAGGAGCAGTTCTACCTCGAGGGCCAGGTCAGCTATGCGCTGCCCGTCGACGACGGCGGGGTGAAGGTTCACTGCTCCACCCAGCACCCCAGCGAGATGCAGGTGGCCATCTCCCACGTGCTGGCGCTGCCGGTGCATGCGGTGCAGGTGGAGTGCCGGCGCATGGGCGGCGGCTTCGGCGGCAAGGAATCGCAGTCGGCGCTGTTCGCCTGCGTGGCCGCGCTGGCGGCGCAGAAGCTCCAGCGGCCGGTCAAGCTGCGGCCCGACCGCGACGACGACTTCCTCGTCACCGGCCGCCGCCATGGCTTCGAGTACGACTGGACCGTCGGCTTCGACAACGAGGGCCGGCTGCTGGCCGCCGAGGTGACGCTGATCGCCAACGCCGGCCATTCGGCCGACCTGAGCGGCGCGGTGCTGGGCCGCGCGCTGTGCCACTTCGACAACGCCTACTGGCTGCCGAACGTGGCCATGCACGGCTTCTGCGCCAAGACCAACACCCAGAGCAACACCGCCTTCCGCGGCTTCGGCGGTCCGCAGGGCGCCATCGCCATCGAGCATGTCGTTGACCGGGTGGCCCGCTTCCTCGGCCGCGACCCGGTGGACGTGCGGCGGCTCAACTACTACGGCGTCGGCGAGCGCCACGTCACGCCGTACCGGCAGCCGGTGACCGACAACGTGCTGCAGCCGCTGACCGACGAGTTGCTCGCCAGCAGCCAGTACCGCCGGCGACGCGAGGCGGTGGCCGCCTTCAACGCGAAGAGTCCGGTGCTGAAGAAGGGCCTGGCCTTCAGCCCGGTCAAGTTCGGCATCTCCTTCAACCTGGCGCACCTGAACCAGGCCGGCGCGCTGGTCCACCTGTACCAGGACGGCTCGGTGCTGGTGAACCACGGCGGCACCGAGATGGGCCAGGGCCTGAACACCAAGGTCGCCCAGGTGGTGGCCGAAGCGCTGGGCGTGAGCTTCGAGAAGGTGCGGGTGACCGCCACCGACACCCACAAGGTGGCCAACACGTCGGCCACCGCCGCGTCCACCGGCGCCGACCTGAACGGCAAGGCCGCGCAGGCGGCCGCGCTGACCATCCGCGAGCGGCTGGCCGCGGTGGCCGCCGACCGGCTGGGCGTGCCGGCGGAGCGCTTGAGCTTCCACGGCGACGCGGTGCACGGCGGCGGCCACCGCCTGCCGTTGGCCGCGCTGGCGCGCGAGGCCTACACCCGCCGGGTGCAGCTGTGGTCCGACGGCTTCTACGCCACCCCCGGCCTGCACTGGGACGCGAAGACGCTCACCGGCCGGCCCTTCTACTACTTCGCCTACGGCGCCGCCGTGAGCGAGGTGCTGGTCGACACGCTCACGGGCGAATGGCGGCTGCTGCAGGCCGACCTGCTGCACGACGTCGGCCGCTCGCTCAACCCGGCGCTGGACATCGGCCAGGTCGAGGGCGCCTTCGTGCAGGGCATGGGCTGGCTGACCACCGAGGAGCTGGTCTGGCACCCGCAGACCGGCCAGCTGCTGACGCACGCGCCCAGCACCTACAAGATCCCGACGGCCAACGACGTGGGCGTGTTGAAGGCGGCGCTGTTCGACAACGCCAACGCCGAGGACAGCATCCACCGCAGCAAGGCGGTGGGCGAGCCGCCGCTGCTGCTGGCGTTCTCGGTGTGGCTGGCGCTGCGCGATGCGGTGGCCGCATCGGGCGGGCCGCAGGCCGACCCGCCGCTGGACGCTCCGGCGACGCCCGAGGCCATCCTGCGGGCCGTCGAGGCGGTGCGCTCGGCGGGCTGACGATGAACGAGGCCGCGCTGCGCGGGCTGGCCGAGGACTGGCGCCTGAAGGGCCGGCGTGCCGTCGTGGTGAGCGTCGACCAGGCACAGGGCTCCGCGCCCCGCGAGGCCGGCGCCCGACTGCTGGTGGCCGAGGATGGTGCGCTGGCCGGCACCCTCGGCGGCGGGCACCTCGAACTGCAGGCCATCGCCGCCGCGCGCGAGGCGCTGCAGCGCAACGAGCCGCTGTCGGTGCGCGTCGAGCGCTTCGCGCTCGGCCCCAGCCTCGGCCAGTGCTGCGGCGGCGCAATGGTGCTGCGCCATGCACCGCTGGACGCCGCGGCGCTGGCGGCTTGGCCGGAGCCGGCCGTGCGCTTCGTGCTGCAGCTGCATGGCGCCGGCCACGTCGGCGCGGCGCTGGTCCGGGCGCTGGCCGACATCGACTGCCGCATCCAGTGGGTCGACGGCCGTGAGGCGGTGTTCCCCACCGACCTGCCGGCGCATGTGCAGCCGCTGCGCAGCGACGCGCCGGAGGACGAGGTGGCCGACGCGCCGGCGGGCGCCGCCGTGCTGGTGATGACCCACAGCCACGACCTCGACCTGCGCATCGTGCAGGCCGCGCTGCAGCGCGGTGACCTGGGCTACGTCGGCCTCATCGGCTCGGCCACCAAGCGCGCCCGCTTCGAGCGGCGGCTGCAGGCGCGCGGGCTGGACACGGGGCGGCTGGTCTGCCCGGTGGGCGTGCCGGGTCTCGAGGGCAAGGAGCCGGCGGTGATCGCGCTGGGGGTGGCGGTGCAGCTGCTGCAGCGCTTCAGCCCAGCTTGTCCGCCTTCGACGTGAAGCTGTCGGCGTAGAACTCGTCGGCCGGCAGCCCGCACTGCGCCACCAGGTCGCGTTGCGCCGACTCGACCATGATGGGCGCGCCGCAGGCGTAGACCTGGTGGCCGCGGAGGTCGGGCATGTCGGCCATCAGCGCCTGGTGGACCAGGCCGGTGCGGCCGCGCCAGCCGTCCTCGGGCCGCGCTTCGCTCAGCACCGGCACGTAGCGCAGCTGCGGCAGCTCGCGCTCCATCTGCTGCACCCAGTCGTGCAGGTAGAGGTCGCGTCGGCTGCGGCAACCCCAGTACAGCGCCACCGGCCGCTTGTCGGCCTTGTGCTTCATGTGTTCGAGGATGGCCTTGATCGGCGCGAAGCCGGTGCCGCTGGCCAGCAGGACGATGGGTTTCGTCGCCGCATCGCGCAGGTAGAAGCTGCCGAAGGGGCCCTCGATGCGCAGGATGTCGCGCGGCTTCATCGTGCCGAAGACCTGGTCGGTGAACAGGCCGCCGGGCATGTGGCGGACGTGCAGCTCGATGCCGGGCACCTCCTGCTGGGTGTGCGGCGCATTGGCCATCGAGTAGCTGCGCCGCTCGCCGTCCTTGAGCAGGAACTCGACGTACTGGCCGGGGTGGTACTGCAACACCACGTTGGCCGGCAGCTGCAGCCTGAGCAGCGCCACGTCGGGGGGCGGGCTTGTCGATGGACGTCACACGCACCGGCATCTTCTGGACCGCGTACTGGCCGGCGCCGGGCACGGTGCGGGCCTGCAGCACGCAGTCGGTCTGCGGGGTGGCGCAGCAGGTCAGCACCAGGCCGGCGGCTTCCTCCTCCGGCGTCAGGGCCTTGAGCTGGTGCGCGCCGTGGATGACGCGGCCCTCAAGCAGCTTGCTCTTGCAGGAGCCGCAGGCGCCGTCGCGGCAGCCGTAGGGCAGGCCGACGCCCTGGCGGATGGCGGCGGCCAGCAGCGCCTCGTCGCGGTCGACGGAGAAGCTGCGGCCGGCGGGCTGGACGGTGACGGTGAAGCTCATGGTGGGGCAGGGTGCAGCCCTGTCGGGCCTGTCTACACTGCCTGCGATTCTGCCCGCCCACTTCATGTCCCTTCCCGCCCGCTTCCGGCGCCGCGCGCTGCTCATCGTCGGTTGCGGCGATGTCGGCCTGCGGGTGGCGCGACAGCTCAACGGACGGTTGCGGCTGCTGGCATTGACGCACAGTGAAGAACGCGCGCCCGCGCTGCGCGCGGCCGGCGTCGTGCCGCTGCGCGGCGACCTCGACACGCCGGCCACGCTGGTGCGGCTGGCCGGCCTGGCGCCGGCGGTGCTGCACCTCGCACCGCCGCCCGGTGAAGGCGACACCGACCCGCGCACGCGGCGCCTGCTGCAGGCGCTGTCGCGAGGCACGGCGCCCGCGCGCCTGGTCTATGGCAGCACCAGCGGGGTCTACGGCGACTGCGGTGGCGCCTGGGTCGACGAGACCCGGCGACCGGCCCCGGCGACGCCGCGGGCTCGCCGACGGGTGGACGCCGAACGCCGGCTCCGTGCCTGGGGGCGCAGCGGCGGCACGGCGGTGACGGTGCTGCGCATCCCCGGCATCTACGCGCTGGACCGCCAGGGCGGCGACCCGCGCGAGCGGGTGCGTGCCGGCACGCCGGTGCTGCGGCCGGAAGACGACGTGCACACCAACCACATCCATGCCGACGACCTGGCCCGGGCCTGCGTGCTGGCGCTGTTCCGTGGCCGGCCGCAGCGGGTGGTCAACGTCGCGGACGACACCGACCGCACGGCCGGTGACCAGGCGGTGCAGGTGGCCGCGCTGTGCGGCCTGCCGCCGCCGCCGCGGATCGGCCGCGCCGAAGCGGAACGCACGCTGTCGCCGATGCGCATGAGCTTCCTGTCGGAATCACGCCGGCTGCGCAACGCGCGCCTGAAGCGCGAGCTGCGACTGCGCCTGCGCTGGCCCACGGTGGACCAGGCGCTGCGGGCGGCACCGCCCCCGGCCCCCTAGCGGACCGCGGCCGCCGGTTCAGATGCCCTTGGCCCGCGACAGCGTCTGCTCGCGGTCCACCGCCTTCAGGCGCAGCTGGGTCGGCCGCTCGCCGCGCACGATGTCCAGCGTCACCTCGCGCTCGACCTGCCCCGCCCACACCGCCTGCCACAGCGAGGCCAGGTCGGTGACCGGCCGGCCGTCGAGCGCCACGATGCGGTCACCGGGCTGCACGCCCGCCGCCTGTGCCGGGCTGTCGGGAGCCAGTCGCATGACCTGCACGCTGCCGGCCTGCTCGACGCAGTTCAGGCCCAGCCAGGCGCGGCGGCTGGCGCTGGAGCGGCCCTGGGTGCGCAGTTCGGCCAGGATGGGCTTGAGCAGGTCCACCGGCACGAACATGTTGCCCACCATGGCAGGGCCGTCGGCGCCCATGGCGTCGCGGACCAGCAGCGAGCCGATGCCCAGCAACTCGCCCCGCTGGCTGAACAGCCCGGCGCCGCTGTGGTCCGGCCGCGCCGGTGCGGTGAACAGCGCCTGCTCGATCTGGTACTCCCAGTAGCCGGTGAAGCGGCGCTGCGACACCAGCCGGGCGACGGTGATGGCCGCGCCGTCGCCGCCGCTGACCACCATCATCGGCTCCCCCGCCGCCAGCGGCCGGGCCTCGCCGAGCGGCACCGGCGCCAGCCGCAGCGGGGTCAAGGACTGCACCAGCCCGAAGCCGGTGGCCTGGTCGTAGGCGACGACCCGGGCCGGCAGCACCCGCCCGTCGTCCAGCACCAGCTGCACCTGCTCGGCCTCCAGGATCAGGTAGCCGATGGTGAGCACCAGCCCGTCGTCGCCGATGACCACGCCCGAGCCGCGTCGCAGTCGGCCGAGCGTCTGCGTGGACGGCGCGCCCTCCACCGCCTCCACCCTCAGGCCGACGACGGCGTCGCTGGCACGCGTCAGCGCCTGCACCTGGGGGTCGGCAGGTTGGGCCGGGGCGGTGGCCTGCGCGCGGGCCGCCGACGGCAGCAGCAACAGGGCGGTGAGCAGGGAGGCCAACAGCCAGGCGGCGGCGTGGCGCTGCAACGGCGCGGGATGGAACGGGCGCATCGGCGACCTCCTCATCGGCGGGCGCCGGCGGAAGATGCCGCGGCCGGCCCACGCCCGCATCACAGCACGATGTGTACCCGCGCGCCAGCGGGTCCCGGGTGCCCCCGGGGAGGCTGGGGACCCTGCGGCGCGGCGGTCGGGCCGCCTACCGCACCCGGCGTGGGCCGCGACCGCCGAAGGGCGGCTTGCCCCGCCAGTAGCGGATCATCAGGTAGCCGCCCAGCATGCCGCCCAGGTGGGCGAAGTGGGCCACGCCCATGCCGCCGGTCAGGCCCAGCAGCAGCTCGAGCGCACCGAAGACGAGCACGTACCACTTCGCCTTCATCGGGATGGGCGGGATCAGCAGCATCAGCGTGCGGTTGGGGAACAGCAGGCCGAAGGCGAGCAGCAGCCCGTACAGCCCGCCGGAGGCGCCCACCGTCGGCGACAGGCTGCCGATCACCGACGTGAAGATCAGTTGCACCGCGGCGGCGGCGAGCACGCTGGCGATCAGGAAGTGGATGTAGCGTCGCGGACCCCACAGCCGCTCCAGCTCGCTGCCGAAGGTCCACAGGCCCAGCATGTTGAAGAACAGGTGGCCGAAGCTGCCGTGCAGGAAGGCGTAGGTCAGCACCTGCCACGGCAGGAACCGCCCCGACTCCAGCGGCCACAGCGCCAGCCACAGCTCCAGCGGCAGCATGCCCATGCCCGACAGCAGCTGCAGGCAGAACACCGCCGTGCAGGCGAACAACAGGAACTTGGTGACGGGGGGCAGGGGCGGCATCGGGCGGCGTGAGAGTGAGAGCCTTCGAGGCCATGACCCGCGACAGGTTCACCGCTCGGTCCGAAGCGCCTGCGAGGGTCCGGTGGTGCCCGCGGCCAGACTCGAACTGGCACGCCTTGCGGCGGCGGATTTTGAATCCGCTACGTCTACCGATTTCGTCACGCGGGCCGGGGCTGCCGGCGGCCGGACGACAGGGTCGTCGGCCAGGGCGGCGCAGTATGCCACGCGGTCCTGCAGGGTCGCCGGGGCTGCTGCCACAATGGAAGCAGCCCCTCTTGCCTGCCCGCATGCCTGCCTACAAGACCCTGGAAGACACCATCGGCCAGACCCCGCTGGTGCGCCTCGTCCGCCTGCCCGGTGCCGAGAACGAGCGCCGCGGCAACGTGCTGCTGGCCAAGATGGAGGGCAACAACCCGGCCGGCTCGGTGAAGGACCGGCCGGCGATCAGCATGATCCGTCGTGCCGAGGAGCGCGGCGACATCCGCCCCGGCGACACGCTGATCGAGGCCACCTCGGGCAACACCGGCATCGCACTGGCGATGGCGGCGGCGATTCGCGGCTACCGCATGCTGCTCATCATGCCGGAGGACCTGTCGGTGGAGCGGGCGCAGACGATGAAGGCCTTCGGTGCGGAGCTCATCCTGACGCCGCGCTCCGGCGGCATGGAGTACGCGCGCGACCTGGCCGAGCAGATGCAGAAGGACGGCAAGGGTCGGGTGCTCGACCAGTTCGCCAACCCCGACAACCCGCGCATCCACGAGGAGACCACCGGGCCCGAGATCTGGCACGACACCGAGGGCCGGGTCACGCACTTCGTCAGCGCCATGGGCACCACCGGCACCATCACCGGCGTGTCGCACCACCTGAAGTCGAAGAAGCCGTCGGTGCGCATCGTGGGCGCACAACCATCGGAAGGCTCCCGCATCCCCGGCATCCGCAAGTGGCCCGAGGCCTACCTGCCGAAGATCTACGACCGCGAGGCGGTCGACGAACTGGTCTACGTCACCCAGGCGGACGCCGAGGACATGGCCCGCCGCATGGCACGCGAGGAAGGGCTGTTCGCCGGCATCTCCGCGGCGGGGGCCTGCTGGGCCGCGCTGCAGCTGGCGCAGACGGTGGAGAACGCGACGATCGTCTTCATCGTCTGCGACCGCGGCGACCGGTACCTGTCGACGGGCGTCTTCCCTGCATGACCTTCAGGTTCTGTCCGCAGTGCGCGGCGCCGCTGGCGTTGCGCAGCGAAGAGGAAGACAGCGGCCCGAAGGAACGCCTGCGCTGCACCGCCTGCGACTACACCCATTGGAACAACCCGACGCCGGTGCTCGCCGCCGTGGTCGAGTGCGTGGACCGCGAGGGCCGGGTGCTGCTGGCCCGCAACGCCGCCTGGACGCACCGCATGTTCGCGCTCATCACCGGCTTCATGGAGGCCGGCGAGTCGCCCGAGGACGGCATTCGGCGCGAGGTGGCCGAAGAGACGGCCCTGCAGTGCGACAGCGTCTCGCTGATCGGCGTCTACGAATTCCTGCGCATGAACCAGGTCATCATCGCCTACGCCGTGCAGGCGCGCGGCGAGATCCGGCTGTCGCCCGAGCTGGCGGAGTACAAGCTGCTGGCGCCGCAGGACATCCGCTGCTGGCGTGCCGGCACCGGCTACGCGATGGCCGACTGGCTGCGTGCCCGCGGCCACGAGCCTCGCTTCCTCGACCCCAACTGATCCCTGCCCTCACCACGTCGACACCACGCATGGACGCCCACAAGGAAATCGACACCCGCGGCCTGAACTGCCCGCTGCCCATCCTCAAGGCCAAGAAGGCCCTGGCCGACATGGCCAGCGGCGAGGTGTTGAAGGTGGTGTCCACCGATCCCGGCTCGATGCGCGACTTCCAGGCCTTCGCCAAGCAGACCGGCAACGAACTGCTGGAGCAGGCGCAGGGCAGCGACGAGTTCGTCCACTACCTGCGGCGCCGCTGAATGTCTGCCCCTCGCCCGGCGAGGACGCCGAGCGGTCCCCCGAGGGCAAACGCGGGCCGGCTCGGGGGCGGCCCGGCGCTGGGCCCGCTAGGTGCGACCGGGACGGCTCACAGCTCGAGCGTCTTCAGGTAGTCCCGGAACCCCGGGCCCAGGTCGGCGTGCTGCAACGCCAGCTCGACGTTGGCCTGCAGGAAGCCTTCCTTGCTGCCGCAGTCGTAGCGCTTGCCCTGGTAGGCGTAGGCGAAGACCTTCTCGCGGCGCAGCAGGCCGGCGATGCCGTCGGTGAGCTGGATCTCGCCACCCACGCCGCGGGGCTGGTTGGCGATCTCGCGGAACACGCCCGGCGTGAGGATGTAGCGGCCGGCCACCCCCAGGCGCGAGGGCGCGTCCGCGGGCGCCGGCTTCTCGACGATGCGGCTGACGTCGGTCAGGCGATCGTTGACCGGGGTGCCGGCGACGATGCCGTAGCGCTTGGTGTGCTCGGCCGGCACTTCCTGCACCGCCAGGATGCTGGCGTGCCAGTCGTTGAACTGGTCGACCATCTGCTTGAGCACCGGCGGCTCGCCCACCATCAGGTCGTCGGCCAGCAGCACGGCGAACGGCTCGTTGCCCACCAGGCGCTGCCCGCACAGCACGGCATGTCCAAGGCCGAGCGCCTGCGACTGGCGGACGTAGATGCATTCCATGTCGCGCGGCTTGACCGTGCGCACGATGTCCAGCAGCTCCTGCTTGCCCGCCTGTTCAAGGGCTACTTCCAGCTCGAAGGTCATGTCAAAGTGGTCTTCGATCGGCCGCTTGTGGCGGCCCGTCACGAAGATCATCTCCCGCACCCCGGCCGCGTAGGCTTCCTCCACGGCGTACTGGATCAGCGGCTTGTCCACGACCGGCAGCATTTCCTTGGGCTGCGCCTTGGTGGCCGGCAAGAACCGGGTGCCGAGCCCCGCCACGGGGAAAATGGCTTTCTGCACTAACATTTCTTAACGGGCCCGCTGTGGTGACGAGATTCATTGTGGCACTTGCCGTGCGCAACCCCCGCGACTGAGCCACGCCCGTCCCCGATGTCGGTGCTCATCCTCGAACCCCTCGACCCGGAGGTCATGCGCTGGTTGGCCGACCGCCACCCGGTGCGCTACGCGCCGGAACTGGCGGGCGACCCGCGGGCCTTCCGCCAGGCCCTGTTCAACGTGCGCGGCCTGGTCATCCCGCCGTCGACCGCGCTGGACGCGCAGGCCCTGCACTTCGCGCCGGTGCTGAAGGCGGTGGGCCGGGTCAGCGCCGGCGCCGAGAACATCGACCTCACCGCCTGCGCGCGCGCCGGCGTGGAGGTGGTGCGCAGCCTCACCGCCACCGCGCTGGCCGAGGCGGAGTTCATGATCGGCGCGTTGCTGGCCATGCTGCGCCGGGTGCCGGTGGTCAACGAAGAGGGCCTGCTGGTCGGCCGCGAACTGGGTGGCGCCACCATCGGCCTGGTGGGCCTGGTGCCCACCGCCCGCTCGCTGGCCCAGCTGCTCGCCGGCTTCGGCGCCCGCGTGGTCGGCTACGACCCGGCGGTGCACGCCAACGACCCGGTGTGGACCCGCTGGGGCGTCGAACCCCTGGGCCTGCGCGAGCTGATGGAGCAGAGCGACGGCGTGTGCGTGCAGCTCGGCTACTTCAGCCGCTACCGCGGCCTGCTCGGCGAGCGCTACCTGTCGCTGTGCCGGCCGAACCAGGTGCTGGTGAGCATCAGCCCGTCGGGCCTGTTCGAGGAGGCCGCGCTGGCCGACGCGCTCCATTCGGGCCGCATGTCGGCCGCCTGGCTGGACAGCCTGGAGCCCGGCTGGCTGGAACCGGGCCGGCCGCTGGCCGACATCGACACCCTGCAGGTGACGCCCCGCGTGGCCAGCACCACCCGCGAATCGCGGGTGCGGGCGGCCTGGGCCGTGGCGCGGCGCATCGACGAGCTGCTGACCGGCAGCACCCCGGCGCCGCGCGCCGAGTTCAGGCCGACGGCGCCAGACGACTCGCTTGATCTCGAAGCCGGCGCAGCGTCTGGCTGAAGTCCTCCAGCCGCTGCTGCTCCTGGGCGACGACGGCCGCCGGCGCCCGCGCCACGAAGCTCTCATTGGCCAGCTTGGCCTGCGCCTTCGCGATCTCGCCCTCGAGGCGAGCGACCTCCTTGGCCAGCCGCGCGCGTTCGGCCTCGACGTCGATCTCGACGTGCAGCGCCAGCCGCAGCGGGCCCTGCATCGACACCGGCGCCGCCTGCGTGGCCGCGGCGAAGGCCGCGTCGTCCAGCATGCGCACCTCGGACACCCGTGCCAGCGCCTTCAGCAGCGGTGCGGCCGCGCCGACGAAGTCGTCGTCGCCGGTGACCAGCAACGGGACGCGCTCGGCGGGTGAGAGGTTCATCTCGCCGCGCAGGCTGCGGCTGGCGGCGACCAGGCCCTTCAGGCGCTCCATCCAGGCGTCCGCCTTGTCGTCGACCCGGTCGAGTTGGGCCTTGGGGTAGGCCGCGGTGACGATGCCGCCCAGCGAATCGGTCGCACGACCGGCCACCGGGGCGACCGTCTGCCACAGCTCGGCGGTGATGAAGGGCGTGATGGGGTGCAGCAGGCGCAGCACCGTTTCCAGCACGCGGATCAGCGTGCGCCGCGTGGCACGCTGTTGTGCCTCGGTGCCGGTCTGCAGCTGCACCTTGGCGATCTCCAGGTACCAGTCGCAGTACTCGTCCCAGACGAACGAGTAGAGGGCGTTGGCGACGTTGTCGAGGCGGTAGTCGGCGAAGCCCTTCTCCACCGCCGCCTCGACCCGCTGCAGCTCGCTGGTGATCCAGCGGTCGGCGGCGCTGAACTGCAGGTAGCCGTGGAAGGGCTGGCCCGGTGCGCATTGCGCCTTGGTGTGTTCGGCCAGCCCGCAGTCCTGCCCCTCGCAATTCATCAGCACGAAGCGGGTGGCGTTCCAGAGCTTGTTGCAGAAATTGCGGTAGCCCTCGCAGCGCTTGGGATCGAAGTTGATGTTGCGACCCAGGCTGGCCAGCGCCGCGAAGGTGAAGCGCAGCGCGTCGGCGCCGTAGCCGGGAATGCCGTCGGGGAACTCCTTCTTCGTCGCTTCGCGCACCTTGGGCGCGGTCTCCGGCCGGCGCAGGCCGGTGGTCCGCTTGGCCAGCAGCGGCTCCAGCGCGATGCCGTCGATCAGGTCCACCGGGTCGAGCACGTTGCCCTCGGACTTGCTCATCTTCTTGCCCTGCGCATCGCGCACCAGGCCGTGGATGTAGACGTCCTTGAACGGCACCTTGCCGGTGAAGTGCACCGTCATCATGATCATCCGGGCGACCCAGAAGAAGATGATGTCGAAGCCGGTGACCAGCACGGTGGAGGGCAGGAACAGCGACAGCTCCTTCGTCTCCTTCGGCCAGCCCAGCGAGGAGAAGGGCACCAGGGCCGAGGAGTACCAGGTGTCGAGCACGTCCTCGTCGCGGGTCAGCTCGCCCTCGTAGCCGGCCGCCTCGGCCTTGGCTCGCGCTTGTTCTTCGCTGCGCGCCACGAAGATCTCGCCGCCGGCGCCGTACCACGCCGGGATCTGGTGGCCCCACCAGAGCTGGCGGCTGATGCACCAGTCCTGGATGTTGTTCATCCACTGGTGGTAGGTGTTCACCCATTGCTCGGGCACGAACCTGACGCGGCCGTCCTGCACCACCTCGATGGCTTCCTCGGCGATGGACTTGCCGTTCGCGCCCGGCTTGCTCATGGCGACGAACCACTGGTCGGTCAGCATCGGCTCGACCACCTGCCCGGTGCGCGCGCAGCGCGGCACCATCAGCTTGTGCTTGCGGGTCTCGACCAG
This sequence comes from Aquabacterium sp. J223, assembly GCF_024666615.1. Taxonomy (NCBI): domain Bacteria; kingdom Pseudomonadati; phylum Pseudomonadota; class Betaproteobacteria; order Burkholderiales; family Sphaerotilaceae; genus Aquabacterium; species Aquabacterium sp. J223. Next base: position 4,356,898 of record NZ_CP088297.1, on the reverse strand, counting down.
CAGGCCCTGCGACTCGAGGTCGGCGACGACCTTCTTGCGCGCGACGAAGCGGTCCAGGCCGCGGTAAGGCTCGGGCACGTCGTCGGTGGTCTTCGCGTCCAGCGTGAGGATGCCGATGACGGGCAGGCCGTGTCGCTGGCCGACCGCGTAGTCGTTGAAGTCGTGCGCCGGCGTCACCTTGACCACGCCGGTGCCGAAGGCCTTGTCCACGTAGGCATCGGCGATCACGGGCACCAGGCGGCCCGTCAGCGGCAGCTTCACCTGCTTGCCGACGAAGGCGGTGTAGCGTTCGTCCTCGGGGTGCACCATCACCGCGGTGTCGCCGAGCATGGTCTCCGGCCGCGTGGTGGCCACGACCAGCTCGCCAGAGCCGTCGTCGAGCGGGTAGCGGATGTGCCAGAGGAAACCGTCCTCCTCCTCGCTTTCCACCTCCAGGTCGGAGACGGCGGACTTCAGCACCGGGTCCCAGTTGACCAGCCGCTTGCCGCGGTAGATCAGCCCCTCCTCGTACAGCTTGACGAAGGTGTCCGTCACCACCGGCGAGAGCTTCTCGTCCATGGTGAAGTACTCGTGCTGCCACGACACCGAAGCGCCCAGGCGCCGCATCTGCCGGGTGATGGTGGAGCCCGACTGCTCCTTCCATTCCCACACGCGGGCGACGAAGTTCTTGCGGCCGAGGTCGTGGCGGCTCTGGCCCTGGTCCTGCAGCTGGCGCTCGACGACGATCTGGGTGGCGATGCCCGCGTGGTCGGTGCCCGGCACCCACAGCGTGTTGAAGCCCCGCATGCGGTGGTAGCGGGTCAGCGCGTCCATGATGGTCTGGTTGAACGCGTGCCCCATGTGCAGCGTGCCCGTCACGTTGGGCGGCGGCAGCTGGATGGCGAAGGAAGGCCGCGTCTCGTCCAGCGTCGGCTCGTAGGCGCCGCTCTGCTCCCACAGCGGTCCCCAGCGGGACTCGATGGCGGCGGGTTCGAAGGACTTGGCGAGGTCGGTCATGACGGGCGGGCGGCGAGGGACGGCGGCGCGGGCGCGCGCGAAGGCGGGGATTGTAGGTAGGGCATGACGTACCACCGCCGTCGTTGCCCGGGCCCGGCGCCGAGCCCCGGGCCGCTTCACATCAGCAGGTGCTCGCCCGCGTTCTCGCCGCCGAGGATGACGTAGTTGACCTTGCGCAGGTCGGCCAGCTGCACGCCGCCGGCGTAGGACACCGAGCTCTGCAGGTCCTCCTGCATCTCGCGCAGCGTGTCGGCCAGCGTGCCCTTGATCGGCTCGAGGATGCGCTTGCCTTCGACGTGCTTGTACTCGCCCTTGTTGAAGTCCGACGCCGAGCCGAAGTACTCCTTGTAGAGCTTGCCGTCGACTTCCACCGTCTTGCCGGGCGACTCCTCCAGGCCGGCGAACAGCGAGCCGATCATCACCATGGTGGCGCCGAAGCGCACGCTCTTGGCGATGTCGCCGTGCTCGCGGATGCCGCCGTCCGCGATGATGGGCTTGCTGGCCACACGCGCGCACCACTTCAGGGCCGACAGCTGCCAGCCGCCGGTGCCGAAACCGGTCTTCAGCCGGGTGATGCACACCTTGCCGGGCCCGATGCCGACCTTGGTCGCGTCCGCGCCCCAGTTCTCCAGGTCGATCACGCCTTCGGGCGTGCCCACGTTGCCGGCGATGACGAAGGCCTGCGGCAGCTGCTGCTTGATGTGCTCGATGGTGCGGCGCACGCTGT